>NZ_JABURJ010000050.1 GCF_014762745.1 Kangiella sp.
GAAAGTGTAACCCATGTATTTGGACTAAACTGTTACCCATGTTCTTGACATTACAGTGTCTTTTCTTTTGGTTCCTTTTCTTTGGACAAGCAAAGAAAAGGAACTCGCAGAAAGGCGAAAAAAATAATTTTCTTAATATTGAATTAGTACCATTAAATAATTCTAGAGCTATATCAAAGTACAAAATATGACTTTTAAAAGTAGAGCCTATAGTCGATAACTAATACTCAAAGACCCAAACCGGGCATTGCCCTTTCGTTCCTCAAAGGTGCTGGTGGTTTCGGCTATCGAAAACAACAGCCCCCAGTCTTTCCAGTTCCAGACAAAACCAGTTGAGTAGATCAGTCTTTCGTTCTTGATGGTAACCGATGGGCTATCTCGGAAGGTGTTGCCGTCGACAAAAATATCATTGAAGACATAGCGCGGCTGAACACCGAAAAAGACGTAATACTCTTCAGAATTGGTGCCTGCCAAAGGATTAATGCCGCGCCCAGGTAACACGCTGATAGAGGCATGCGTTCGAGCTAGATTTAATCCCCAGCGCACCATATAGGTTCCTGCGACATAAGAAGTATAGTTCCCGCCACTGGCTTCCAGAATGCCGATAAAATCAAGACCATGACCATCGCCATTGCTGATTTCATGACGCCAGCTGCGTCGCGCCTGTAGAGCAAAAACAGGCTCATTATGTAACTGGTAATCCCAGCCCATGGGCTCGTCAGAACCGGTAATTTTATGCACCACTTTCTGTGACTGCTCTGCCAATGAAGCGGGGCCAACCATACCCAGTACCAGGTTAAACTGATCCGCTCTATCTTCGGTCCAGGAATGGATCGTACCACGCCAGCCGAGAATACCGGCGTAAGGTAAATCATTGGGCTCAAAATTAGGATTGGTAATATCGGCAGGAGTTTGTATCCCTTGAAAGATACTATAGGTCGCAGCATTGAAGTGTTCCGCATCATCATGCACACCAAACACTTGAGCCATAGACTGTAACCACTCAGGACTATTGGTTTCCTCTAATGTCTGATAAGGCCCACGCCCCCAGCTATAGCCAAATCCATTGGTGTAACCGCCATCCTCGCCGGCAAACAGATCATTCTCAATGGTAATGGTGACAAAGGTATCCGGATCTTTGAGTTCCTGCTCTGCAAAAGGCAGATCATTGGCAGCAATGGATACGTGACTAAGGCACAAGACTAGACAGCCGATAAGCGCTGGCCACTTGTTAACATACATACAAAATCCTTGTGTTGGGATTATGAATTTAGTGGTTACTGCGGTTTTTAAACTTTTCTTTAACCTTGTTAACCACCTGCTCAGAATATTCCCCATTTTTCACTTCCTTGCGTATAGTCTCTTCGACGATATTTACTGCATCGTCAATCGTCATATAACCCTTTTTGTATGAACGACGATGTTTGAATAAATTAATATGGTGATCGCTGCGACGTCCCCAGGCCATTAACCGATCCCAATAGCTTGGCTGGTCTTTATCTCGCTCACCGAAGTCCAAAATATAACAAAAAAGTGCTACCGGCATTAATACGAAATCGCGAATAGCGTCTATACCTAATTTGACTTGCAATAAAACTAACTCTCTGGTTCTGTCCCAGGTATCCTTGTTGGCGCTGGACGGCTCTTCATGCTCAGCCTCAAGCTCAATCAAATCTTTATTATCAGAATGTTTGTCCATATTATTGTCCTCGCCTTGCTGCAACCAAGCTCCTGGCTTGATTACAGTTTCTTGCCAAAACCCTTATTAAATAACTCTCGGTTAATTTGTTTTTCTTCATCATTTTTCTTCAACAAAACATAAACCGAGCCCAGGCCACCATGCTGCTTTTGAGCCGAGTGAAAAGCTAGAACAGACTCATGCTGTTTCAACCAATGATTAACATGGCTTTTGAGTACCGCCTGCGGATGACTGCGCTCACCTTTGCCATGAGTTATCAGGACCGTCCGCTTGCCACGCTTCAAACTGCCATTGATAAAATAGAACACATCATCGCGTGCTTCCTTAACGCTGCGACGATGTAAATCAATATGTGCATCAATCGGATACTTACCCAGTCGCAACTTCTTATAAACCCCTTCCTGAACACCATCTTTTTTATATTCGAGCCAATCGTTCGGCAAAACCGGCTCAACAAAGTCAGTGCTTAAATAATTAGGGTCCACATTGGGCTTGCGTCCCAGTGCGGCTTCGCGTCGCGCCTGCTGAGCTATGCTTGGCCCTTCTTTCGACTGATGCAAATTGACACGATCATTTTCCAGGCGCTGAACATCGGACAACTCTTTTTTAAAAAGCTCAAAATCATCTTGTGACATACAACACCTCAATTCACTTGTAACTACTTTTTTACGACAGCTTTAGATGCCGTTCTTCATTGCTTCCAGCGCTTCCCAACGCTCAAACTTCTGCTCCAGTTCTGCTTCTAGCTGCTCCAACGCCTCTTTAGTCTGAGCAATCTTATCGCCATCCTGCTGATAAAATTCAGGATCGCTCATTTGAGCATGAATCTCTTCAATTTTCTGTTCAAGCTCAGCCAATACTTCGGGTAACTTATCCAGTTCAAGCTGATCCTTGTAACTTAACTTCTTCGTTTTCTTTTGATTCTTCTGAACAGGCTTTGCGTCTTGAGCAGAATCTTTCTGTTTTTCCTGAGCCAGCTTATTACCTGACGAAGCTGTTTTGTCCGCCGGCTTTTGTCGTAACCAATCGTCATAACCGCCTACGTACTCTTTAACAATACCATTTCCTTCAAAGGCAATTGTGCTGGTCACCACATTATTCAAAAAATCACGATCGTGTGAGACCAACATTAATGTACCCGGATAGTTATCCAGCATTTCTTCGAGCAGCTCTAAAGTTTCGATATCCAGATCATTGGTTGGCTCATCCAGAATTAACAGGTTCGAAGGCTTGGCTAATATTTTGGCCAGCAACAGTCGATTTCGTTCACCTCCCGACAATGCGGTAATCGGTGCGCGTGCGCGCTCAGGAGTAAATAAGAAATCCTGCAAGTAACTGATAACATGACGCGGCTGACCATTAATAGTCATCAAGTCTTTGCCACCCGACACATTGTCCATCGCAGATTGCTTTTCATCCAACTGAGCACGATGCTGATCAAAGTAGGCAATTTCTAATTTAGTGCCTAGCTTCACCTCACCACGATCTGGCTTTAACTCACCCAGCAAAATATTAATCAGGGTCGTTTTACCGACACCGTTGGGGCCAATAATACCGATTCGATCACCGCGCATGATCAAGGTCGAAAAGTCCTCAACTAAAGTTCGCCCTTCGTAGCCATGATGAATGTTTTTGGCTTCGATAACCTTTTTGCCAGACGCTTCCACATCCTGAGCCTGCATTTTCACATTGCCAATCAGGTTACGGCGTTCGGCGCGCTCTTTTCTGGCTGCCTCCAACCTTCTGACACGACCTTCGTTACGGGTCCGGCGCGCTTTTATGCCCTGACGAATCCACACTTCTTCCTGAGCCAGCTTTTTATCAAAGTCCTGATTTTGCTTTTCTTCAGCGGCTAACTGCTCTGCCTTTCTACGCAAAAAGTTTTCATAATCTCCTGGCCATGAAGTTAATTGCCCACGATCAACTTCAACAATTCGAGTAGCCAGGTTTTTCAGGAAGCGACGGTCATGGGTAATAAACAGCAAACTGCCTTCGTAGGCTTTGAGGAAATTTTCCAACCATTCAATAGACTCGACATCCAAATGGTTAGTCGGCTCATCCAGCAACAAAATATCAGGCTGCTCCACCAGAGCTTTGGCCAACAGGACCCGTCTTTTCATACCGCCCGACAATTCATCAAAAGATTTTTCAGCATCTAGACTTAATCGGTTAATCACCGTCTCGACTTTCTGATCCATCGCCCAGCCGTTAATCTCTTCGATCTTTTCCTGCACTCGTGCCAACTTCTGCATTGATGCATCGTCGGTGGATTGGGTTAAATGGTGAAATTCTTTAATCAGCGCCCCGGCTTCACCCAGACCTTCTGCCACAACATCAAACACGCTACCGCTGGTGCCTGATGGAACTTCCTGGGTGAGCTTTGCGACTTTAATGCCCTGTACAAAACGGATATCACCATCATCCGGAACAATCTCGCGGTTGATAACTTTGAGTAGCGTTGATTTACCCACGCCATTGCGCCCGATAAGACAGACCCGTTCACCGGGTTCAATGCTGAAATCGACTTTGTTGAGTAAGGCGGGACCGCCATAACTGACTTCGACTTGTTGTAATGTAACTAATGCCATTAAAATGATACTTTTCGTGTTTGCGCTATTTTAACGTAAAAGATTGCCGATGACTTGCCCTCTTTGCCTGAACCACCAAACTTTGCACTTTCATACCGACAAACAGCGGGATTACTTGCAGTGTCAGGTTTGTGACCTGGTGTTTGTACCCAAACATCAGCTGTTATCAGCCACTGAGGAGAAGTCTCAATACGATCTCCATCAAAACTCTCCGGATGATCAAGGCTACCGACAGTTCCTCTGTCGATTATTAAATCCATTGACCAAATACCTGCCAGAGCAGGCTCAGGGCCTTGATTTTGGCTGCGGGCCAGGCCCTACCCTATCCATAATGATGTCTGAACGCGGCTTTTCAATGGAGAACTATGATCCCTTCTATGCCAACCTGCCAGACCTGCTCGAGCGAAGCTACGACTTTATCACCAGTACCGAAGTCTTCGAGCACCTACATCAACCTTCTGAGACCATCCCGCTGCTCATGCAAATGCTCAAACCCGGAGGTATTCTCGGCGTCATGACCAAACGCTGGATTGATAAAGATGCCTTTGCGCGCTGGCATTACAAAAATGACCCAACCCATGTCAGCTTCTACTCGGATCAAACCTTTCAATGGATGGCCGATCAGTGGGACTTAAGATTAAAAATCATTTCGGCTGATACAGTGCTACTTTTTAAACCATAAACAACAGCCACAAAAAAGCGGATTCAATATTAGAATCCGCCAATCTAGTCTCAAACGATGACTAAGGGGTGTTCAACTCTTTCACTTTGTAGTTTATCGATTAATTCTTACGAAGCTCGATATCGCCATTAACCGTATCAAATGACAAGTTAGCGCCACCACCATTGTAGGTACCGTTCATTTCAGCCCCAACATACTCACCTTCATCCACTTCAATACCGAATTCATTACTCAGGTCGCCATTTAGGGTTTCTGAGGACAACTTGAAAGAAGCATCGGCAGGAGCGAACAGTGTGATATCACCATTTACGCTATCAGCGCTCACTCTTTGCGAGGAGCCTAAACGGTTCATACGAATAACGATTTTGCCGTTGACTGTATCGGCAGATACATCACCGGATGAACCTTCAATGGTGATTTTTCCGTTAACTGCATCGGCCTGAACATCACTGCGCATATCCTTAATGGTTATAGCGCCATTGACTGAGTCAATTGAATTTAGCTTGGCTTTATTGGGTACTTTCAAGACAAAATCAACTTCACCGGAACCACCACCCCAGCTAAACATGCCTCTGCTTTTAAAATCAACTTCGACATCAAAATCTTTTTCGCTATGGTCAATGATGACTTCGATACGCTCCAGATCTTTCTGGTTGTCCGCTGTAATAACATACTCCAGCGCGATCTCATCTTTGTCCCAACCACTGATATCAATGCTGCCGTTTATATTTTCTACCGAGACAGAGCCGGTAGCACTGAAATCATAAGTTTGTGAAAAGCTTTTGCTTTCTTCTGCCTGAGCAGCTGCACCAAAAACTGATAAAGCGACTATGGCACCTGTGTAGACTAATGTTTTCATTGTTAACCCTCATTATTTGTTAATACACCTTTTTGATGCCTTTCATTGGCAAAGGGTTTAGTTGCTTTTAAATCATTTAACAAAACGCCCTCAAATGAGGGCGCATAAAGTGACGATAGTGACACTATTGATTACTAACGTTTCTTTTTCAGAAAGTCACCGAGCTTATCCTCCAGCTCATCTTTGACTTTGTCTTCCAGCTCTTCTTTTTTCTCATCAATTTTTCCCTGATACTCCGCTTTTAAAATGGCTTCATAATCAATATTGGCCTTCGGCTCAGCCCAGGTGCCTTTCAGTTCAAAAGGTAGCTTCTTATCCTTTAATTTAGGATATTTAGCTTCGACCTGCTCCTTCAAAGCACCTTTTAGGACTAGCTGGAAACTACCACCGATACTTTCTTTATTGGCATCGGTCATAGCCTTGCCCACCAGATCAAACACTGGTGAGTTAATGGCAAAATTGGACAGGTCAATCACCCCATTGTTAGCTTTCAGGTCGCCTTTTAAGCCAGCAAATACGGTTTTGCCGCTGTAATTTTCTTTATTCAGGCTCTGTAGACTTAAACCGGAAGTAATCAGCTTTTCGATATCAATCCCCATCAGGGCCCCATCTGACAGGTTGATATGGCCGGTTCCATTAAGATTCTGCAACATCTGTTTAACGTCGGCACCTTTGGTTTTCATGTCCAGATCCAGTGCTCCGAGTCCTGATAGCCGCTCAAAGTCAAAGAATGCCGCTAGCAAATCTCCAATCTGGATATTGTTTAAGTCAGGCTGAATAGCCAATGCCAATGGCTTGCTGGCAAAGTCAACACTGGCGGTAGTTGCCAGATTGCCCTGGAATGCCTGCGCCTTGAAAGGGTCAAGGTGCAAAGTTGCTCCTTTGTTATAGAGCTTTGCTGATACCTGAGTGAACTGGGTATTTTTCAGGTTGAGGCTACCAATCGTCAGGTCACCCTGAATGCGAGACTGCTTGAGAAAGTCCGCCACTGGTGATAAATCAGCTTCCGCTTGAGCTTTGGTCTCTTTTTCCCCACTGGTTGCCATAAATTGATCCAGGGTCAAGCTATCTGCTGAAACACTGACTTTAATATCGTTTAGCCTACCCAGGCCAGCAGAAACTGTTAGCTGAGCGGACTGATTATCAAAAGTGACGGTGCCTTTATGCTCAATTTGTGTAGATTGATTGGCCTGAGAAACTGACAATAGTCCCTTTAAGCCAACCGATTGAACGCTGCTTGAAACATTATCAACAGTGGCTTCCATTTTCTGTAAATCAATTTGCTTAAAGTCAGAACTGACCTTTAAGTCACCCGCCACAGCCCACTTCATAACAGGCTTATTCACTTCACTGGCAATCTTGCCGCTGGCAGTCACTGGACGGAACTCTCCCGGACGGAAGTCCTCGATCATGAGCTGCTCTAAAGTAAGGCTTTGACTGAGCTTGTTATTTGCATCGAATTGATTGACGGTAAAATTGTTGAGTTCCAGCTTCTGCAGACTGAGCTCCATTGTTTTGCTTTCTGCACTTGCTTCCTGCTCGGTGGATTCTGATTCTGCTTTTTGCAAGGCTTCGGTAAAAGCCTGTAAATTCGATTTACCCTGTGGCCCCTGAGTCATATTCAAAGTGGCGTCACTCACTGATACGGCGCCAACTTCAATATCACCGCTAAACAAAGGCATCAACTTGATACTGGCAGATACCGCGTCAATGGTCAGCGCGGGATTCTGGTCTGGGAATAATGGCGGTTGGGATAAACTAATGCCGCCGGTTTCAATCGCCAGCCACGGAAAGAAGGTTAAGCTTAAATCCTGTTCAATCACCAGTTCTGCGCCGGTCTTTTCTTTAACCTGCTTGGTTAAGGTTGTTTTGAGCTGATCACTATTGAAGAAAATCATTAACGCCACAGCCGCCACAATAAACAGTACGACTACGGCAATAATCAGTCTAAGACTCCATTTAAATAGGGTTTTCATCACTAAATCCTGTAGAAATCAAACGGTTATCATTAGATTAACAGTTATTTATGATAGTTCCATGGATCTTTTGGCAAATATTTTGAACTTTTTTGCATACTGGCTGACAAACTTAACAGATAAGTTGTCATTGTTAGTTCATGGAATGTTACTTTTTAGACAAGCTTTTAGACCTAGCTCTTAGATATCAGAACCCTCAGAACTAGTCCCCCTAAAAGAGTTAAGGCCAATCGAAAGATTGGCCTTTTTATTTTGTGGACTTTATGTCAGTTAAACTAAGAGTTCGCTTCTTTATCCGACCAGGAATCGCGCAAGGTTACCGTGCGATTAAAGACCAGATTATCTTCCGAAAACTCATAACGATCTGCCGTGAAATAACCTTCGCGCTCAAACTGGAAACGATCTTCCGGCTTTGCCTGAGCAAGACTTGGTTCCACCATCGCTGTAATCACTTCCAGCGAGTCTGGGTTTAGCGCCTCGAGGAAGTTATCCATCGCGCCAGGATTAGGTACATTGAACAGGCGATCATACAGACGAATTGTCGCTTTCTTGCCGTGTTTAGCAGAAACCCAGTGAATCACACCACGCACTTTGCGACCTTCTGGATTTTTGCCTAAAGTATCTGGGTCATAAGTACAGTGCAGCTCCTTAACTTCACCATTTTCATCCAGAATCGCTTCGTTGGCTTTAATTACATAGGCATTACGCAGACGAACTTCGCCACCTTTGACCAGACGCTTATATTTTTTATTAGCACTTTCGCGATAATCCGCACGATCAATATAAACTTCGCGGCTAAATGGTAACTCACGAGTACCCATTTCTTCGAACTTCGGATGGTTGTTACCGGTCAGGATTTCTTCTTTATCTTCTGGATAGTTGGTAATAATGACCTTGATCGGATCGAGCACCGCCATACGGCGCTCAGTAGATTTATCCAGATCATCACGCACATTATCTTCCAGCAACGTCATGTCGGTCACACTATTGACCTTACTGATTCCAATCGCATCGCAGAAGTTACGAATTGATGCAGGGGTATAGCCACGACGACGCATACCTGAAATGGTAGGCATCCGCGGATCATCCCAGCCATCTACGCGTTTCTCTTCAACTAACTGGGTCAGCTTACGCTTCGAAGTGATGGTGTACGCAAGGTTCAGGCGTGAAAACTCAATCTGTTGCGGATGACAATCAATGGTGATGTTATCCAGTACCCAGTCATAGAGCGGACGATTCACTTCAAATTCCAAGGTACACAAAGAATGAGTAATGCCTTCCAGCGCATCCGAAATACAGTGGGTAAAGTCGTACATTGGATAAATGCACCACTTGTCGCCAGTGCGAATATGATGGAAGCGCTTGATGCGGTACAGAACCGGATCACGCATCAACATGTTCGGATGCGACATATCAATTTTGGCACGCAACACCATTTGTCCATCGGCAAACTCGCCAGCTTTCATGCGATGGAACATGTCCAGGCTTTCTTCAACCGGACGATTACGATACGGGCTTTCTGTGCCAGGCGTCTGGAAATTGCCGCGATTTTCAGCAATTTTATCGGCAGGTTGCTCATCCACATAAGCCTTGCCTTTTTGAATCAATTCTTCTGCAAAAGCATACAACTGATCAAAATAATCCGAAGCATGGCGCACTTCGCCTTCCCATTCAAAGCCAAGCCAGTGCACATCTTCCTGAATCGCTTTGGCAAATTCTTCGCTTTCTTTTTCTGGATTGGTGTCGTCAAAACGCAAATTACAGGGCGCGTCATAGTCACGCGCGATACCGAAATTCAGGCAAATGGATTTGGCATGGCCCACGTGCAGATAGCCATTTGGCTCGGGTGGAAAACGCGTATGCACTCGCCCTTCATTTTTATTGTTGGCAATATCTTCGTTGATCTTGTTACGAATAAAATTGGTCGGAGTGACTTTTTCCGCATTGCTCGTAGCATTAGCCGAACCATTGTCTTTAGTCTTGTCAGTCGCTGAACTCATGAATCTGCCATTAGGCGCAATATTGCGCGAATTAAGTAAATGTCTAGGATAGGTGGGGATTTTAGCGATATTTACAAGCTAATGCGACACTTGAGCCTGCCGAGTGCGACTTTTTTTACTGAAACGCCTCAGCCTTTAGCGACTTGGGCTAGCGCTTTCCTTTTGTAGACCAATATAGGACAATAAGGCCAGTTTCCACATCCAAACTTCGACTAAACACTTATGCCTGAGAAAAAAGCGTCTACAGCCAAAAAAGCCACCAGTGTTAACTTTGAAAGCCAGTTACAGCAACTGGAGACCATTGTTGAGCAGCTAGAAGGCGGCGAACTGCCCCTCGATGAAGCTCTTAAGGTTTTTGAAAAAGGCGTTAAGCTCTCCCGTCAATGCCAACAGCTACTCGCTGAAGCAGAGCAGAAGGTGACGATTCTGATGGAGAATCAAGAACAGGCCTTCGAAGTAGACGACCAATAATTTCTAGCCTCAATGACCATTTCTCAACAACTTGAACGCTGGCAAGACCGGATTTATCAGCTATTAACTACACGTCTGCCAAGCGATAACAATAGTCCACAAAGCTTACATCAGGCCATGCGCTACGGTGCGCTTAACGGCGGTAAACGCATTCGTCCGACGCTGGTTTATATGACCGGACAGGCGCTTGGTGCCGAACTTACCGATTTAGACAGCCCAGCGCTGGCGGTCGAGCTGATCCACTGCTATTCGCTGGTACATGACGACCTGCCAGCGATGGATGATGATGATTTACGCCGTGGCAAACCGACCTGTCATATTCAGTTTGACGAAGCAACGGCTATTCTGGCCGGTGATGCGCTGCATACTCAGGCTTTTGAAGAGCTGGCCAGCCATCCGTTTTCGGGCAAAGCCAAGCCTCAACAGCTACAGATGATTCAACTGCTGGCGCGCGCCAGTGGCTCATTAGGCATGGGCGGGGGTCAGGCCATTGACCTGGAATCCACATCAAAGATGATAGACTTGGCGACGCTGGAACAGATGCACCGCATGAAAACCGGTGCGCTGATCAAAGCTAGTGTGCTATTGGGTGCCCTCTGTGCAGGCCAGCTGAATGAGCAGGAACAAAGCGCTCTTGAGCAATATGCCGATGCGATTGGGCTGGCGTTTCAGGTTAAAGACGACATTCTGGATATTGAGTCAGACACCAGCACCCTCGGTAAACCGCAGGGCTCTGATCTGGCCAAGGATAAAAACACCTATCCCGCCCTGCTTGGCCTCGATGGTTCCAAGCAAAAATTAGCCGATTTATTGGATTTATCCCTACAAGCACTGGCTAAGTTGCCGTACAATACCGAGTCCCTCGCCGAGTTGGCGAATTATATAGTCAATCGTAACGCTTAATTGCCGCAAAACCCTATGAGCTCTGAAAAATACCCATTATTAATGCATATTGACTCACCTGTTGACCTCAGGCAGTTGGAAAAGTCGCAACTGAACGAAGTTGCCGACGAGCTACGTCAGTACCTCATAGATACGATTAGCCAGTGTGGCGGTCACTTTGCGGCAGGTTTAGGAACGGTTGAACTCACCGTAGCCCTGCACTATATGTTTAATACGCCAGACGATCGCATTGTCTGGGACGTGGGCCATCAGGCTTATCCGCACAAGGTTCTGACTGGTCGCCGTGATCAACTACAGACTATTCGCCAAACCGATGGCTTACATCCTTTCCCGGTGCGTACCGAGTCTGAATACGATACTTTCGCAGTCGGCCACTCCAGCACCTCAATCAGCGCTGCCCTGGGGATGGCGCTGGCAGCCAAACAACAGGGCGAAGATCGCCACTGTGTAGCAGTCATTGGTGATGGTGCACTGACAGGTGGTATGGCTTTCGAGGCGATGAATCATGCAGCCGATACCGATGCCAATATTCTGGTTATTCTGAATGACAATGAGATGTCCATTTCAGAGAACGTTGGTGGCTTAAACAAATATCTTGCCAAGTTACTGGCTGGGCGTTTTTATCAACGCGTCCGCGAAACGGGCAAAAAAGCATTACACAACATTAAACCTCTGTCTGACTTTGTCAGCCGTGCTGAAGAGCACATGAAAGGCATGGTTTTGCCTGGCACTTTGTTCGAGGAGTTAGGCTTTAATTATAACGGCCCAATTGATGGTCATGATCTGCCTACTCTATTAAATACTCTGAACAATATTAAAGAGCTACAAGGTCCGCAGTTTTTACACATCGTTACCCGCAAGGGTAAGGGCTATGAGCCAGCGGAAAATGATCCGATTGCCTATCACGGCGTACCGATTTTTGATCCAAAAGATAACAGTCTGCCGAAAGGCAAAAAACCCAAAACCTATTCCAACATCTTTGGTGATTTTCTGTGTGATATCGCCACTAAAGATGAACGCGTGGTCGGCATCACGCCAGCCATGCGTGAAGGTTCCGATCTGATTCGCTTCTCACGCGAGTTTCCTGAGCGTTATTATGATGTCGGCATTGCTGAACAGCATGCAGTGACAGTCTCTGCTGGTTTGGCTTGTGAAGGATTAAAACCGGTTTGTGCCATTTACTCAACTTTCTTGCAGCGCGGCTACGATCAGCTGATCCATGACGTTGCACTACAGAATCTTGATGTATTGTTTGCCATAGATCGTGGCGGATTAGTCGGTGGCGATGGCGCCACTCATAACGGCGCCTTCGATCTAAGCTATCTGCGCTGCATTCCAAACATAGTCATCATGACACCGAGCGATGAAAACGAATGTCGCCAATGTTTATATACTGGCTATTTGTACGAGGGTCCAGCAGCCGTGCGTTATCCGCGCGGTATGGGTAGCGGCATAGAGCCAGAGCAAACGTTTACCCCATTCCCGATTGGTAAGAGCAGCATCAAACGTCGCGGAGAAAAAGTGGCCATACTAGCCTTCGGCTCAATGGTGCAAACCGCCATGGAAGCCGCCGAGCAAATCCACGCCACCGTCGCCGACATGCGCTTCGTTAAACCATTGGATGAAGAGTTAATCAGACAATTAGCCGAAACCCATGATCAATTCATCACCATTGAAGAAAACGCCATCATGGGCGGCGCAGGCTCAGCCATCAATGAATTCCTATTGAATAACAACATTCAAATCAAAGTTAAAAACTTAGGCATTCCCGATCGCTTCGTTGAACACGGTGACACTAAAGAATTATTGAAAAGAATTGGCTTAACAGCAGACGATATTATTAAGAGCTTGTAGTTTTATTAAGTTTTTATAGGTTGGGTTAGCCTCTTGGTGTAACCCAACATCAACTAACATATAGACTTTAGGCTACATGTTCTACCCAACCTATGTTTTATTTCTTCAGCTACCAGCGAACTCAGATAACTTAACTTTTTCCTTACTATCCTTTATCAACACCTTATTTATATCAATTGGTTCGGATAACTTAATAACCACTGTATTCACATCTCCCTGCTCTGCTTTGGCAGCAACATCACACTCTTCCTTTATGCCACATCTAACGACTTCAATTTCCAACTCACCATCGTTTGATAATATGTAATTGATACCGGGTGAATAATATAAAGTTTCAAGAGGTATTTGATACTCAAGCTCTAATTGGTTTTGACTCATTTCATACTTAATATTACTAACATCGCTTATCGAATAGACCATGCCATTTACCTCCATGCTACACCCCCATAAAAAAACACAAACCATTAGTAAATATTTATTCATCTCAAACTACTCCCTCTAGGCCGGTACAATGTAGGATTAGTTCTTGAGGTTGGCCGCTCAGACTCTAACTCAAGAATATGCTCACCTAGCTCTCTAGGCGTTTCAAAACCAGCCCAGTCATCTGCATCAATATCAACTCCTACAACTTCTTCAATAAGTTCGCTTGCCCATGAGGCGCAAGTATTGGTGTAACGCCAAGTAACATTTCTTTTTAATGCTTGCTCTAACTTTAAGGTTTGCAGAGATGTTAATTGATAGAAGCGACTTGCTTTGGGAAATCTTGTTCCCTCTAAACCAACACGAATATCGGTTTGATCACCGTTATCCACTGTTCTTGGATGCTCATCAGGCCACAGCCCATAAGCGGTGACTTGACTGCCACGAGTCACCGTTATCCACGCATGACCAGAGGTGAAACCATTCGCATTCCCTGCCACATTGCTATGGATACCTAAGGTAACCCTCTCTCTATTTTGCATATAATTCTCCCTTTTTAGAAAAGAGAGAAATTATAATCTAAAATAAATCTCAAAGTTAGTATCTTGGTTCAACTTTTAATAATTATTTCTCTAAAGAGAATTGTTAGAGTTAGAGGGCTCTAGACTCTGTGTGCAACTTGCCTTCCGACAGTTAAATAGTGATCAACACTAGCCCCTGCAACACCACCCACGCAAAAATACCGGCCAACAAATCGTCAATCATAATGCCGAAGCCACCGTGGACTTTTTTGTCGAGCCATTTGATCGGCCAGGGTTTGATGATGTCGAAGATGCGAAACAGGATGAAGCCTACAATCGGCCAGATCCAACCTGTTGGTGCTGCGATCATGGTTACAAAATAGCCGCAAAACTCGTCCCAGACGATGCCTGGATGATCATGCACTCCAAGTTTCTTGGCGCTGTAATGACAAATGCCGATACCGAGAATGCTTAACAGTATAGTTGCTGCGATATACCAGGGAAGGCTTAACAATGACAAACCATACCAGAGTGGGATAGCCACCAAGGTTCCCCAGGTTCCGGGGGCTTTTGGTAGCAGTCCTGAGCCAAAACCAAAGGCGAGGAAGTGAATAGGATTTTTAAAGACTGTTTGGCTCAATGACATGATAAGTTCACTATTAATTTATTCGGAGAAATGTTGCCAGCCCTGGCGCTTTGGTTTGTAAGGCTTGCCATCCAGCATCAATTGAATTTCAGCTTCTTCGCCAGCCGTTATCGAACCGATACGATGGACATTGATGTTAAGGTCTTCTGCCAGATTGAGGATCTTGTTGCGCATACTGGGTTTGGCGGTAAAGCATAATTCGTAGTCATCGCCACCATTCAGTGCAAACTCACGCGCACCTTCCAATCCTGCAAATTCAGTTAACTGCTCAGATAAAGGTAATGACGAAACTTTGATTTTGGCTGAGCAATGACTCTGTTCAAGAATATGCCCAAGATCTACCAATAGGCCATCGGAAACATCAATGGCAGCATGCGCCAGCTTGGCCAGTTTTTTAGCAAAGACTATTGGCGGTTTTGGACGCAACAATTGTTGCCATAAATAATGCTCCGCATTATTGAGCTGTCGCGACTGTGCTTTGCCATGCAGACCTAAAGCTGCGGCAGCATCACCCAGATAACCGGTGACCCAGATATCATCATCCAGCTGAGCAGATTTTCGTAGCAAGGCTCTGTCAGTTTTTACCGTACCGAGCACATTGATGGTAATGGTTAATGGGCCCTTGGTGGTATCACCACCAATCAGTGGAATATCAAATGCTGTGCTCGCTTGCTGTAAACCGTCACTAAAAGCTTTAAGCCAATCTTCTTCTACTTTCGGTAAAGCAATCGCCAAAGTAAAACCCAACGGTTTAGCACCCATCGCCGCCAGATCACTCACATTGACTGCTAGCGATTTATAGGCGATGTCGGCCGGATTAATGTCTGAAAAAAAATGAACACCCTCAACCAGCGTGTCGACGGAGGTGACCAGTTGGCGTTTGTCAGGAATGGAAAGCACAGCACAGTCATCACCTACTCCTTCGATCACTGCGCCTGATTTAGATTGGCTAAAACTGAAAAACTCCTTGATCAGCTCAAACTCTTTCATGATAAGACTTTTTTGTTTTATTCGTGTGGACGTAAATCTTTGCTGATTTTATCGAGCACACCGTTCACAAATTTATGGCCGTCGGTAGCACCAAAGGTTTTCGCCAGCTCAATACCCTCGTTGATAACCACTTTTTTAGGAACATCGATACGCTTTTTCAATTCAAATGCTGATAGGCGAATAATAGCGCGCTCAATCGGATCGATACCTTCGATGTCTCTCTCCAGCGCTGGAGCCAATGCCGTATCTATTTCATCAAGATTGGTTAATACGCCAGAAAACAACTCCTGAAAGTAAACCGTATCGACTTTTTTAGCATTCATGGTAGTCAAATACTGGGCTTCGATCTCATTCAAGGGATTGCCAGTCATTTGCCACTGATAAATTGCCTGGATAGCATATTCTCTTGCACGGCGACGCGCAGCGGGTTTAAAGGTTGTACTCATGAGCGTTTCTCTTTTAGTGCGCGAGTTAAATTAATCATTTCGACAGCTGTTGCCGCGGCTTCGCCACCCTTGTTCATTTTTGCCGGGTTAGCGCGTTCTTCAGCCTGCGCTTCAGTATTAACCGTTAAGATTCCGAAAATAACCGGGATGTCGTTATCCAATGATGCGCGCATCAAGCCAGAACTCGACTCAGCGCAGACATAATCAAAATGCGGCGTGTCACCACGAATCACTACGCCAATCGCAATTACAGCGTCAAACTGGCCCGTTTTGGCAACCTGCTGTACTGCGTAGGGTAATTCATAAGCCCCCGCCACATCAAATAACTCAATATTCTCAGCCGGAACTTTAAGTTCCTGCAAACGCTCTTTCGCGCCATTAATCATCTGATTAATGATCGGAAGATTAAAGCGGGCATGCACAATAGCAATACGGCCACCCTGATATTGTGTTGCAGAAAAGTCTAACTTGAAGTCGCTCATAACACTGTAAATTACGAAAAATTATCGCGTATTGTAATATGAATAGGTCCCTTTGAGTATGATTATCTTAAAGAATCCTATATATTACGCCTGTTCTACGCTTTATATGGCACCAAGGACACAATAAAAAATATATTGAATATATCGTAATAAGGAATACTAATAATGAAACTTCCAAAACCTAACTTTTCATTTGCCAGCCTTTATAAAAATAGCAAACTGCTGATTGGTGCTGGTGTGGTTTTTGTGCTCTACATCGTCTTACGCAACTCAGTGTTTTACGCAGAACCGGGCTATGTCTATCACGTACGGACAATTTTGGGGAATGAACACGCTGTCAGCGATGTTGGCTACCAGTTTTTCTTCTTTGGTCGCTGGAATTCATGGAAACGTGCGACAACAGTTCAGGCGGTACTGGGCGGCCATGATAATAATGTCAGCGCAGAATTAGAGTCTGCTCAGGGCGGTAGTGCCAGTCTTCCACCATTAAACATCATGTTCCTCGATCAGGTCGACGCTGATGCCCAGGCCACCGTTAGATTTTCGATCCCAACCGACCAGGAAGGCTTCCTGAATCTTGCTCATGAGTACCGTACGCCAGACAACTTCCTACGTACAGCGCTCATTCCAGCTTTCAAGGAAACCCTGCAAGCAACCGCTTCCTTGATGAGCGCAGAAGATTACTACTCAGGCGGTCGTACCGAGTTCAATACCGAATTCGAAAACCAGATGGCTAATGGCATTTATATTGTTCGTCGCGAGGAACGTCGTGAAACGCTTCAGAAAGAGCGACTATCTTCCGCCAACGCAACGCTAGGCAAAGATCAGAAAGAATACGATGATGAAATCAAAATCTCTTTTGAAGTCAAAAAGCGCTTAGATGAGAACGGTATTCCACTACGCAAGAAACAAAAATTCACCGGCTTTGGAGTACAGGTAGTTGATGCGCGTGTTACTGATATGCGTCCCAACTCACGCTTTATTGATCGTATGCAGTTAAAGCAAAAAGCATCTGCTGATCGTGCCATTGCCCGCGAACAGCGTATTCAGGAAGAAGAGCAGCGCCTGCTTGCCATTGCTCGTGGTGAGCGCGAGGTGGCCGAACGCCAGGCCGAAGCTAAAGTGAATCAGATTCAGAAAACCACAGATGCAGAGACGGAAAAACAATTAGCTTTAACAGAAGCACAGAAGTTTAAGGAACAGGCAGAAATTCAAAAGGTTACGGCCGAAATCCAGTTGGGAAAAGCGCGCATTGAAGCAGAAACTAAACGGACACTGGCTGATGCCGAAGCTTATCAGAAAAAAGTGATTCTTGAAGCTGATAATGCCTTGGCGCAGAAGCTTGAAGCTGAGATAGAAATTCAAAAATTATGGGCAGATGCCTTTGCCAAACGTCAGGTTCCGACCAATGTCTTTGGTAGTAATGGCAACACGCCAACTGGCTCTGACTCAGAAACAAAAGCCTTTATGCAGATGTTGACTCTGGATGCGGCCAAGAGACTGAGCTACGACAGAGATATTAAAAAGTAATTATTGAAAGCTAAAAAAATCCCGCCAATTGGCGGGATTTTTTTCAGACTCTCTCAATAATTTACTGTTCTGACTTTATTGTTCCGGTGCTATGTTCTCAACAATTTCCAGACCATAACCCGCCAAACCAGTATATTGGCTACCTGAACTGAGTAAGCGCATTTTATGTACGCCTAAATCAGCGAGGATCTGAGAACCGATACCAACAGTGCGTTTTTTCTGACGCTTTTGTTCCTGAGTCAAAGTCTCACCCTTATCTTCCTGCTCAAAACGACGAATCCGATTAAGAACCTCTTCGCTTGATTCTTTATTGGCCAGCACGACCACAACGCCTTCACCTTCTTTAGCGATACGCTCAATCGCTTTACTCAAGCCCCAACCCGGCTTTCTGCCACGCTGCGCTTCAAGCAAATCGCCTAAGCTATCGGTTAAGTGAACACGTACTAACGTTGAAGTATCATTCTTTGGGTTGCCTTTAACTAAAGCAAAATGCACCTGCCCATCAATGGTGTCACGGTAGGTGTGCAAACGGAATTCACCATGCTCAGTTGGCCAATGACACTCACTCACCTTTTCCACAGTTTTCTCTTTAGTAGAACGGTATTCAATCAGATCGGCAATGGTACCGATTTTCAGATTATGTTCCTCAGCGAACTTTTCCAAGTCAGGACGACGCGCCATAGTGCCATCTTCATTTAGAATTTCAACAATCACTGCGGCTGGCTCAAAACCTGCCAGGCGCGCTAAATCACAGCTTGCCTCAGTGTGACCGGCACGATTCAGAACGCCACCGGGTTTCGCCATAATCGGGAAGATATGACCCGGCTGTACGATGTCCGATGGTTTTGCATTCGGCGCTACCGCCATTTGTACGGTACGCGCACGATCAGCAGCAGAGATTCCTGTCGAAACACCCTCGGCGGCTTCAATGGACACCGTAAAGTTGGTGCTAAAGCGCGCACCATTCTGTTGCGACATCAGCGGCAAGTTCAACTGCTCACAGCGTTCGCGCGTCATCGGCAAACAGATTAGTCCACGGCCATAACGCGCCATAAAATTAATATCTTCCGGGCGTACCTGAGTGGCGGCCATCACCAAATCGCCTTCATTCTCACGATCTTCGTCATCCATCAGAATGACCATTTTGCCCTGACGGATATCTTCAATAATTTCTTCGATGCTATTTAATTGCATAGTTCTCACACTTATTGAGGTTTAACAGCTCCAGTCTGCATCAAGCGCTCTAAATATCGAGCAATGAGGTCAATCTCCAGATTGACCCTGGTTCCCACCTGATAACTGTCTGCAATGGTTTCTTGCAGTGTATGTGGGACCAGATTGAGGAAAAAACAATCCTCGTTCAATTGGTTGACGGTCAAGCTGGTGCCATCAACCGTAATCGAGCCTTTAATGGCGATATAGTGTAACACGTCTTTTGGTGCTCGAATGGTGTACTGAATTGAACGTCCGGCATCTTCAATCGCCACTACTTCGCCAATACCATCCACATGGCCACTGACCATGTGACCGCCGAAACGGGTCGTTGGCAGCATCGCCTTTTCGAAATTGACCGGCTGATGCTCCTTGTAATGAGCAAAGCAGGTGACTTTAATGGTTTCTACCGACACATCCGCTGCAAAGCCGTCCTGGTATTTCTCGATCACAGTCAGGCAGACACCATTGCAGGCAATGCTGTCGCCCAGCTCTACGTCGGACAAATCCAATTTACCCGTCTGAAAACGGTAACGCGCATCATCACCCTTGGGCTCAATGGCGGCAATATAACCAGTAGCTTCAATAATTCCGGTAAACATAACTAAACCTTTTTAAAATGATAGGTTAGGCGCAAATCATCGCCTATCTGCCGAACATCACTCAGCGACAGTTCGATATTCTGCTGCATGGTTTCAAATGGTAATTGCATCATTGGCCTGGCGGCACTGCCCATCAGTTTTGGTGCCATATACACCGCCAGCTCATCAATCAGCCCCTGCTCTGCAAAAGCACCCACCAGACCACTGCCAGCTTCAATCAACACATCATTGATTCCAGCGTCCGCCAGTATGGTCAGCAAAACCTTTAAATCTACTTTATGGTGACTGACACCATTCTTTCCTGGCAATAAGGCAACTTGTTTCTGCTCAACATTGGCGGGATAGTCTTTGGTCGATACATTGCCGGTAATCAACCAGCAAGCACCTTCGTTAGCGAATATGTTTGCATCCGGTTCGACAAGATTTTGTGAATCTATGATGACTCTTAAGGGCTGGACAAAATGAGGGTTAGCGGTATAGGCCTGTTCGCGAACATTCATGGAAGGGTTATCAATAACCACAGTACCCGAGCCAGTAATAATGGCGCCTGATTCAGCTCGTAAGCGCTGCACATCACGTCGAGCTGCCGCCCCGGTAATCCATTGACTTTCACCGCTTGCCATGGCGGTCCGCCCATCAAGACTTACAGCAACCTTAGCCACCACTCTGGGCAGACCTTTGGTCATGCGTTTTATAAAACCAGGATTCAGTTTTTCGGCTTCTGACTGCATCAGGCCATGCTCAACCTTGATTCCTGCATCAGCCAGAATCTGCATACCTTTGCCAGCCACCAATGGGTTCGGATCCAGCATGGCTGCAACCACTCGTACCACTCCAGCCTTGACCAGAGCTTCGGCGCAGGGACCGGTTTTGCCATAATGAGCGCAAGGCTCCAAAGTCACATAGGCGGTAGCACCTTTTGTGGCATCGCCAGCTTGCTGGAGCGCGTTGATTTCGGCGTGGGCAAAACCCGGTTTTTCATGCCAGCCTGCGCCAATGATTTGCCCGTCTTTTACCAGAACACAGCCCACCCTAGGATTGGTTCGGGTCGTAAACCAGCCTTTACGAGCCAATTGAATGGCCCGTGCCATATAGCTGGAGTCTTGTGCGGTAAAAGACATATCAGGTTTGAATGACCTCAGACATGAAGGAGATTTGAAGTTGAACAGAGTGTAAGTGGCTATTTACCATCACTTTGCAGTTTATCAATTTCTTCGCGGAAAGCATTAACATCCTTAAAGCGACGATAAACCGATGCAAAACGAACATAAGCCACTTCATCAAGCCCACGAAGAGCCTCGATCACTAGCTCTCCCACCACAGTAGAAGGCACTTCGCGCTCACCCAGAGCGCGAATTTGCGATAAAATTTTATTGATTGCAGCTTCCAGATCTTCAACACTGACCGGGCGCTTTTCAACGGCTTTTGCCAAACCCATTCGCAGTTTAGCTTCATTGAAAGGCTCACGAGTTCCGTCAGTTTTAATAATCTTGGGCATCACCAGCTCAGCACTTTCAAAGGTCGTGTAGCGCTCGCCACAGGCAAGACATTCTCTGCGGCGACGAACCTGGCTACCGTCAGCCACTAAACGCGAATCAATAACCTTGGTATCTGGATGGGCGCAAAACGGGCAATGCATAACAGCTCCTTATGTTGCCAATAGCGTGCTTATCAATTAACTGCGATAGACCGGAAAGCGGGCAGCCAGTTTCAAGGCTTTTGCTTTCACATCCGCAATGGTCTGCTCATTCGTAATATCGTCAAGAATATCACAGATCCAACCGGCAAGCTCAGTCGCCTCGGCTTCTTTAAAACCACGTGTGGTAATCGCTGGCGTACCCATACGCAATCCGCTGGTTACGAATGGCGAACGAGGTTCATTTGGCACAGTATTTTTGTTCACTGTGATATTCGCTCGACCAAGAGCAGCTTCCGCATCCTTACCGGTAATGTCTTTATCGATTAAATCAATCAGGAACAGGTGGTTATCGGTACCGCCGGAAACGATTTTGTAGCCACGCTCCATCAGCACTTTAGTCATCGCCTGAGCGTTAATTTTAACCTGCTTTTGCAAAGCCTTGAATTCATCGCTTAAGGCTTCTTTGAAAGCTACCGCTTTAGCAGCGATTACGTGCATCAAAGGACCACCCTGTCCACCAGGGAAAACCGCTGAATTTAACTTTTTCTCAAGATCAGGATTTGAACGGGCAATGATGATACCACCGCGAGGGCCAGCAAGTGTTTTATGGGTAGTGGAAGTCACAACATCCGCATAAGGAACTGGATTTGGATATTCGCCTGCGGCAATCAGACCAGCAACATGCGCCATATCCACAAACAGGAAGGCACCTACTTTATCGGCGATTTCACGGAACTTGGCCCAGTCAACCACACGTGAATAGGCCGAGAAGCCAGCAACGATCATTTTAGGTTTATGCTCAAGCGCTAAAGCTTCAACTTGCGCGTAATCTATATAGCCGTTTTCATCAACGCCATATTCGATCGAATGATAGATTTTACCTGAGAAGTTTACTTTTGAGCCATGCGTCAAGTGGCCACCGTCTGACAGGCTCATGCCTAGAATGGTATCGCCAGGTTTGACTAAAGCCATATAAACTGCGGCATTAGCTTGCGAACCAGAGTGAGGCTGCACATTAGCGTAGTCAGCGCCAAACAATTCTTTCAGACGCTCAATGGCCAGTTTCTCGGCAATATCCACATACTCACAACCGCCGTAATAGCGTTTATCTGGGTAACCTTCAGCATACTTGTTGGTTAACACTGAACCCTGGGCTTCCATCACGCGCTGACTGGTATAATTTTCCGATGCAATCAGTTCAATGTGCTCTTCTTGGCGCTTCTTTTCAGCTTCAATTGATGCGAAAAGTTCAGGATCAAACTCTTTTAATGGCGTTGTGTTGCCCAACATGTGCTAAACCTCAATTATGTTCATTAAATAGAATGCATTTAAGCATTGAGAAGTGGCGCTATTTTAACCTATCCATGGTCGAAATGTCCTACAAAAATAGATAATTAATGGTTATAACTGCTATGTTTAGAACCATCCGCGGTTAGACTCTAATTCGGCCTGACAGCGCTTATATTGAGCAGCATAAGCCAGTGACTGAGCTTTAACTTTATCAGCAACCTTGATTAACCAGCCTTTAGAGTTATAGGTTTTCCGCTTATAGCCACCCCAGCCTTCATGATAGGCCAGATATTGCGCTCGAGCGTCCCACTTTGAAATCCCCAGTTTTTTATGGCTGTGATAGGTGTACCAACCAATGAAGTCTATGGCGTCATCAAAATTATCACGCTTGGCACCGTGATTACCCGTTGAGGTGCGGTAGGTATCCCAGGTTCCTTCCAGTGCCTGCGCGTAGCCGTAAGCATTGGAAGGTCTAAAACCAGGGATGAAGCCTAAATACCACTTGCGGGCAGGGCGAATATCCTTTTGGAACTTGGACTCCTGATGCATGATGGCGAGCTGCACATGAATGGGAGTTCCCCAGCGCTCCTGCGAGTCCAGAGCGGCTTCATACCAATCTTCATCTTCTAAAATACTGCACGCATCATTGACATTAGCTGGCTGAAAGCTGGCACAGCCCTTTATCATGAATAGTAAAATAATGCTTGTCAGTAAAATTAACAATTTTGAACGCAAACCTGTTTCCTCTCACAAATTGCTCTTTTTTTAGTAAATTTTAATATACCTAACAAAAATCAATGATAAAATAAATCAAACAGTTACCTTAACTTTTGTTAACCTATATTAATACATTATGAGCGCCATTCTTCTCGTTGATGATAACCGTGAAATTTTAGCGAATACTGCGCAACAGTTAACGGCAGCCGGTCACGATTATCATTATGTCGCTGACTATAAAGACGCTCTCAACTATATTCGCCTGAACCGTCCACAAATAAGAATTGTCGTAGTCGCGCTCAATAACGCGCTCGGCTACCCATCTTTGCGTAAGATCAAAAGTGGCATGTCCGAACGCGCCACCATTATTGTCTATTCGGACAACAAAGACCAGACCATTGCCAACTGGGTAAAAAAGCTGGGGATAGACCTGTTTTATGAGCATGATCGCCAGGAAATTGATCTATTTAACCGCATCAAACGGAGCCTGTTCCAGAAAGGGATGTTTTTTACCAGCCAACAACTCAAGGATTTAACTGTAACTCTGTCCAAATACACTCAAGATGCCGAGCAGCTGGTCAAGGAAACGGCTCCCCAATCGAAAAGCCTGCAGGAATTACAGCATAAACTGGCTAGACGACTGGAAGGTATTGAAAATCAACGCGGCTTCCTGTTGGAAGCGCAAAAGCAATAAAGTCACACTAGGCCACAAGCCTCTTCGCTCTCCTGGCATATACCTACTTCCACCTGAATCGTCGCATGACCAATACCATGCTCTTCTTTGAGTAATCGCAACATATCTTCTAACAATCCATCACTATCACTCTCAGGGTTGACCAAAGCATGAAAGGTCATCATCGGCTCATCTTCACTCAGGCTCCAAGCATGCATGTGATGGATATCCTCAACCCCTTCAAGACTCATTAAGTCTGCACGAATGTTTTTGAGACTGATACCAAGCGGTATACCTTCTAACAAAATATGGCTAGCATCCTTTATCACATGGTAGGCACTGCGCAGAATAAGAGCAGCAACAAAAATCGATAGCAATGGATCGACCCACAAGAGACCCCAAATCCAGATTACTATGGCTGCAATGATAGCACCAACCGAACCCAGCAAGTCGCCAAGAACGTGTAATAAGGCGCTACGTATATTGATATTGGACTCCCCGGCACTGTGCAGAATCTTAAATACCAGTATATTTACCACCAAACCGATCACTGCCACCGTAAACATACTGACGCTCTGGATAGGGTTTGGCTCAATGAAGCGATGAATCGCCTCCCAGATAATCCAGGCAGTCAATAAAATCAGGAAGATACCATTCGTATAGGCGGCCAAAACCTGCAAACGGCCATAACCAAAGGTACGCTTGCCATCAGCTGGCTTGCTTGCAAAATAAAGTGCTGAATAGGCCAAAAGTAATGCGGCAGTATCCGTCAACATGTGGCCAGCATCGGCTAATAACGCCAAGGAACCTGATATAAGGCCACCAATCACCTCGACCACCATAAAGGTGCCGGTTAATGATAAAGCCCATAACAGGTTTTTCTTACTGGTTACATTCCTGCCGTGTGACTCATCATCATTCAGATGATTATGACCGTGATGTCTGCCCATTAATTGGTTGCCAGTTAATCGGTAATGCTCAGAGTGTAACAAACATCAGAAACAGACAAAAAGACAATTTATACTCAGTACTCTTTGGATAGCTGATGATGAACTTAACAATGAGAGTAAAAGTCCTTACACTTAAGGGCCACTCAACCAATTGAATTGACTATGCCTGAGTTACAAGAGCTACCAGAAGAGCATATATTTCAAGCCTACGGTATTTTATTGCTCGAAAATAAACATCGTTTCGTTAAAAAACTTAAGAAGCATTACACCCCATCCATTCATGGCCATAAAACCTGGAACAGTAGCTTTTTGCTGATGGACTACTTGCTGCATAGCCGGATACTGGACAGTAAGCAAAAGGTACTCGAGCTTGGTTGTGGTTGGGGCCCCACCAGTATTTTCTGCGCGCACCACGCTGGATGTGAAGTAACAGGAACTGATAGAGATGACGAAGTATTCCCGTTTCTTGAACTTCAGGCAGCCTTAAATGAAGTCGAAATCAAAACCGAAGCTGTCAGCTTCGAAAATCTCACAAAAAAACACTTAAAGCAGTATGATATTGTGTTTGGGACAGATATCTGCTTCTGGGATGACTTGGCAAAAATACACTACAACTTGATTAATCGCGCCAAACAGGCAGGGGTTAAGCACATCTTACTGGCCGACCCGGGCAGGCAACCTTTTTTTGATCTTGCAGAGCGCGTTCTTTCAAAACACGAAGCAGAACTACTGGACTGGTACTGCACAGAGCCGGAAAACTTTGAGGGCTACATATTGCATGTGACGCTTTAGATAGGCCCGCCAAGAATGGGTATGCTAAGCTAATCGAACAAGATTGATTAAATTTGGGGACCGATAATGGACAATATCAATTATTATGCTGTAGTAGTTTCTGCACTATCAGCTTTTGCAGTGGGCGGCCTTTGGTACTCACCCTTTCTTTTTGGCAAAATGTGGCTGGAGGAAATGCAGCTAAAGGCTGAGGATATGCAACAAAAGCCCAGCGTATTTATCGTCAGTTTGGTATTCTCGTTGATCGCAGTATTTATCATTGCCGATTTACTCGGTCCCAAACCAGAACTGTTCCACTCTATAACCATTTCCGGACTCATTGGAGCTCTTGTATTTTTAGCGCTGGGCATTACCTATCAATTTAGCAATAGAAGCCTGAGGCACCTATTGATTGACGGTGGTTACCACCTGGTCATATTTACTTTATTTGGTTTAATCCTTGGCAGCTGGCACTAAAGCTCCCGGCAAGATACTGTATAAATGAAAAAGCCCGCTATAAAGCGGGCTTTTAGTGTCACAACAAAGAATTACTCTTCAGTAACTACCTCGTCTAAATCGACATCGTCTTCAACCACTGGGCGGTCAACTAATTCAACGTAGGCCATAGGTGCGTTATCGCCTGGACGATTGCCACACTTAAGAATACGCAGGTAACCACCTGGACGCTCTTGGTAACGAGGACCAAGCTCAGCAAAAAGCTTAGCAACTGCTGCATTATTGCGTAGACGAGCAAAAGCTAGTCGACGATTTGCAACAGAGTCTGTTTTAGCAAGAGTAATCAAAGGCTCAGCCACACGACGTAGTTCTTTTGCTTTTGGCAAAGTAGTACGAATAAGCTCGTGTTCGATCAATGACGCAGTCATGTTACGAAACATAGCCTTACGATGTGAGCTGTTACGGTTTAATTTACGACCTGATTTTTGATGACGCATATTGAGTTCCTCACTCTATTTAATTGTAGCCTGCTGTAGTACTACAAAAACTTCTGTAAATGTCTAAACTTTACGATTACTTTGTTAAAAAGATTTACTCAAATCGGTCATTTACTTTAGTAAAGTCCCTGTTTCGTAAACTTTTTGCCTCGAAATCAAAAAAGTTTATTTCATTTACACAACTAAGATTAGAAATTACTAATCGTTCAATCAGGTAACTGTCTGAATAAATTCAAAAAATTACCAAAGGGTTTCATAGCAAGCTATGAATAAAAAGGCGCAAGACAATGCTTGCGCCTAATTCTTACAAGCAAGAATTAGTCACCAAGGATACTTGATGGTGGCCAATTCTCTAAACGCATACCCAAAGACAAACCACGAGAAGCAAGAACGTCTTTGATTTCTGTCAATGACTTCTTACCAAGGTTAGGAGTCTTAAGCAACTCAACTTCGGTGCGCTGTACCAAGTCACCAATATAATGGATGTTCTCAGTTTTAAGACAGTTAGCAGAACGCACTGTTAATTCAAGATCATCAACCGGACGCAATAGAATTGGGTCGATTTCTGGCTCTTCTTTCTCTGGTTCAGCCTGCTTCTCATCTTTAAGATCAACGAAGGCTGCTAATTGCTCCTGAAGGATTGTCGCACTACGGCGGATCGCTTCTTCTGGGTCAATAGTACCATTCGTTTCAAGATCAAGAACCAGTTTGTCCAAGTCAGTACGTTGCTCTACACGAGCCGATTCGACTGTGTAAGAAACTTTTTTCATTGGGCTGAAAGAAGCATCAACTTGCAATACACCAATCGGTTTATCTTCGCCTTCAGGCTGTTTACGAGTATTTGAAGCCTCATAACCACGACCTAAGCGAACTTTGATGCGCATATTTAAAGCGCCACCTTTATTCAAGGTAGCAATGTAGTGGTCTTTATTAACCACTTCAGCACCTGATACTTCTTCAATGTCAGCAGCAGTTACGACGCCTTCACCTTTTTTCTGAAGAGTCAAAGTTGCTACTTCTTTATCTTCTAGGCGAACAGCCAACCCTTTTAAGTTCAAAAGGATATCGATAACGTCTTCTTGAACGCCCTCAATAGCTGAGTACTCATGAAGAACACCGTCGATTTCTACTTCTGTCACTGCAGCACCTGGCATAGAAGATAGCAAGATGCGACGCAATGAGTTACCCAAAGTGTGTCCAAATCCGCGTTCAAAAGGTTCAAGTACCACTCGGGCTTTAGTGCCTTCGCTTGATTCAACCTTAATTTGGCGCGGAGTCAGAAATTCAGTCGCTGACATATGATCCCTCTCAAGGATTAAAATTACTTAGAGTACAACTCTACGATTAGGTTTTCATTGATGCTGGCGTCAAGTTCTGAGCGCTCTGGTACACGCTTAAACTGACCTTCCATTTTCTTACCATCAACTTCAATCCACTCTGGCTTGTCACGCTGTGCAGCCAATTCCAGTGCAGCAACGATACGTGCCTGCTTTTGTGATTTCTCACGAACAGAAACAACGTCTTCAGCTTTAACTGTGTAAGAAGGAATATTGACTGTTTCGCCGTTTACCAAGATAGCCTTGTGGCTAACTAACTGACGTGCTTCGCCACGAGTAGCGGCATAACCCATACGATAAACAACATTATCCAAGCGAGATTCTAAAAGCTGTAACAAGTTAACACCTGTGGCACCTTTTAGACGATCAGCTTCTTTGTAGTAGTTGCGGAATTGACGCTCAAGTACGCCATAAATACGACGAACTTTTTGCTTTTCACGTAACTGTAAACCGTAATCAGACAAGCGGCTACGACGCGCGCCATGTTGACCAGGGGCTACTTCAATTTTACATTTAGTCTCAATTGCACGAACGCCAGACTTGTGTCCTAAATCGACACCTTCACGACGCGACAATTTGAGTTTTGGACCTAGATATCTAGCCATTTCAAACTCCCGTTAATCTCTTATACACGACGCTTTTTAGGCGGACGACAACCATTATGAGGAATAGGTGTCACGTCAGTAATGTTAGTGATCTTGAAGCCAGCTGCATTCAAAGCACGTACTGCTGATTCACGACCTGGTCCAGGACCTTTAACAAATACTTCAACGTTCTTCATACCCATTTCTTTAACTACTTGAGCAGCGCGATCAGCAGCTACCTGTGCAGCAAATGGAGTCGATTTACGTGAACCACGGAAGCCAGAACCACCAGAAGTTGCCCATGCAAGAGCATTACCTTGGCGATCTGTGATCGTTACGATGGTGTTATTGAAAGACGCGTGAATGTGCGCCATCCCATCGACAACGTGCTTTTTAACTTTCTTTTTGGTACTACGAGGTGATTTAGCCATGTGTTAATTCCACCATAACCATTATTTCTTGATTGGTTTACGAGGACCTTTACGGGTACGGGCATTTGTCTTCGTGCGTTGACCGCGCAATGGCAGGTTACGACGATGACGGATACCACGGAAACAACCCAAGTCCATCAAACGTTTAATATTCATGTTGATTTCGCGACGCAAATCACCTTCAACGGTAAATTTGCTCACCTCGTTACGTAGATTCTCAATTTGGTCTTCGTTCAAATCTTTGATCTTTGCAGTAGTTTCAATTCCTGCAGCAGCACAAATTTTTTGTGCACGAGGACGACCGATACCATAGATAGCGGTCAAGGCGACATCAGCATGCTTATGTACCGGAATGTTAATACCAGCTATACGAGCCATTTAACAATTTCTCCTAAATTTAATAAGCAGGCGTGAAAGGCCGCGTATTCTAGCCACATCACGCCTAAAAATCAACCAATTAAATGACTAACCTTGACGCTGTTTATGGCGTGGGTCAGTACAAATAACGCGAACACTGCCGTGACGACGAATCACTTTGCAGTTACGGCACATTTTTTTTACAGAAGCACGAACTTTCATTTGCTACTCCAACATGCTTTAGCGACGAACACGACCCGACGGGCCATGCTTCTTAAGATTCGCTTTCTTAAGTACTGAATCATATTGCTGCGACATAAGGTGAGCTTGCACCTGGGCCATAAAATCTATGGCAACAACAACGATGATCAGCAGTGAAGTTCCACCGAAGTAGAACGGGTAATTAAAGAACAGGATCAGGAATTCTGGCATCAAACAGACAGCTGTCATGTACAGAGCGCTCCAGAAAGTCAAACGTGTTGTGACTTTATCAAGATACTGAGCTGTTTGTTGACCAGGACGAATACCTGGAATAAATGCACCTGATTTCTTTAAGTTATCAGCAGTATCTCTTGGATTTTGCGTCAATGCAGTATAGAAGAACGCAAAGAAGATAATGCCGACAGCATACAACATAATGTATACAGGTTTTCCTGGCTGAAGGTTTTGCGCCATGGTGGTTAACCAGGTCACTTCGCCTGAGCCGCTACCAAACCAGGACAATAAAGTACCTGGGAATAGTACGATGCTCGAAGCAAAGATCGCAGGAATAACACCCGCCATGTTAAGTTTCATTGGTAAGAAACTACTTTGTGCTGCAAAAACTTTATTGCCTTGCTGGCGTTTAGCATAATTGATAGTAATTCTACGTTGAGCTCTTTCGAACCAAACAATAAAGTAAACTACAGCTAATGCGAAAATACCAAATACAAGAACACCCAGAATGTTACGGTCACCATCATAAGCCTGACTAAAGATCTGGCTAATAGCTTGTGGAAAACCAGCAACAATACCTACTAAGATAATGATTGAAATACCATTACCTATACCGCGTTCAGTAATCTGCTCACCTAACCACATTAAGAACATGGTACCAGTAACAAGAGTTACTACCGCGATAAAGAAGAATGAAAAATCAGGATTAGCCACAAGCCCTGGAATAATTCCTGGTAACTGTGTGGACATACCGATTGCCTGAATAGTTGCCAAGGCAACCGTCAAGTAACGAGTATACTGATTGATTTTACGGCGACCGCTCTCGCCTTCCTTCTTGATCTCTTTTAGACGTGGGTCAACGAAACTCAAGATCTGCATGATAATGGAGGCCGATATATACGGCATAATACCCAATGCAAACACTGAAGCACGCTCTAGCGCACCACCTGAGAATACGTTGAACATCGTAAAGATAGTTCCACCCTGGTTTTCCAAGAAAGCTTGCAAAACAGAGCCGTCAACGCCCGGAACTGGAATAAAAGAGCCAATCCGGAAAACAATAATAGCCATGAGCACAAACAGCAAACGCTGTTTGAGCTCACTTAAACCACCGCCTTTAGCAATTTGCTGTGGTGATAATGCCATTATTCTTCAACCTTTCCACCGGCTGCTTCAATAGCAGCTTTAGCGCCTTTGGTTACACGAACGCCGCCAGATACAGTAACTGCGCGCTCGATGTTACCTGATAGCATGATTTTAGCGTTTTCGATGTTGTTAGTGATAAGACCGGCTTTTTTCAAGCTCAACATATCAACAACTTCACCTTCAACTTTAGCCAACTCGCTAAGACGAATCTCAGCAGTTACTAAAGCTTTACGCGATTTAAAACCAAACTTAGGCAAACGCTGTTTCAAAGGCATCTGACCACCTTCGAAACCGATCTTGTTGAAACCACCTGAACGTGATTTCTGACCTTTGTGACCACGACCTGCAGTTTTACCGTCAGTAGAACCGATACCGCGACCAACGCGTTTGCGATCTTTTTTACTACCAGGAGCTGGCATCAATGTATTTAAACGCATGATCTTACTCCTCTACACTAACCATGTAGTAAACTTTATTTACCATACCGCGAGTCGAAGGGGTATCTTCAACTTCTACTGTATGACCGATACGACGCAAACCCAGGCCACGCAAGCATGCCTTATGGCTGTCCAAGCGACCGATGCTTGAACGCGTCTGCGTTACTTTCATCATTTTCTTTGCCATGGTCTTAGTCCAAAATCTCTTCTACAGTTTTACCACGCTTGGCAGCCATATCTTCTGGAGAAGTCATTTGCTTCAAACCATTAATAGTTGCGCGAACAATATTAATAGGGTTTGTAGAGCCAATGCTTTTTGCCAAGATATTTTGGATACCTAGCACTTCAAATACCGCACGCATCGCACCACCAGCAATAATACCAGTACCTTCAGAAGCTGGTTGCATATAAACTTTGGATGCACCGTGCGCAGCTTTGATTGGATGTTGTAAAGTATGGCCGTCTTTCAATTCAACTTGAATCATATTACGACGAGCCTGCTCCATTGCTTTTTGAATCGCAACTGGAACTTCTTTCGCTTTACCACGACCAAAGCCAACTTTACCTTTACCATCGCCAACAACAGTCAAAGCTGTGAAGCCGAAAATACGACCACCTTTAACCACCTTGGCAACGCGGTTTACGTTGACCAATTTCTCAACTAAACCTTCTTGGTTATTCATATCTTTTGCCATGCTTCACACCTTAGAATTGTAAGCCTTTCTCACGAGCCGCATCAGCTAAAGCCTGAACACGACCATGATATTTAAAACCACTACGGTCGAAAGCAACCTGCTTTACACCCGCTTCCAAGGCACGCTCAGCAACTAAGGTACCAACATGCTTTGCAGCATCTACGTTACCTGTTGACTTAACGTCACCGCGAACTGTCTTCTCAACAGTCGAAGCGCTAGCGATCACATTACCGTTCTCACCGCTGATTACTTGTGCGTAAATGTGGCGAGGGGTTCTGTTAATAACTAGACGGTTAACGCCTAGTTCATGCATTTTGGCACGGCTTTTAGCCGCACGACGCAAACGTTGAATTTTCTTCTTCATAACCCTGCCCTACTATTTCTTCTTGGCTTCTTTACGAACAATACGCTCGTCAGCATAGCGAACACCTTTGCCTTTGTATGGCTCTGGTGGACGATAGGCACGAATGTTTGCCGCAACCTGACCCACGACTTGTTTGTCAGCACCTTTAACAAGTAATTCTGTTTGCGAAGGCGCTTCAATAGTAATGCCCTCTGGTGCTTCGTACTCTACTGGGTGAGAGAAACCTAGGCTTAAGTTCAATTTTTTACCTTGAACCTGCGCACGATAACCAACACCAACAAGCTGAAGTTTCTTTTCAAAACCATTAGTAACGCCTGTAATCATGTTGTTGACTAACGCACGATATGTACCAGCCATAGCCCAGCTTTCTGCGCCTGCTGAAGGAGCGAAGGTGACTTCACCATCTTCAACTTTTAACTCAACGTCAGAATGCAAAGCTTGTTCTAGCTGACCTTTTGAACCTTTTACACTGATCACGCCATCTTTGATGTTTACTTCAACACCTGAAGGGATAGATACAGCGCTTTTTGCTACACGTGACATCTTTAATCTCCCCTTACGCTACAGTGCAAAGAACTTCACCGCCGTGGCCGTTTTTACGAGCCGCGCGGTCAGTCATAACACCTTTAGAAGTAGAAATGATCGCAACGCCAAGACCACCAATAACTTTTGGCAGCTCGTCTACTTTCTTATAGATACGTAGACCTGGGCGACTTACACGCTTCAATTCCTCGATAACCGGACGACCTTGATAGTATTTCAATTCAACGGTCATTGTCGGCTTTGGACCTTCTTCTACGCTAAAGCCAGCGATGAAACCTTCATCAACCAGTACTTGAGCGATAGCTTTTTTCAATTTAGATGCAGGAATGGCGACAGTTTTCTTCGCAGCGGTCTGGCCGTTACGAATTCGAGTCAACATATCTGCAATAGGATCTTGCATACTCATTGTGATTCTCCCAAGCCTTACCAGCTAGCCTTAACCAAACCAGGAACGTCACCTTTCATAGCATGCTCACGAAGCTTATTACGGCATAAGCCGAATTTGCGTAGGTAAGCATGTGGACGTCCAGTTACACGACAACGATTACGTTGACGCACAGGATTTGCATTACGTGGTAGCTTTTGAAGCTTCACCTGAGCTTCCCAAACTTCTTCTTCTGAAGAGTTAGGATTCTTGATGATTGCTTTAAGCTCAGCGCGTTTTGCAGCGTACTTTTCTACAGTTTTTGCACGCTTTAATTCACGCTCAATCATTGATGTTTTAGCCATAGCGTGCCCCTTATGATTTCAATGGGAAGTTAAACGCATCTAACAATGCGCGACCTTCATCATTGGTAGTTGCCGTGGTGGTAATAGTAATATCCATACCGCGGATTTTATCTACTTTATCGTAGTCGATTTCAGGGAAAATAATTTGTTCCTTGATACCTACTGAGTAGTTACCGCGACCGTCAAACGATTTAGGATTCAAACCACGGAAGTCACGAATACGTGGAACCGCGATAGAGATCAATCTCTCGAGGAATTCCCACATACGCTCGCCACGCAGAGTCACTTTACAGCCAATTGGGTAACCGTCACGAATCTTAAAGCCTGCAATAGATTTGCGTGCTTTAGTGATGACCGGCTTTTGGCCTGAGATAGCTGTCATATCATTGACTGCGTGCTCAAGAATTTTCTTGTCCGCAATAGCTTCACCCAGACCCATATTTAATGTGATCTTGGTAATGCGTGGGACTTGCATAACTGATTTGTACTCAAACTTCTCTAGAAGCTGAGGTACAACAGTTTCTTTGTAAAAGTTGTGCAGTTTCGCCATCATTAATTACCTGAATATTAACAAATTAAATTGCTTCGCCAGTTTTCTTAAAGAAGCGTGATTTTTTGCCTTCTTCTACTTTAAAGCCCACACGATCTGCTTTGCCCGTAGAAGGGTTATAAATCGCTACGTTAGAAATATCTAACGATGCTTCTTTATCGATAATTCCACCTTCATTGATAGAACCATCCGGATTTTGACTTGGCTTGGTGTGTTTCTTCACCAAATTGATGCCATCAACAATCACACGACCATTTGATAAAACACGCTTAACGTTACCGCGCTTACCTTTATCTTTGCCTGCGATTACGATGACTTCGTCGCCACTTTTAATCTTTTGCATGATTCTCGTCTCTCTACAGTACTTCCGGTGCCAAAGACACGATCTTCATAAACTTGTCACCACGTAGTTCACGTGTAACAGGTCCAAAGATACGAGTACCAATCGGCTGTAAGTTGTTGTTCAAAATAACAGCAGCATTACCATCGAAACGGATCAAAGAACCGTCTGGACGACGTACACCTTTACGAGTACGTACTACAACTGCGTTTAGAACGTCACCTTTTTTCACCTTACCGCGTGGAATCGCTTCTTTTACGCTCACTTTGATTACGTCACCAATGTTGGCGTAACGGCGATGCGAACCACCCAGTACTTTAATACACATTACTCGACGAGCGCCTGAGTTATCAGCTACGTCTAGCATTGATTGCATCTGGATCATGGTTTTCTCCGCTTAAACCCGCGCTAAAATGGCGCGAGAGTATACCATTAAATTACTTAAATTCCTAACCCCGAGGAAAACTATTTGCTCGGGGCCGGCTTATCCAAACTTAGTTAGCGCGTTCAACTATCTCAACTAACTTAAATGACTTAGTTTTTGAGATAGGACGACACTCAACGATTCGGACCACATCACCTGCTTTACACTCGTTTGATTCATCATGAGCGTGGATTTTAGTCGAACGCTTGATGAACTTACCGTATAGCGGGTGTTTTACCTGGCGTTCAATCAATACAGTGATAGATTTATCCATCTTGTCGCTGATGACTTTGCCCTGTAATGTGCGTTGAATAGTATCAGTGCTCATTATGAACCCGCCTTTTGGTTGATGATGGTTTTAACACGAGCAATGTCACGACGAAGTGCACGCATTTTGTGCGTTTCAGTCATCTGGCCCGTAGCCTTTTCCATACGTAACTTGAATTGATCTTGTAACAATTCGTGCAACGTTACGTTGAGCTCTTCAACGCTCTTGTCTTTCAATTCTGTCGCTTTCATTACATCACCGTCCGTTTAACAAAGGTAGTTTTGAAAGGAAGCTTTGCCGCAGCCAAAGCAAATGCTTCGCGCGCCAATTCCTCAGAAATACCCTCAACTTCATATAACATACGGCCTGGCTGAATTTGTGCAACCCAGTACTCAACGCTACCTTTACCTTTACCCATACGCACTTCAAGAGGCTTTTTGGTAATTGGCTTGTCAGGAAATACACGAATGTAAACCTTACCGGCACGTTTCATATGACGGGTCATTGCACGACGAGCAGCCTCAATTTGGCGTGCTGTCATACGACCGCGACCTGTCGCTTTCAAACCGAATTCACCGAAACTCACATCATGAGCTACTGTTCCACGGTTACGCAGCTTGTGCTGCTTGCGATATTTCGTTCTTTTAGGCAATAACATACTTGCTCACCCCTACTTCTTAGCTTTAGGAGCAGGTTTTCTGCGGCGAGGTTTCTTATCTTCTTTCGGCTCAACTTTTTCTTGGCCGGGAAGAACTTCACCTTTGAAAATCCATACTTTAATGCCGATGATTCCGTAAGTTGTCAAAGCTTCTGAGGTTGCGTAATCAATGTCCGCACGCAATGTATGCAACGGTACACGACCTTCACGATACCACTCGGTACGAGCGATCTCAGCGCCACCTAAACGACCACTTACTTCGATTTTGATACCTTCAGCACCAAGACGCATTGCGTTTTGTACAGCGCGCTTCATAGCACGACGGAACATAACACGACGCTCAAGCTGTTGAGCAACATTGTCACCTACAAGCTGGGCATCCAACTCAGGCTTACGTACCTGCTCTACAGAAACTTGGGCTGAAACGCCTGCCATATCGGCAATCTTTGCACGCAATTTCTCAATATCTTCACCTTTCTTACCGATGACGATACCTGGGCGCGCAGTGTGAATAGTCACACGAATTGCTTTTGCAGGGCGTTCGATATCAACACGCGATACAGAGGCGTTCTTTAATTCTTTGAACAACCACTTACGGATGTTGATATCACTTTCAAGGTTATCCGCAAAATCGCCGCGCTCAGCATACCAGGTTGCAGTATGCTTCTTTACGATACCTAAGCGGATACCAGTAGGATGTACTTTTTGACCCATTACCTTCTCCTAGTTATCCGATACTTTAACGGTTACGTGGCTAGAACGCTTCAAAATGCGGTCGCCACGACCTTTAGCGCGCGGACGCATACGCTTGGCAGTTGGGCCTTCATCAACGAATACAGTTGAAACTTTCAACTCGTCGATATCTGCGCCTTCATTGTGCTCAGCGTTAGCAATCGCAGACTCAAGAACTTTCTTAATTAAGCGAGCCGCCTTTTTCGGGCTAAACTCAAGAACGTTCAACGCTTTCTCTACTGGCAAGCCACGAATCTGGTCGGCGACGAGACGCATTTTCTGTGCCGAGATGCTAGCATTGCGCAATTTAGCTGCTACTTCCATCTTTCACTCCTCGCCTTACTTCTTCTTCTTGGCTTTCTTGTCAACATCATGGCCAAAGTAAGTACGAGTCAATACAAACTCACCTAACTTATGACCTACCATGTCTTCATTTACGAAAACAGGTACGTGCTGACGACCATTGTGAACGGCAATCGTCAAGCCAACCATTTCAGGGAAAACGGTTGAACGACGAGACCACGTTTTAATCGGTTTTTTGTTACCAGAGGCCGCAGCTTCTTCAACCTTCTTCAATAAATGAAGGTCAATGAATGGGCCTTTCTTTAACGAACGTGCCACAGTGCTATCCTCTATCGTTTGTTGCGGCGACGGACAATCAACTTGTCAGTGCGCTTATTACTACGGGTTTTCTTACCTTTGGTTGGAACACCCCATGGAGTTACAGGATGACGACCACCAGAGGTACGACCTTCACCACCACCATGTGGGTGGTCTACCGGGTTCATCGCGACGCCTCGAACTGTTGGGCGAACACCACGCCAGCGCTTAGCACCAGCTTTACCCAAGCTACGTAACATGTGCTCAGAGTTGCCCACTTCACCAACGGTGGCACGGCATTCTGAAAGCACTTTACGCATTTCGCCCGAACGCAAACGTAGAGTTACGTATGCACTATCACGTGCAACGATTTGTGCGTAAGCACCTGCGCTACGAACCATTTGCGCACCTTTACCAGGTTTAAGTTCGATGTTGTGAACAACAGAACCAACTGGAATGTTACGCATTGGCAATGTGTTACCTGTTTTAATAGGTGCTGCATCGCCAGAAATGATTTGATCACCAGCTTTCATGCCTTTTGGAGCGATAATGTAACGACGCTCGCCATCTGAGTAACAAACCAACGCGATGTGCGCGCTACGGTTTGGATCATACTCAAGACGCTCAACTTTCGCTGGGATACCATCTTTATTACGTTTAAAGTCGATAACACGGTAGTGTTGCTTATGACCACCACCAACGTGACGCACAGTGATGCGACCGTTGTTGTTACGACCACCATTTTTGGATTTCTTCTCCAACAAACTTGCTTCAGGTTTACCCTTATGCAAATCTGGGTTGACCACTTTTACGACAAAGCGGCGTCCAGGAGAAGTTGGTTTAGCTTTTACAATTGCCATTTACTTGTCTCCTTCTTACTCGCCGCCTGCAAAGTCAAGGTCTTGACCAGGCTTCAATGATACGTAAGCTTTTTTCCAGTTTGGACGACGGCCTTCAACAAGACCAAAACGCTTACGCTTACCTTTCATGTTCAAAGTGCGAACAGATTCCACTTCAACCTCAAACAAGGTTTCAACGGCTTTCTTGATTTCACGCTTGTTAGCATCTTTGGCCACTTTAAATACAAACTGACCATCGCGCTCAGCCAAAATCGTCGCTTTCTCTGAAACGTGAGGGGCCAGAAGAACTTTTAAGATACGCTCTTGGTTCATCCTAACATCTCCTCTACTTTCTTAACCGCTGGAACCGTCATGATCACCTTGTCGAAGCCGATAAGGCTAACAGGGTCAAGTGCGTTCACATCGCGTACGTCAACTTTATGCAAGTTGCGAGAAGCTAAGAACAAATTCTCATCAACAGAATCTGTAACGATAAGTGCTTCTTTAGTATCCAGCTCTTTCAACTTAGCAACCAATTCTTTAGTTTTTGGCGCTGACACTGAGAAGTCTTCAACAACGATTAAACGTTCTTGACGTACTAGCTCAGAAAGAATGCTCTGGATAGCTCCGCGATACATTTTGCGGTTAACTTTTTGTGTATAGTCTTGTGGTTGTGCAGCGAAAGTTACACCACCTTTACGCCATAATGGGCTACGGATAGTACCCGCACGGGCACGACCTGTACCTTTTTGACGCCATGGTTTTTTACCACCACCGCTAACAGCGCTACGGTTCTTTTGTGCACGAGTACCGGCACGCGCAGCCGCTAGATAAGCAACGACTACTTGGTGAACTAATGATTCGTTAAACTCACGACCAAAAGCCACTTCAGAAACCTTGATTGCGCCGCCAGATGTTAAACTAAGTTCCATAGTCAACTCCTCTTGGCCTAGGCTTTCTCAGCAGGACGTACGATAACGTCACCACCGGTAGCGCCTGGGACGGCACCTTTGATTAACAACAAATTGCGCTCAGCATCAACACGTACAACTTCTAGAGTCTGTACCGTTACACGCTCAGCACCCATGTGACCTGACATCTTTTTGCCTTTGAAAACGCGACCAGGTGTTTGGTTTTGACCAATAGAACCTGGAGCACGGTGCGACAAAGAGTTACCGTGAGTGCTATCTTGACCACGGAAGTTCCAACGCTTGATAGCGCCAGCGTAACCTTTACCTTTAGAGGTACCGGTCACGTCAACTTTTTGACCCGCTTCAAAGATATCTACTTTAACTTCGCCACCAACTTCAAAGCCGTCTAAAGAATTCACACGGAATTCCCACAAACCACGACCTGCTTCAACGCCAGCTTTCTTATAATGACCAGCTTCCGCCTTAGTGATGCGGTTTGCCTTACGGCTTCCTGTAGTAATCTGTACCGCTTCATAACCGTCAACGTCAGTTGTTTTCAACTGCGCGATGCGGTTTGGATCGGCTTCTACTACGGTAACCGGGATAGACACGCCGTCTTCAGTGAAGACACGAGTCATACCTCGTTTTATACCTACTATTCCGATAGCCATGTTTTAAACCTCAACCGAAATGGTTATCTACCTTGCTTCTAGTGTTGCCTTAAGAAAGGCTAATTTGTACATCAACACCAGCAGCCAAATCCAACTTCATCAAAGCATCAACTGTTTTTTCTGTTGGCTCGATGATGTCCACCAAACGCTTATGCGTACGAATTTCATACTGATCACGCGCATCTTTGTTAACGTGCGGAGAAATCAGGATGGTGAAACGCTCTTTACGAGTTGGTAAAGGGATTGGACCTTTTACCTGAGCACCTGTACGTTTAGCGGTATTTACGATCTCTGAAGTCGATTGGTCAATCAACTTGTGATCAAACGCTTTCAATCTGATTCGAATACGTTGCTTTGCCATTGCAAAGAACTCCACTTTTAAAATTAAAGAACATAAAAAACCGCTCCACCCTACTGCAGCGAGGGGTGCGGTTACCAAACTTTAATCAGACTCCAATCGAGCCTGTTGTTAGCAAAATCAATAACTTACTTTGGAAAAAGTCTGAAATTGCTTCGCAAGAACAACCCTAATAGTGGCCGTTACGCCTACAAAGGGACGCGCATTATATGGCAAAAAGCCTAATAGGACAAGCCTTTTAGCAAATAAGTCGCTTAATCTTACAAATAAAAAAAGCGAGTCCGAAGACTCGCTTTTAAAGCGCTACTTACCGATTACTCGATAATTTTAGCAACAACACCAGCGCCTACTGTACGACCGCCTTCACGGATCGCAA
>NZ_JABURJ010000082.1 GCF_014762745.1 Kangiella sp.
ATAATTTTAGCAACAACACCAGCGCCTACTGTACGACCGCCTTCACGGATCGCAAAGCGCAAACCTTCGTCCATCGCAATCGGTGCGATCAACTCTACGTTCATTTTGATGTTATCACCTGGCATTACCATCTCTACACCTTCTGGTAACTCTACAGCACCAGTCACGTCAGTTGTACGGAAGTAGAACTGTGGGCGGTAGCCTTTGAAGAATGGAGTATGACGACCACCTTCATCTTTCGATAGGACGTATACTTCTGCTTCAAAACGAGTATGTGGAGTGATAGTTCCTACGTGTGCCAATACCTGACCACGCTCAACTTCGTCACGCTTAGTACCACGTAGTAGTACACCTACGTTGTCACCAGCTTCACCCTGGTCAAGCAATTTACGGAACATCTCAACACCGGTAACCGTTGTTTTAGTGGTATCTTTGATACCAACGATTTCGATTTCTTCACCTACTTTGACCACACCGCTCTCAACACGGCCAGTTACTACTGTACCACGACCTGAGATTGAGAATACGTCTTCGATTGGCAACAAGAATGGCTTGTCAATCGCACGCTCTGGCTCTGGGATGTAAGTGTCAAGTGCTTCGCCTAATGCGATGATGGCTTCCTGACCTAATGCGCCTTCGTCACCTTCCAACGCTTTCAACGCTGAACCACGGATGATTGGCGTGTCGTCGCCTGGGAATTCGTATTGGTCTAGCAATTCACGAACTTCCATCTCTACAAGCTCTAACAACTCTTCGTCGTCTACCATGTCGCATTTGTTCAAGAATACGATAATCTTCGGTACACCTACCTGACGTGATAACAGAATGTGCTCACGTGTTTGTGGCATTGGGCCGTCTGCTGCTGATACTACTAGAATCGCGCCATCCATCTGTGCAGCACCAGTGATCATGTTTTTAACATAGTCAGCGTGGCCTGGGCAGTCTACGTGCGCGTAGTGACGTGCTGGAGTTTCATACTCAACGTGTGACGTAGAAATCGTGATACCACGCTCTTTCTCTTCTGGAGCGTTGTCGATGTCTGCGAAGGCGCGTGCTGAACCACCATAGACTTTCGCCAATACGGTACAGATCGCTGCGGTTAGAGTCGTTTTACCGTGGTCAACGTGGCCGATTGTGCCTACGTTTACGTGCGGTTTCGTACGTTCAAATTTTTCTTTAGCCATT
>NZ_JABURJ010000025.1 GCF_014762745.1 Kangiella sp.
ACTTGAGGTCGGTATTCGCTTTGATGTTTTAATACACCATAGCAAATTTGTACCAGCTTTCTCATGGCTGCACCAATGGCCTGCATTTTGGTTTTTCCTGCGCTTAATAACCGTTCGTACTGACGCTTAATATCTGGGTTATGCCTTATCGCTACAACGGCCGCCATGTACAACATTGCCCGTATACGACTGGAACCATTTTTAGATAGTGTCGTTCGCCCCTTCATGGTTCCTGATTCCCATAGTCTGGGAACCAGTCCTATGAATGCTGAGGCCTGTCCGGCATACTCAAAGTCTCGACTGCGTAGTAGTGCGAGCATTTCTCGGGAAACCACATTGGCTACTGCAGGAATACTTTTCAATAATTCACGGTCTCGTTTTAAGTCAGGGTTCTGGTCAATATGGTCATTAATCTGTTTCTCGACTCGAGCAACCTCTTTTCGCAGTCCCTCAATCATCATGTCGATGGACTCGATAACAGCCTGTGATGCTTGACTGATTTGCGCTTTCTCCATCCGGTTGAGTTCGCGTTGTAAGTCTGCCTGTAAAGCGGATAGCCTTGCCAGCAGGGCTTTAAGCTCCCGTATCTCGGTAGGCTCTGGTTGCCATAATCGAGGCTTAGCCATGACTCCATAACGTGCCAACATCATGCTGTCTTTCTTATCAGTCTTGTTTTTTGAACCGAGGCTATTCGAAAACTCACGAACCTTAGCTGGATTGACAATGCTGACGTTGACACCCATTTCAAGCAAGGCATACGCCAGTGGCTCATGGTAAACCCCTGTCGGCTCAAGCGTGACATGAATGTCCGATAACTCATCGGTGACATTTTTCTTAAGCCAGGCTTTAAGGTCGCTGAAGCCCTTGGGTTGGTTCGGGAAAACCTTGGTTTTGATTTTTAATGATTCTGTATCACGTAGCCACAAACAGTCGAGTTTCTCTTTGGCCACATCAATACCTAAAAAATAACGCATCTTATAACTCCCCTTGTGCATGCAGTGTCACTTGCCGAGCAAGGCACTTGGATACCATTCAGTTTTTTAAGATTAGAAAAGCTGAGGGTTTAATCTATAAAACAGAGTTTAAAACTCTCAGGATGGGTTCAAACTCACTCAGCTTTGGGCGATAGAAAGATAGCTAATCATTCTATCAGGAGAGATACAAGGATGGGTTA
>NZ_JABURJ010000036.1 GCF_014762745.1 Kangiella sp.
GACTTTCGTTCGTTAATATTCACGATGGCAGCTGCTTTAATCCTATTCAGGCAGTAGTCGATAATAATGTGGCTAATTATGAGTCCGAAGTAGTTAAATTGACCGCTGGCTGTTCAGTCAAAGTAACTGGCAAACTGGTTGAGTCTCAGGGTAAAGGCCAGTCCTTTGAAATTCAGGCTACAGCTGTTGAGGTGCTTGGCTGGGTTGACGATCCTGATACCTACCCTATCCAACCTAAACCACACTCTGTTGAATTCTTACGCGAGAATGCTCACTTACGTGCTCGCACTAACCTGATTGGTGCTGTAACACGCGTGCGTAACTGTTTGGCACAGGCGATTCACCGATTCATGCATGAGCAAGGTTTTTACTGGATTCATACCCCTATCATCACAGCTTCGGACGCAGAAGGTGCAGGTGAAATGTTCCGCGTCAGCACGCTGGACATGAATAACTTGCCAAAAGACGACAAGGGCAACATTGATTACAGCAAAGACTTCTTTGGCAAAGAGTCATTCCTGACCGTTTCCGGCCAGCTTAACGTCGAAACTTATTGTATGGCTATGTCCAAGGTTTATACTTTCGGCCCTACTTTCCGTGCTGAAAACTCCAACACCAGCCGTCATCTGGCTGAGTTCTGGATGGTTGAGCCTGAGATTGCTTTTGCCAACTTGTCAGATAACGCCGATTTGGCTGAAGCCATGATGAAATACATCTTCAAAGCCGTTTTAGACGAATGTGCTGATGATATGGCTTTCTTCCAGCAACGCGTAGACAAAGACTGCATAAACCGCCTTGAGAACGTCATCAATCATAACTTCGAACGCATGGATTACACCGATGTGATTGACGTTTTGAAAAAAGCCGACAAAAAATTCGACTACCCAGTTGAATGGGGTATCGACCTGCAGTCCGAGCATGAGCGCTACATTGCTGAAGAATATGTTGGCCGCCCAACGGTAGTTATGAACTATCCCAAAGACATCAAAGCCTTCTACATGCGCATGAATGACGATGAAAAAACCGTTGCTGCCATGGACGTTTTAGCTCCTGGCATTGGTGAAATCATCGGTGGCTCGCAGCGTGAAGAGCGTCTGGATGTTCTTGATAAGCGTATCGAAGAAATGGGCTTGCCGGCTGAACATTACTGGTGGTATCGCGACCTGCGTCGTTATGGCACAGTGCCACACGCTGGTTTTGGGCTTGGTTTTGACCGCTGCGTGTCTTATGTTACTGGCGTACAAAATATACGCGATGTGATTCCTTTCCCACGCGTACCGAATAACGTTAAGTTCTAATTGCTAATAATTAGGTTTACGTAAAGTCATCCCCGCGAAAGCGGGGATCCATTCTCTTATTTATCATTCCCTTAAGACGTTTTTCGCCCCTCGGCGAGTACCTTTACGAAATACATCCCTGTATTTCGCTAAAGCCAGCGTATCTTCACTCCGCTGTTCAAATTTGTTCCAGACAAATTTGTCTTTCATATAGGCACCACAAAATCATCAGGAACGATTTTGAATAGCGAAGCTAGCCCGAAGGGTGAAGTACAAGGATGTACTTCATAAAGAAAAGGCCACCCCGTGATTGAGGTTTCGCCTTGCTCAACTACCTTCGTATCCGCCAAGCCTCTTAACGCAGGGTCTGCCCCCTTGGGTACCGCAAAATACGCTCCATCTCCCTAAAGGGATTCCTTTCAGTCACAGATTTGAATTGCTATGTCTTGGCTACTACTCAGCTCAATCAAAAGGGGTTATTGGTGCAATATTGATAAGCAAGACATATCTCGGAAAGAGCAACCCAAATGGCAAGATTGTAAGTTGTAACTTCTTTTTCGTTATAACGTGAGCTACTATAAGCTCATAGTTAATAAAGGACACAGCCATGTCAAGAAAGAACTACACCAGCGAAATCACAGACTTTCTCAAAGAGCTTGATGAGACCATCAAACCGGACTCGCCTTCTCGCCGTGCTGAAAAGGCCAAATACGATGAAATCAACGAAAAGCGCGATAATCCTGACTACAAAGATAAAAAATCAAAATTGTGGGAAGAGTTTTAATCCTTCCCTTTTCCGGTCTGTCGCTCTATATAAAATATAAGTTAAACCCAACTGACAAAATCATCAACTTCAGGGATTGGCTTGGCTTTTAGCTCCATATCTGGAGTACCTATATAAATAAAGCCCACAATCGTATCATTTTGATCAAGCCCAAGTAGCGGCTTTAAATGCTCATTAAAAGCCAAGGGCCCTGTCCGCCAGTAAGCGCCATAACCGAGGCTATCAAGACCCAGCATCAAATTCTGCACGCCGGCACCAGTGGACAGCACTTCTTCAATATGCGGCACCTTGTCATGCCCACGAGCTTTTGCAACTGCAACGACCACCATAGGCGCTCTGTGTGGCAATAATAGTGCCCGCTCCTGCTTCTCCATTTCTATGTCAGGGTTTTCGGTCACACAGGCCAGCCGATACTTTTCGCCCAACTCAGTTAACGCTTTCTCACCTTCGAATACAATATACTGCCAAGGCATTAAGCGCATATGGTCCGGTGCCCTCAGTGCCGCCTTAAATACTTGGTTCATCTCTGATTTACTCGGAGCAGGCGCTTTTAAGCGGCCACACGAAACTCGATTAATTAGTGCCTCTAACATGTCAATGCTCAAATGTTGTAATTCCTAAAATCGATAGCGACTATAGCATAAATTGATTGCTCAAAAATAAATAAAGTTTTAAGGTTTTACATTAGTTAGATGCTAATATAGATAACCTTTCGAGCAAGTAGCTGTATGATGAGTGACAACGAAAAAACCAGCGAGTTTCCCTATATTCATGGGTTCTCTGAACAAGAGCAGCAGCGTCTGCGTGAACAGTCTCGCTTCTCCGAACACCATGTCTATAAGAATGTAGATTTCAGCAACATCACCAAGCTACTGGAAGTTGGTTGTGGTGTAGGTGCCCAGTCTGAAATTTTGCTAAGACGTTTTCCTGATATCCAGCTAACGGGTATCGACTTTAGCGAAGTACAGCTGTCAGCAGCTGACAAATACCTTAGCAGCTTGCCTGTCGCCAAAGACCGCTACCAGCTATTTCAGATGGATGCGACCAATATGGACTTCAAGTCTAACAGTTTTGAAGGCGCGTTCCTTTGCTGGGTTTTAGAACATATACCCGATCCAGCAAGAGTGCTAAGCGAAGTTCGCCGAGTCTTGCAACCCGGTGGTATTGTTTATGTGAATGAAGTACAGAACTCAACATTTTTTATGGATCCCTATTCCCAGGACTTACAACAGTATTGGCTGGCATTTAATGACCATCAAAAAGAAGTTGGCGGAGACCCCTTTATTGGAGCAAAACTAGGGAATTTACTATTAGCACTCGGCTACCAAGATATTCAGCTTGAACACAAAACATGGCTACTGGACAACCGCTCACCCGACTTACGAAAGGATATTATTGAGTATTGGACAGACCTGCTTCTGAGTGCGGCTCCACAGTTGATTGAAGCCGGGAAAGTCAGCGAAGAAATTGTTGCTGGCATGAAGTCTGATCTGAGAAAAGTCAAGAATGATCCTAATGCTGTCTTTTATTACTCATTCGTTCAAGCTAAAGCCAGAGCCTATTAATTGTTTGATTTTTAATCATTTGTTGCGTATTTTAATTCTGAACACTAAAACAAAACACGACAATGGGGAATTATTATGAAAAATTTAGGTTCTTTTATCGCAATATTGGGGCTTGCTTCAATTGCACTGTTCTTTTTTGATTATGAGTTAAAAATTCTTGGCTGGATTAATAACTGGGGCGAGAACATAGCATGGACAATACGCGGAGGCTTAGTAGTTATTGGTGCACTTTTATTTTTTATGGCACCTTCTGATAAAGAGCCAGAAGAAACGGCTTAAACAAGCTATATATCTACTAAAAGCCTGATCATCTGTCAGGCTTTTTTGTGGCTGGAAAGTTTATTAGATGCTCAGGCTAATATAGGCTATGACCACCAGAGTAAGCCGAAACTTGAATCTGACTGACAGGGACGTCAGGAATGACGAAAATGCAGGAGCAATTTTCGGTCTGCATTTTCGGCACTTTCGCTATCTGATCTCCAGAGATGGTTCAAATCCTGTCTTGGCTATCAGTTCTGAGGGTCTTAAGGGCGCAGAGTTTTGCTCCTCGGCAACCGCTCCTGCGTTGCTCTAACTCCTGCATCCATGCAGTCGTGCAAATTCTGCACTTCAACCATCTGACCTCCATGGATGGAGGAAATGCAGAGATTTGTCGGGAACAAATCCTGCCCTGGTGCTTGTCGAACGTGTTCTCCTGCCCCTTTCAGATGACATAAAAAAACCCGACCTGATGGTCGGGCTTTCTTAATGTGGCACTGACCCACAGGGATGTGGGGAATGCAGCAACAATGCCGGGAGCATTGCACCACAGGCACTTCCTTCGGTCGGCTGTCCGTAGGGGAGGCAGAATTTTGCTCCATGCAAATTCTGCACTTCCGCCATCCATGGCGGTCGTCGAATTGTTTAAGGGCTCCGCTGCAAAATATCCAGATATAAAAAAACCTGGCATAAAGCCAGGTTTTATTTATATGGCATCCCGTAGGGGAGTCGAACCCCTGTTACCGCCGTGAAAGGGCGGTGTCCTAGGCCTCTAGACGAACGGGACACAATGTTTGAAACTGTTCTCTCAAACGCGGGCGCAATAATAATGCCCCTCCCCTCGTTTGTCAAAAAAATTATGGGGATTTTTTTGTTTTTTTCAGTTTTACACGCAAAATGACTATAAATCAGTCAGATAGGTTAAGAAAGGTACAGCTCAGGCAAAGTCATGTCATACTGAAGAAAGTCAGACGATCAAAGAAAATTCAGACTCATCTAATAAATAGCAGAAGCCACGAAAAGTCACTGGATCCCGCGGTCACAGCCGCGGGATGACGAGGTTTAGGTTTAACGGTCTGGCTACCAGGGATTCTCCACCCCCCATACAGAATGCATAGATGGAAAAAGCCCAGCATAAGTAGCCTAGGTCAATATAGCGCTAGCTCTTCCGGGGGAGGCCGAAAACTGAATCTGACTGACAGGGACATGGGGAATCAAGTACTAACTTTCATTTATTAGGGCTTTAGGGCGCAGAGTTTTGCTCCTCGGCAACCGCTCCTGCGTTGCTCTAACTCCTGCATCCATGCAGTCGTGCAAATTCTGCACTTCAACCATCTGACCTCCATGGATGGAGGAAATGCAGAGATTTGTCGGGAACAAATCCTGCCCTGGTGCTTGTCGAACGTGTTCTCCTGCCCCTTTCAGATGACATAAAAAAACCCGACCTGATGGTCGGGCTTTCTTAATGTGGCACTGACCCACAGGGATGTGGGGAATGCAGCAACAATGCCGGGAGCATTGCACCACAGGCACTTCCTTCGGTCGGCTGTCCGTAGGGGAGGCAGAATTTTGCTCCATGCAAATTCTGCACTTCCGCCATCCATGGCGGTCGTCGAATTGTTTAAGGGCTCCGCTGCAAAATATCCAGATATAAAAAAACCTGGCATAAAGCCAGGTTTTATTTATATGGCATCCCGTAGGGGAGTCGAACCCCTGTTACCGCCGTGAAAGGGCGGTGTCCTAGGCCTCTAGACGAACGGGACACAATTCTTACTTTTTACAACTAATAGTATTTTGCTGTTAATGCGAGGCGAATAGTGAGGAAGTTTCTCCTGCATATCTATGCACTAACAACTTTACTTACTTCTCTCGAAATACGCGGCAGTTTCGAGGGCCGTTTACATCAGTAAACAACTGAGAAACTAACAAAGTAGTTCGAAAAAGTTGGTGGAGCTAAGCGGGATCGAACCGCTGACCTCTACACTGCCAGTGTAGCGCTCTCCCAGCTGAGCTATAGCCCCGAAACAATGGCGCGCATTTTAGCACGGAGCTTGTTACTGTCAACTGTATTTTGAGGCAAATTATCGACTTAGCATAAAAAGCTCAGTATAGTTTTGGCCACCAAACACTAACAAAAGACAGAGTCTGTTATGAAACCTTTATTGATATTATTTGGCTTACTGGCTTTGAACGCTGGTCAAGTTATGGCGGCCGAGCCTTTTACCGCTGAGGATATGGTCAGCATGAAGCGAGTGGCTTCCCCTGCTTTATCGCCTGATGGCAAGACTGTGGCCTACATGCTTCGTACTACGGATTTAGAGGCCGACAAAGGCACTTTTGATATTTACCTGACCAGTTTAGCCGAAGGGAATGCAACTGCAAAGCAAGTAACAACTGATCCCGCCGCCGATACCAGCCCAAAATGGTCGGCTGATGGCAAGTATCTTTATTTCTTATCAAGCCGTAGCGGTAGTAACCAGCTTTGGCGATATATTATGGAGTCTGAGTCAGTAGAGCAAATATCTGATCTACCTGTCAGTATTGGCACCTACAAGCTCTCCCCCAAAAATGATCGGGTAGTATTCAGTGCGTCGGTTTACCCTGAATGTGACTCTTTAAAATGCAGCAAAGAAAAATCTGAAGCCGCTAGCACTAGCAAGCAGGAAGGAAAGCTGTATGACAAAATCTTTGTCCGCCACTGGGATCATTGGTTAGATGGTACGCAAAGTCGTTTGTTTAGTGCCAAGCTTTCTAAGTCGCCTTTTACAGATGCAACCGCCCTTTCTCATAGCTTGAATGGTAATGTACCCTCTAGTCCATTTGGCGGTGACGAGGAATACACTGTCAGTCCTGACGGAAAAAAAGTAATTTTCACTTTGCGTATCGCTGATAAAAACGAGCCGACGTCTACAAACTTCGACTTATATGAAGTTGCTATCACAGGCGGCAAAGTTAAGAACCTGACCAAGGAAAACCTTGCCTGGGATACTCAACCAGTATTCAGCCCTGATGGTAAAAAGCTGGCGTGGCTGGCAATGGATCGTCCTGGCTTTGAGGCTGACCGTCGCCAATTACATATTCGCGACTTAAAGTCAGGCAAGACCGAAAACGTTACTAAAGACTGGGATCGTTCCTTTTATGGCTTCCAGTTCAGCAAAAACGGCAAACAGGTTTTCCTTTATGGCAACCATATTGGTAAGAATGTCATCTGGTCCTATGATCTGGCATCCAAGCAAAAAAAGCAGTTAACCGACGCGGGTTATGTGTCTGCCTTTGATGTTGGCCAAGACAAAATTGTTTATCAATATGATGATCTGAAAAATCCTGCTGACTTGTATGTCATGGACCTTGATGGTTCTAATCAACGTCAGCTAACGGCTGTGAATCAAGAAGTCATGGCTGAACTTCAGTTTGGTGATTATGAGCAATTCAGTTTTAAGGGTTGGAATGATGAAACCGTTTATGGATATATCGTTAAGCCTGTAGATTTTGATGAAGATAAGACCTACCCTCTGGCCTTCCTGATTCATGGTGGCCCTCAAGGCAGCTTTGGCGATCACTTCCATTATCGTTGGAATCCTCAGACTTATGCTGGCCAGGGTTTTGTTGCAGTTATGATCGACTTCCATGGTTCAACAGGTTACGGTCAGGATTTTACTGATTCAATCACTGGCGACTGGGGCGGCAAACCGTTTGAAGATTTACAGAAAGGCATGGCTTACGTTGAAGCAAATTATGATTTTGTCGATACAGACAATGCCTGTGCACTGGGAGCTTCATACGGTGGCTATATGATTAATTGGATTGCCGGTAATTGGTCGGATCAATTTAAATGCCTGGTCAATCATGACGGTATTTTCGACAACCGCATGATGTACTACTCAACAGAAGAGCTTTGGTTCGTAGAGTGGGAAAATGGTGGTACCTATTTCGATAAACCGGAAAACTTTGAAAAATATAATCCCGTTCATTATGTTAAAAACTGGAAAACACCAATGCTGGTAGTGCAAGGCAGCAAAGACTATCGCGTTCCTGAAACACAGTCTCTGGCTACTTTCACAGCGTTGCAACGACAGGATATTCCAAGCCAGTTACTGATATTTGAAAATGAAAATCACTGGGTACTAAAGCCAAATAACAGTATTCAATGGCACCAGGTAGTCAATAACTGGTTACATCAGTGGCTGAATAAGGAATAAATTTAACTATCAAACTAAACCTTTCATAGTCAATTACTATCTAAAAACATTAAAAAGGTGCCGTCGGGCACCTTTTTTTCACATATAAGCTCTTAGACTATCCTATTGAAACATTTGTTAACCTTTTGTCATTACTGAACATTAGGCTCTGAAAATTATCGAGCGTTATAATAGCGAAGAGTTGGAGTAATCCTAAAATTTTTGAAAGCGGGAAAAAATAATGACCAAGAGAATCGTAATTGGCACTTCCATTGTTCTAGCAACCATTGCCTTATTTGTGGTGCTTATCAGTATGAAGCCTGAGCCACCGAAGAAAAAACCTTTTGTACAGGCCATTGTGGTCGAAACCAAAGCGGTTGAGACGGAAGATATTCAGTTCCTGGTCGATAGTCAGGGGCCTGTTTTGCCCGTTGAAAATTCTACTCTGGTTTCAGAAGTCAGCGGCCGAATTACTGATGTTTCAGATAACTTCCGTGTCGGTGCTTTTGTCGAAAAAGGCGAAGTCCTTTTCACTATAGACCCCGCTAATTATGTTGCAAATGTACGCAGCGCAGAAGCAGCGCTGGCTCAAGCACAGGCAAACTATCAGGATGCCAAAGCAAGAACTGATCAGGCGCGTAAAGACTGGAAAAAAATTGGTACGGGCGAACCTTCCGACCTGGTGTTAAGACTTCCTCAATTAAAACAGGCTGAGGCGGCTGTTCAATCTGCCGAAGCTGACCTGATGCGTGCTCGCCGTGATCTGGATCGAACTAAAGTCAAAGCAACCTTCGATGCCCTGATACAAAGCAAGATGGTAGGTCTTGGTCAATTCGTTAATGTTGGTAGTCAGGTAGCCACCCTATACGGCACAGAGTACGCAGAAGTACGTTTACCCGTTCCAGATCAAGAGCTCGCTTTTCTTGAAATCCCAGAAAGTGGTGAGCAGTTACAGCCCGCAGTCAGACTCGTTGGTAGTTACGCAGGCAAAGAACAAAATTGGTTTGGTAAAATTGTTCGTACCGAAGGCGTTGTCGAACAGACCAACCGCTTGACCTATCTGGTTGCACAAATTGAAGACCCTTACAACCTGAAAGAAACAGAAGATAAAGATGCACCACTTCGCTTCGGTACCTTTGTAAGAGCAGAGATTGCCGGTAAGCAACGCGATGGATTAATCGCATTACCAAGACAGGCTCTTTATTTTGGCAATACGGTTCTGATTCTTGAGAATGAAAGTGAAATTCGCTTACAGGAAGTAAGCCTTGCCCGAACTGAAGCCAACACGATCTACATTGATAGTGGTTTGAAGTCTGGTGATGAAGTGATTACCACACCGGTTCATAATCCAGTTAACGGTATGAAGGTTCAGAAGGTTGGAAGCCAGGCCAAGTCCAATACTGCAAATACCAATGACACCGCTCAAAATACGAGCGCTGACACAGCTAAGCAATAAGGAATTCGCAGATGGTCAAACAATACGATACACACAGCGGAATCATTGCCTGGTTTGCCCGTAACTCAGTTGCGGCCAACCTGCTAATGATATTCATCATTGCTGCTGGCTTGATTGGTTTAAGTAATCTCCGTCAACAGGTCTTTCCTGACATTATTGTCAACTCAATCAGTATTCAGGTTCCCTACCCCGGTGCAGCGCCAAGAGAAGTTGAAGAAGGCATTGTTATCCTGATTGAGGAAAACATTAAAGAGATCGAAGGGATCAAGGAAATCACCTCCTCAGCCTCAGAAGGCATGGGCAGCATCACGATTGAAGTCGAAGACGGCTATGACGCTTCTGATGTCATGGATGAAGTCAAAGTCCGAGTTGATGCTATTCCCAACTTACCAGATCTTGCCGAGCGCCCAGTCATTTATGAAAACCGTATGCAAAGACAGGTTATGCGCCTAAATGTTTACGGTGATGCCAACGAGCGTACGCTAAAAGAATATGCAAAAGATATTCGTAACGAATTATTGACCTTGCCTAACGTTGGTCTGGTCGAAGTGGAAGGCGATCGCCCTTACGAAGTAGGGATCCAGGTCAGTGATTATCAATTGCGCAAATATGGCTTAACACTACAGGATGTGGCCAATGCGGTGCGCAGTCACTCATTGGACTTGCCAAGCGGCACGATTAAGACATTGGGTGGGGATATCCTGGTTAGAACCAAAAATCAGGCCTACGATGCTTATGATTTCGCAAAAATCCCAGTCATAACACGCCCGGATGGTACCACTCTATTACTGGCAGATATCGCCTCAATTGATGATGGCTTTGCTGAATGGAATTACTTATCACGTTTTGATGGCCAGCCAACGGTGAGTCTGAGAATCCGCTCATCACTAGAATCAGATGACCTTCTGATTGCTCAACAAATCTATGACTATCTGGATACGAAAACTCCAACTCTTCCAGCGGGTATCGCTGTTGAGGCTTGGGGAGATGGTACTTACTACCTGAAAGGTCGTCTGGAAATGATGCAACAGAACATGATTGCTGGTGTCATTCTGGTGTTTATTGTTCTGGCACTATTTCTTCGATTTAAACTGGCCTTCTGGGTGATGATCGGTATTCCTTTGTGCTTCCTGGGTGCTTTTGCATTGATGTATATGTACCCGGCATTTGCGATGACCATCAACATGATTACCCTGTTCGGCTTTATTCTGGTACTGGGGATCGTGGTCGATGATGCGATTATTATTGCGGAGTCGGCCTGGGCGTCGATTGAGGAAAAAGGACACAGTATTGATAGCGTGGTTGAAGGTTCCAAACGTGTTGCAGTACCGGCAACCTTCGGTGTTTTGACCACCATTGCCGCTTTCTATCCGATGCTTGCTCTAAGCGGCCCCTGGAGCAACGCAATGGCCTCTATCGGCCTGGTGGTTATGTTCTGCCTAATGTTCTCCTTGGTAGAGTCGAAGCTGATTCTCCCAGCTCACCTTGCACACATGAAGCTGAACAAATTAGAAGATACGAAAAATCCAAAAGTTCGTGCGGTAAAAGGTTTCTTCCGCTCTATTCGACTAAAAGTTAAAGAGTTGTTAACTCGCTTCATTAACAATGTCTATAGACCAAAACTGGAGACCTTCCTCAAGTATCGAGGCTTAACTCTGCTAACCTTTATCTGCCTGTTATTCATAACAACTTTTGGTTTCATCGGCGGCGGCTGGGTGAAGACCAGTATGTTCCCAACGATTCCGAATGATGGTGTCTTTGTCGAGATTAAAATGGCTGAAGGTGCAACTGCACAGCAGGCCATGGACAATGTGCAAGTTGTCTGGGAAAAGCTGAACGAACTGCACAATGAAGTTGAAGCCGAACATGGCACAGGTGTTTTCCAGCATGCCTTTATGTGGACACGCGAAAACACTGGCGGTTATATGTGGACCGAGCTGGTTAAAAGTGAAAACTTACCAGTACATCAGTATGAATTGATTGACCGCTGGCGCGATATGGTCGGCACCCTGCCCGCCGTTGAGGAAATCAGTTTCGGCGGCGGTGGCGGTGGCCCCGGTGGCGATGGCGTTGGTTACCGTATCATTGGTACCGACATTGACGAACTGCAAATTGTTACAGAGAAAATACGCGGTAAACTCGCTGAGTATGACGGCGTTTATGATATCAGTGACAACCTGTCCGGTGGTAAAGAAGAAATTGTGGTTGAAGTTAAACCTCATGGGTATAACCTGGGTTTATCCACACAAACTTTATCGCAGCAGGTGCGCAATGCTTTCTACGGATCCGAGGCACAACGCTTCTTAAGAGATAACGAAGAAGTTAAAGTCTTTGTTCGTTACCCGCTCGAAGACCGACGCTCAGTTGGTAATCTCGAGCAGATGCCAATTAGAACGCCATCAGGTGAATATGTGACTTTCACCGATGTGGCTGATTATAAGGTTCAAGAAGGCTTCTCAAGGATTTCGCGTATTGATGGCGTACGTGCAAACCGCATCACAGCTGATGTTAGCCCACAGGCCACTATTACATCCAGCGAAATTCATGAAGATATGATGCAAAACATCATCCCTGGAATTCTTGCCCAGCACCCAACCGTTAAGCTTGAACCAGGCGGTCCGAGTGAGGATGCTGCACAAATTCAAAGCGAGTTGGGACAAGGTGCAGTGATTGCTCTGATCCTGATCTATGGTTTAATGGCTATCCCATTGAAATCCTATATCAAGCCAGTCGTCGTCATGTCTGCAATTCCATTTGGTATCATTGGTGCCATGGTTGGTCACCTATTGCTAGGCATTAACCTGAGTATGTTCTCCTTCTTTGGTATTATTGCCTTATCAGGTGTTGTGGTAAACGACAGCTTGTTGATGGTGGACTTCATCGGACGTGCTCGCGCGGAAGGCATGTCGCGCATTGAAGCGGCTATCAATGCAGGCACAAGACGTTTCCGCGCTATTATTCTAACGTCTTTAACAACCTTCTTCGGCCTGTTGCCTATCACTACAGAAACAAGCTTGCAGGCACAGTTGGTTATCCCGATGGCGGTATCGCTAGCCTTTGGTATCGTGTTTGCGACAGTGATTACGCTAATCTGGGTACCATGTTTGTATGTGACATTAGGCAGTATCAAAGACTGGTTCCTCGGTCGCGATGCAAAAAGCCTAAACAAGAATGAAGAAGCATACGACAGTAACTAACTTCACTAAAAGCATAGATAAAGGGGCTATACGCCCCTTTTTTTATCGATGGTTTTATAAAAACTTAATACTGATCAATAGCAGCTCTTACCTTTTTTCACTACAATAGTGTTGTTTTTCTAACACTGGTCTTTACACTGTTACTTATCAAGCATGTCTATCCAAATTGAGCAGAAAATATATGTTTAAACGCACCAAAATCGTCGCCACCTTAGGACCCGCTACTGAATCCGACGAAACTATTCGTTCACTCATCAAAGCTGGAGCTAACGTATTCAGGCTTAATTTTTCGCACGGCGAAGCCAAAGACCATATTCATCGAGCAGAGCAAATTCGTCGAATCTCTCGCGACATGAATCGTTATGTAGCCATACTTGGTGATCTACAAGGTCCAAAGATCCGCATAGCCCGTTTTAAAAATGGCAAAATCAACCTGGAAGTTGGCGCGACTTTTATCCTTGATTCCGAATTGGAAAAAGAAGCTGGTGATGAAGAGCGCGTAGGCATTGATTACAAACAACTGCCAGCAGACTTAAAAGAAGGCAATCACCTGATGCTTGACGATGGTCGAATCCAGCTTGAAGTAAAGCGTTTAACGTCAACTGAAATTGTGACTGAAGTGATCATTGGTGGCGTATTAAGTAACAACAAAGGGATTAACCTGCTTGGCGGCGGACTTTCTGCTCCTGCTCTTACCGACAAAGATCGCGCCGATATCAAAATTGCTGCGGCCATGCATGTGGATTACCTCGCGGTGTCTTTCCCAAGAAGTGCCGATGATATGCACGAAGCTCGCAAACTATTGCAAAAAGCTGGCGGTAATTGCAGTTTAGTGGCTAAAATCGAACGTGCTGAGACCGTTAATAATGACAAAATTTTAGATGCCATCATTATGGCTTCTGACGCGGTCATGGTAGCTCGCGGTGACTTAGGGGTAGAAATTGGTGATGCACAGCTAATCGGAGTACAAAAACATATTATTTCGCGTTCACGTGCGCTCAACCGGGTAGTCATTACGGCAACACAGATGATGGAAAGCATGATCCACAACCCTATCCCTACTCGCGCAGAAGTGTTCGACGTTGCCAACGCAGTTTTAGATGGTACCGATGCAGTGATGCTAAGCGCTGAAACGGCTACTGGCGACAACCCTGCTCGCACCGTTCAGGCGATGGCAAATGTCTGTTTGGGCGCAGAAAAACAATCCATGATTCGCATGTCGCGTCATCGTAACGAAATGTCTTTTGACCTGATTGATGAAGCAATCGCCATGGCGACTATGTACACCGCCAACCACCTTAAAGGTGTCAAGGCGATTGTCGCACTAACTGAATCAGGCTCAACAGCTTTGTGGTTATCACGTATTCGTTCAGGTATGCCAATCTTTGCACTGAGTCGCAATGAACAAACACTTCGCAAAGTCGCGCTTTATCGCGGTGTTGAGGCCATTGAATTTGACCCAACGGTTCTGGCCAAACATGACGTTAACCGTCTAGCGGTTGAAGAGTTGCGCTTAAGAAACTTCGTTGAAGATGGTGATCTGGTGATTATCACTAAAGGCGACTCAATGGGAGTACTAGGTGGCACTAACGCCATGAAGATTGTTAGAGTTGGGCAGGTACACTAGAACTTTTTTCTTTAGTCTAAGACTGACCACCACTGTTATAGACAAATACCAAGACGCCAAGGAAGGCTAGCACTACACCAGCCAATCTGCGCCGGTTAACTTCTTCTTTGAGGAATATCCAGGCAAACAGGACAATAAACAGTACTGAAGTTTCGTTCAACACCGAAGCGATAATAGCATCGGTATATTTATAGCCCGATAACCAGAGTATCATCGAAATGTAGGTGCCTAGGATGCTGGCGATTATCAAAATCCGCCAGTCTCTCGGTTGCTTTAATTCGTGAACCACTTTTAAGAATTTCTGCCCAATCAATAACAAGCCTATTGAGCCAATGATGCCGCCAATCAGACGCAAACTGATAATCCAGAAAAAGCCATCACCTTCCAGAATTCGTTTGACCATCACCACGCCAACAGCATTAAGGAAAACCGCTCCAGCAGCTAGAGCAAGCCCCTGCCATAAAACTGGTGCATCAACATTTTTACGGTTACGCTGCCAGGTGACCAGAATGATACCAAGGAGCACCATGGAAAAACCGATAAACTGAGCCCAATGTAGTGTTTCATTTAAGAACAAGACTGATAAAACGATAACAAATGGACTATAGAGGCTTGATACGATTGCCGTATTGCCAGCACCCACTTTTCTGAGCGCTAAAAAGTACCAGGTATCAGAGAGAGCTATCCCAATAAAGCCACTGATTGTCACTATCACCCATTGTGTAACATCAAGTTGTGGCAACTGAAATCCTTCAATTACCAAAGCTGTAGGAACTAACAGGAAAGTTGCTAAAGTGTTTTTGAATAGATTGAGCGCAGTAGCACTTAAGGTTTCACCGGAGTGCTTGAATAATATAATTGCTGTTGCCCAGCAGATCGCCGATGAAAGCGCAAACAGCTCACCCAAACCAAAAGTCATAATGCCTTACTCAATGCAGTGCCAAAACAATACGCTTCAAGAGCGTCAAGAAAGCGCAACTTACCATAAAGTCAGGTTTACACCTATCGGAATCAACTACTTTGGATCAGGGATCAGTACCGTATAGTCCAAATCTAGAACAACGTTTTCAGGAAATTCCTTAGGGTTACTGGTTGAAGTAACTTTCTCTTTAATGGAATCCCATTGCACATTCTTGAAGCCGATAGTTCTAAGTCTCAGCGCCCCCATTCCAAAGCCTAGCTCATATTTATTCTGGACCTGAGTTGCTGCATAGATTGTATTTCCGGCGTAGGAAGGATTAAGGTGTGCTCCGCCATTGATGGCAGCTAGCCACTGGGCATTCGCAAGGCCATTATGAGAAAGACTGCGACAAAGTGAAATAATATGGCCCCCATACACGAGACGCTGTTGATGCTGGCTATCCTGCATCTGGTGATAGTTAAAGTGCACCTTGGCATTATTCTGATATAGTTTGGTGGCCATTGTGTGCTCGGTAGCATCAATCGTTAAACCATCAATATGGTCAATCCACTCCCCTACCTGATAGTCTTTAAAGACGAACTTCTCACCACTGGAAATATAGCTGTAGTTGTCAGCATTGAACTGATCGGGCATAGCAAGATGCGCCGGACTTACTTCTGAGTTTAGCTGAGGTTCAACGGCATAAGTATTTTGCATGCCTTCTGCTTTTTTATGCACCATAACCCAACGTTTCCAGCTGGCCACCAGATGCCCATCCTGATTGGTTGCACGGGAGTGCACATAAACAATGCCCGTCTTGCCGTTTGAATTTTCCTTTAAGCCAATCACCTCAGAGAGAACTGAAATGGTATCGCCTATAAATACAGGCAACACAAACTGTACCTCTGCATAACCAAGATTGGCGACGGCATTAAGAGAAATATCTTGTACCGTTTTACCGAAGGCAATATGAAACAGTAGCAGGTTGTCCACTGGTGGTCTGTCGAAACCCACTTTACGCGCAAGATGGTGGCTAGAGTATAAGCTAAAGCGACTACCGGTCAGGGCAATATAAAGACTGGCATCCCCCTCCGTTATGGTACGTGGGATTGGGTGCTCTATGAGTTGGCCCAACGAAAAGTCTTCAAAGAAACGGCCGACAGATGATTTATTCATGCGTTATCGCTTTTTAGTTTGTCATTTCGTTAAAACACTACCTGAAATGATGCTTATCGGCTAGCCCCAATTAACTCATTCTGGCCTAACTCTTTGACCGTGTTATACAAAGTCAGGACCCGCTCAGCCCACTCTTTCAACGAGGGTTCGATTAAACGGTCATCAATGACGGCAACATTACGCCCTTCTTCATTAGCCTGCTTAATTGCCGCAATAATGGCTTTGGCACGATTAATATCATCCAGCTTGGGGGTAAAGGCATCGTTGGTATATGCCAGCTGAATGGGATGAACTACCGCTTTGCCATCAAAACCTAAGTCGCGTGCCTGGCGACAGGAAAACTCGCAAGCCTGAATGTTTTTTAAATCAAAATGTGGCCCATCAATGACGCACTTCTTGTATGCACGGGCTGCCAATACCACCAGCGATAAACTGGTTAATAGACCTGCGCGATCATTGGTCTGGGTGATTTTCAGTTCATTAGATAAATCAGTCACGCCCATCACCACACAGGAAACACGTTCACTCGCCGCACAGATTTGTTCGGCATGCAGTACCCCAAGTGGACTTTCGATATTAATCATGACTGAAATCTTGTCTTTTCGGACAGCATCGATTTGCCCAATATAACTCAAGAGTGAATCGGCTGATTCAATTCTTGGAAGCAGTATCGCGTCAATGTCTAAATCTTTAATCGCCTCTAAATCCTTCTGTCCCCACTCTGTACTTAACGGATTGACCCGCACAATACGCTCCGAGTATTCAAAAGTCGGTGACTGCTCAAACGCTTTAAGCAGGAGATCACGTGCCGTTTGTTTATGCTCGGGCGGAACCGATTCCTGTAAATCGAACACAACACTGTCAGCCGCCAGACCTCTGGCTTTCTGCAAGTAACGCTCAACATGAGTGGGCACATAAAGCATGGTTCTGCGTGGGCGATAATTAAGAGTGGGTTCCATCTTGTTACCTATAAATTGATTGCTTGGTTTATGGGTTAAAGCAGGTATTGCTTTAAATCGTTCAATAATTTTTTACGAAGCACCTTGCCATTTTTAGTGCGCGGATAATCACGCACCAAATACACTTTTTTGGGAGCTTTATACTTAGCCAATTGCAGCTGACCATACTCCAGAATCTGCTCCTCGGTCAGTGTTTTACCCTGCTCAGGAATAACACAGACCACGATGAGGGTTTTGTCTTTACCCACTTCCTCGCCCAGAGCAACACAATCGGCCACATCAGGGTGTGCCTTGATCACTCGCTCAACTTCGTGTGGCGAGACGCGAAAACCAAACGTATTAATGATGTCGTCTTTACGGCCCAGGAACCATACATAGCTCTGCGCATCACGCTTGGCATAATCGCCGGTAAAAAACCAGCCATCATGAACTGCCTTGACAGTTTCTTCCGGCAGATTCCAATAGGACAGGAATAAACCCGGATCATCCGCTCGAATGCAAATCATGCCCTCTTCACCATTGGCAACCGGTTGCAACTCATCGTTTAATAGAGCTACCTGATGTCCCGGCTGGATAAACCCAGCCGCACCAGGAACAACCTTGGCTTCTTTATGTTGGGAAATGTAATAAGAAATTTCAGACATACCGATGGCTTCATAGATAGGTGCATTAAAGCGCTCTTCCCACAAAGCCTGCATTTCGTCAGACAGGTGTTCGCCAGCACTCATGCAGTGTTTCAGGGAAGGAAGATCTTTACCTGTGTAATCGGTTTTTTGAATAATCTGTCGATAAATTGTAGGGACACCAATGAAAATACTGCATTCATGTTTTTGAATCAGTTTCGGCCAGGTGTGGGCATCATTATGCCCTTCATAGGCAATCACAGTGTGGCCATGCAATAAGGGATCCATCAGTGCCGAACCTAACACATAGGTCCAGTTAAACTTGCCCGAATGCATGATTCGTTCAGTCACGCCTTCCTGAAAATCAAACCAGTAACGGCTGGCCGGTAATCGCCCCAATAACGCTCGCTGGGCATGCAGCACACCTTTGGGATAACCAGTGGTACCGGAGGTGTAAACCAGATAAGCAGGATCATTAACCTTGGTTTTAATTGTCTCAAATTCGGAAGACGCCTCATTCAATGCTCCATTAAAATCGATCAGCCGAAACTTATCGGATTGCGGCAGCTCCCCCTCGCCCGTTAATACAATCGTATGCAAAGAGGTGTTTTTTAACTCGCCTGCCAGTTCTTGCCACATGGACTTATGAGTGACTAACACACTGGCCTGCGAATCATTCGCCAGATAGGCCACCTCACTTGCAGACAACAACGTCGAGGTAGGAACAGCAATGGCAGAATATTTTATGGCACCAAAAAATGCGATTGGGTATTCAACTGAATTTGGCAGACGAATTAATATTCGATTATCAGAGTCAATGTTCAAAGATTGCAAAAGGTTCGCAAACTGCGACGTTTTCTGAGCTAACTGAGAGTATGTAACCTGGCTGGTTCCAAGTGATTCATCTTCAACAATCAGAGCTGCCTGATTGGCTTTATCATTAGCAGCATGCTGATCAACACAGGCTTCGCAAATATTAAAATGGTTCGGTAATTGCCAATGCCACTCATTAGCTTCGCGGTTGAAATGAACAACATTTTCGAAGGTATATTTCATGCTATCCCTTAAATCATTCCGTAAGGCCAGTTTTCACGAATGACATGCACCGGTAATCGTTTCAGTACATCCAGTGCAAAGGCTTTGTCTTTTTCATCCAGCGATTTCAAAGCATAAGCACGTAGCAGGCTTTGCAACGCTTTACCGAACATCGGTGGGTCCAGCATCTCACCTTCAAACTTAATGGCACCACCTAACAATGCATCCGCATCGATTGCCGCCTGTAGAACTTTAACGTTACGCTCGATTTGTAACGGTGAAGGTGTGAAAGCCACTTTACATAAATGAATGTGAAATGGATGGATGACCTGTTTACCGGTCAAGCCCATTTGCGCTTCGACCAAAGCATGCTGATGCACAACGTGTGACTCTCTTTCGCCATGTAAATCCAACCAGCGGCGAACGTCATGTGGCTCGATATAGTTTTCAGGCATGGGTGTTTTGTTGATTAAGACTTCAACACCGCCAATCACACCCTTCCCTGCTATACGAGCTTCAAGCAGCAACATGCGCAGATAGGTTTTCAGCTCATCAATCCAGCCTTCAGGAGTCAGGTGAATCGCCATTGCTTTGGAGAAATCATGGATACCAAAAACCACATGACGCACAGTGGAATACTGCATCAGTTCAGGAGAAATTTTGAGCGAACGTGGATGCTCAATAATCGGCTGAATTTCAATGTTTGAATCAACGCTGACCAGCCATGAAGAAAGATCGCGTATTTCTGCTGCGCCATAAACCTCGCCAGCTTTAGCCAATACGATAACGTCAATATAATCTGACATATCACGAATCAGCTTTAAATCTTCTTCATACTCATCGGTGCGAAAAGGATTGATACGAAGGGCTATCTGAAAGCTTCGATTTTCGAATAGTGGGAGCTCCTGCCGTAGCAGCTCACGGCTCATCGCCTTCTGGCGACAGCCATCCTCTAGGTCAAACAGCAACGTGTGAGCGCTGGTGTTATGCGCGTACTTTCTCATCCGCGCGGACGCCTGCTCCATAGTTTCATAGACGCCATCAGCGGGAGAGTATTTAACTGGGGGGTAATACAACTGAATCCCTGGCCAGAAGCCTCCTAAAACCACCTGTTCGTCCACTTTTTCCAGAAAAGAATGCTCTTGCATCATTTTAACTAATCCGACCAGTCATTTTGGATAAATAAATCATATTCAAACGATTATTTCAAATTTTTGTTTGAATTTTATTCGGTGCGCGCTAGTATAAATTAGACCTCGTAGCCTACCGACAGGTTGCAAGTTAAATTATCTTGTTGATAAATAAGGAGAACATAGTGAGTTCAATGGTTCATCCAAAAGATGCATTATTTGATGCCGAAAAGCCATTTCCGGTGATTCCAAGCTGCGAACACTTCGCAGGTAGCGAAAAATTAATCCGTAAAGCACTCGAAATGCAGGACACCATTGGCCCCGTATTTGACATCACCTGTGACTGCGAAGATGGCGCTCAGGCAGGCAAAGAAAAAGAGCACGCCGAAATGATCGCAGAAGTGCTCGCCAGCGACGCCAATAAGCACAAAATGGCTGGGGTGCGAATTCATGACTATCAGCATCCACACTGGAAAGCCGATCTTGAGATTCTAATTCCCCAAATTGGTCATATCGTTACCTATTTTACTCTGCCGAAAACCACCTGTGCCGCCCATATTCAGGAGATGGTCGACTACATTAAGTCTTTGTGCGAGAAACATGGAATTGATCGCAAAGTTCCGGTGCATGTTTTGATCGAAACGCATGGCGCTTTAAGAGAAGTCTGGGAGATTGCCAAAATTGATACGGTACAGGTTTTGGACTTCGGCATGATGGACTTCGTCAGCAGTCACCAAGGCGCGATTCCAGCATCCTGTATGCGCAGCCCAGGTCAATTTGATCATCCGCTACTGGCTCGCGCTAAAGTTGAAATGTCAGCGGCAGCATTAGCCAATGGTGTGGTTCCTTCGCATAACGTAACACTCGATCTTAAAAATCCTTACCAAACTTACAAAGATGCAGAGCGAGCTCGTAATGAATTTGGGTTTTTACGAATGTGGAGCATTTATCCCACTCAAATCCAGTCGATCGTTGACGCCATGAAACCTGACTACTCAGAAGTTAATGATGCCGCCAATATTTTAATCGCTGCACAGGATAGTCACTGGGGGCCGATTCAATACCAAGGTGAGCTTCATGATCGTGCCACTTACCGTTATTACTGGCAATTATTAGAGCGCGCTCACGTCAGTGGACTTACACTTCCTGAAGAAGTACGACAACGATTTTTTGCTTAGACAAAACTTAAGCTAAGCACACAAAAAAGCAGCCTTTCCTGGCTGCTTTTTTGTTAGTAAAGAGATTAAAACTGAAAGGCGTAACTGAATTTAGAGAAGAAGGTTTTGCCCGTTTTCTCAAAACGATTAACCGTATTATCCTCAAATCCATTATCCGAATAGCCCAAATAAAATACCGTTCGTGGATTCCATTTATAACCATATAGCAATTGCCGATCAATGATAGTTTCCTGACTAACCTGATTAGGATCAGAGTACAGAGGTGCGTTATAGTCAACATCAGTATAGCGAATAACAAATTTTAGATAACTGTACTGATCGAACTGATAGCGCGTATCAAAGTTAAAGATATTGGCTTTAAATAACTGCCCCTGTTCAACATCAAAATCCGTGAACTGCCACTCGCCACCAAATGACCAGTGCTGAGTCACTTGCCAGTTACTGTAAACACCATATTCCTGATAGGTTGCAGCACGAGCATTCCGATAGTCAACACCATCCCCCCAGCGGATGTTATAACCTACTCTCAACGCATTAACAGGGTAAAAAGAACCACTGTGAGAATAGTATTTTTGCGGGAACCAGTTGTCCTGATAAAACTCGTAACTGACATTACCAACCAGTGTAAACCCAGAGCGGTATTCCCCATTCGCATTCAGGGTGACGGTTGCCAGATCCCATAATTTTTGATCGGTATATTCGGTAACTCGCTCACCTTTAACCTGTAAGCTGTAATCAGAAAAGAAGTCATTATTAGCTTGGGTACCATACCAGTTACGCTTCACTCCAAAAGCCTGACGGTCATAGCCTACCTGAGGCTTGTAACCCAGGTCGGTACGAAAATCATTATCAAAATCAATATGGGTGGCAAACACATCCCAGTCACGACCATTGTGTGAATAATTTACGCGGTAACCCAAACCATCTGTGCTCGGTGCAATGCCATAGGCCTGTTGTAACTGCTCAGGATTTTCTGAATCAGAATACATGACTTCATAGCGTAACTCGTCAACATTGGTAAACATATACTTACCGTCAATTGCGGCCACACTGTTGTGATAGCCATCAGCACTACGATGGGTCAGCATGCCACCAATTTGCGACTTTTCTCCAAGGTCATAGGCATAGCGTGCGGCAAAAACATCAGACTCAAGATCGCTACCATCAGCAGCAGTAAGCCGCGCTAAAGACGAGCTTAAACTACCTGGTATGAGAAATGAGGTTTGCTGATCGCGACTGGCCAAAACACCGAACGAATGTCCATCGGTTTTACCAATATATTTAGCACCAAAATCTGGGTTGGCAATAGTTCGCGTGTTCAACAGGGTAAAAGGCGTTCTAAAGTATTCCGCACCTTCCAGAAAGAAAGGGCGTTTTTCTGAGTAAAAAAGCGAAAACTGGGTGTTAACGTCCAGCTGCGCAGCATCAGTTTCAACCTGCGAGAAATCTGGGTTGATAGTAGCGTTTAAAACAGAGGAGTCGGTTACACCCCATCGAAAATCAAGCCCAGTTTCCCAGTCAACGCCCTCGCTCTGCCATGCAGGCTCTGCCGGTGGGTTACGAGTCTTTGAATCCTGGGCAACCAGATAAGGAGTCATCTCAAGATTGCGACCACTTTCAATACCTTCGAAACCTTCCGCTTTTTTTATCTGACATACGTAACAGTTGATATCTCTTCTTTGCGGCGAATAAGCTAACCGATACATATAGCCACGAGGATAAAATCGAACGAAGTCAATACCCCAGGTCTTTTTATCACTGTTGTCAGGAAATCTTAATACCTTAAACGGGATTTTAATTTCTACGTTATAACCGGTACCGGTTATCTGAGCCGCACTGAACCAGATACCATTCCAGGAAGTATCCTCAGACAAACTCACGTCATCTTCAATACTGTCAGACTGAACACCCACTGGATTAACAAAGAAGTTATAGGCTTTGCGAGCGTCATTAAAAGTATCAATTTTAAAGCCAACCTGATCATTGCCCCAGCCGTCACGATCCTGAAATGAATAATGCAGCTTGGCAGGCTCTGGATCTTCTGCAACAAAGGCAACCAATAAGGAATCACCATTTTGTGCAATATAGGCGGTGGTTTTAACTGGAGCAGGTGTGTTCTCACCCGGGCGAGTTTCATAATCAAGACTGACCTTCGAAGCCTGCTTCCAAATCGCCTCATCAAGCTTACCATCAAGAGTAATATCGCCTTGAACTTCTGGAATATTCAGGCTATCAATTTTCTCAGCGAATACAGCAGATGAGCTAATCGCAAGCATTATAGAAATAAAACAGCTTTTCAACAGTTGCATTATAATTATTAAGTTTCCTTGAAATGGTGATTATTGTAATTTAAACATGAGCTTATGGCGGCAAATCTTGTAACAGGATATTACAAGCAAGATTGAACTACAAGACGCTCTCCCAGAACAAAAAAAGCAGCTGAAAACAGCTGCTTTTTGAGGTTGAAACTCTAGGCTAACTAGCGACGTCTCATCCAGGCAAACAAGCCCAGCAGCGACAAGCCTAACAAGCTCCAGCTACCACCGCCTGAACCGTAGCTGGTCGATGATGGAGGAGGCGTTACAACAGTACCGCTGGTATCACGTCCAGCATCTTCCAATGGAACTTCAAGCAATGATGAAAATTCACCGGAAACGTCATCTAAAATCTCACCAGTATTGGCATCAATCAATTCTATACGGAAGTCATAATAATCGGTCGGATAGCCTGACTGCCATTCAGCATCAATAGAAATCACATCATCAGCACTGGCACCAACCACAGTAAATACAGCTGTTTCAGTTTCATATTCCCAACTGTAGCCAGGTCTCTTTTGATACAACACAGCATAGACATCTCTTGAGCTCTGCTCAGTATCCACGTCAAAACTGATGGTGAAATCACGGTAGAAACCATCGTTATCATTATCCGTCCAGATTTCCGTTTTTACGGTAGTAACCCAGGTGTCGCTCGAAACATTGCCTGATTCATAGGTTTTGTCTTCCAGTGGCAACCAGCCCAAATCATTGTCATCATAATCTGAATAAGTATCAACAACCCCTGAATAGCCATATTCAAACAGGTCAATTAACACCTCATAACGGCCAGGAGGAAAACCACTGTTCAGCTTTGTGGTTACCGTATAGTCATCAGAGTAGTTGTCACCATAAATGGTAAATACATTAGTCGTGTAATAGTGGGTCCATTCACTTTCCCCACTTTTACGAATAAACATTTCGGCATAAACATCGTAATATTCATCGTAATAGGCGTCCACATCAAAGTTGACACTGAGCTTGGTGTAATAACCGTCAGCATCGTAATCCTCTGATAAGTACACCGATGCATCATAAACATATAGGTGGTTCATGCTGGAGCTCATGCTCTTTTCCGACTTCTCAGGCAGATCACTTTTCTGAGCACGCATCTCACTACGCGTTTTCGCGGTAGATTTATCAAGCTCAAGCTGCAACTCTGTTTTTAAATCTGTGATTACCTGCTTTGAACTATAGGAAGAAGTGCGATTTACATCGACCGCTTCAGTACTCACCTTTTTTGCATCCTTCTCAGATTGTTTTTTGTTTTCCCCAACACTGCTAGTCGGTGACTTGCCAGAAATACGCACTTGCGGATCTTCTGCAGCAGCCGAACCGACAAACAAAATCGCGGATAAGGTCACACCTAAAGGAAATAATGTTTTTGCTATGTTCATAATAGACTCCTAAAACCCCGTCTCGATTTTACCCTCTAAACAATGTCAATAGAGACAGATAAAATCCTGAAATTACTCAATCATGGCTTCATTAAAGCAATTAGCAACTGAATCTATCCTGAACTGAATTCAGTAGAATTTGCTAATGGCTAGACGCTTTGGCGTATGGAAATTTCACTGCTATAACCTATAATGATTGCAAAATGAAAAATTGAGAGCCTTTATGCCATTACCCACTTTTCGCGTACAACTGACCGAAAATGAGCAGATAACCCCAAAAGTTCACAAGCTTGTGTTCAAGTTTGTGGAGCCACAGCATTTCACCTACATACCCGGGCAGTTCGTTTCTTTTATCCTGCCACACGAAGGCGACAAGCCCTTAAAGCGTAGCTATTCCATCGCCAATCTTGAGCAAAGCCCGGAAAACACCCAGTATCTTGAAATTGTTGTAGCTTATGTTGAGGGCGGCAAAGCCACCGAATTTTTCTTTAATGCCAAACCTGGTATCGAAATAGACATTACCGGCCCATTTGGTTTGCTCTACCTCCCTAAAGAATTACCCAAGCGCGTATTTCTCATTGGCACGGGTACTGGCGTTGCTCCTTACCGTTGCATGCTCAACCAGCTCAAAAATTATCCAGATACCGAGTTCCATATTTTATTTGGTGCTCAATACGAGCAAGATATGTTCTACCTTGATGACTTTAAGCATGCCGCCGAACAGGACAACGTCTTCTTTCACCGCTGCCTAAGCAAACAGGAGCCATTACCGACTGGCTGCTCCAAAGGCTATGTTCAAACTACACTGGAAAGTTTCAACCCCGATCCTGAAACTGATATGGCTTTCCTGTGCGGTAACCCCAATATGGTTGATGATGTGTTTAATCTGCTAAAAGATAAAGAATTTGGGGTTAAGCAGGTTAAGCGAGAAAAATACGTATTTAGTAAATATTAAGATAACTTGGTTTCAAGTGATAACAGGACACGACTATGAACAATACACATACTCAAAAAGCGAAAGGCTTTAAACATAAAATCTGCACAGTTTCCTTTGCTATAGCACTGGTATTAGGTGGTTGTAGCAATGACTCTGAACAGCCCCAAACTCCAGTTGCTGATGAGCAAAAAATGGAGGCTCTGGCACAGCAAAACGATACAACAGAAAAAACTGAATCAGCAGAAAGTGATTATAGCCGTTTTGATATTTATGCTCCTTTCACTTTAACCAGTGATTTATCCCACCTGTCGGACAACCAGAAACAAATGATCAGCTTGCTGATTGATGCAGCGAAAATCATGGATAATCTATTCTGGAAACAGGCTTACGGCGATAAAGAAGCACTACTGGCCAAAATTGATGATCCAAAAGCAAAACAATTCGCCATCATCAACTACGGTCCCTGGGATCGGCTGGACGGCAATCAACCCTTTATTGATGGCTATGATGTCAAAAGTAAAGGTGCTCAGTTCTATCCTTCCGACATGACCGTTGCCCAATTTGAAGCCTGGGAGCAGGAAGATAAAGATGGCCTTTACTCACTGGTTCGTCGTGATGAAAACGGCAACCTCACGCTAGTACCCTATTCGGTAGCTTTTAAAAATGAACTGGAAGAAGCCAGCAAGTTATTAAAAGGCGCGGCACAGTTAGCAGAAGATGAAGGCTTTAAACAATACCTTGAACTGCGCGCTGATGCATTATTAACCGATAACTACCAGCCTTCAGATTTGGCCTGGATGGATATGAAATCTAATCCTGTCGAGTTAGTGATCGGGCCAATCGAGAACTATGAAGATCAGCTCTTTGGCTACAAAACCGCTTTTTCAGCTTATGTATTAATCAAAGATTTGGAATGGAGCGAACGCCTGTCACGTTTCGCAGCCTTCTTACCTGAGTTACAACAAGGGCTGCCCGTAGATGAAAAGTATAAGAAGGAAATGCCGGGCACAGACAGCGACTTAAACGCCTATGACGTTGTTTACTATGCTGGCGACAGCAATGCTGGCTCAAAAACCATTGCCATTAACTTGCCCAATGATGAGCAGGTACAGCTGGCCAAAGGTACTCGTCGCTTGCAGCTGAAAAACGCCATGCGCGCCAAGTTCGACAAAATTCTGGTACCTATCTCGGAACAGCTGATCCACCCGGATCAGCGCAAGCACATCACTTTTGATGCTTTCTTTGCCAATACCATGTTCCATGAAGTGGCGCATGGTCTCGGCATTAAAAATACCATTGATGGCTCAAATACCGTTCGTGCAGCACTTAAAGAAACAGCATCGCCTCTGGAAGAAGGTAAAGCCGATATTCTAGGCTTGTACATGGTCAGCAAGCTGTATGAAAAAGGCGAAATCAAAGATGGTGAGCTGATGGATAACTATGTCACCTTCCTGGCAGGTATCTTCCGCTCAGTGCGTTTTGGTGCATCCAGCGCACATGGCCGTGCCAATATGGTTCGCTTCAACTTCTTTAAGGAAGCTGGCGCTTTCAGTCGCGACCCAGAAACAGGCTATTACAGCGTCAACTTTGACAAGATGACCGAAGCTGTTGACGCCCTTTCCAATAAAATCTTAACGATTCAGGGTGACGGAGACTATCAGGCCGCCAAAACACTTCTTGAAGAACAAGGTATTATTGATGACCAGTTGGCCAGTGACCTGAAAATGCTTGAAGAGAAGCAGATCCCTGTGGATGTGGTATTCAAACAGGGCAAAGACGCACTCGGCCTAAAATAACCGGCCATGAGTCTATAAGGCGCCTGCGGGCGCCTTTTTTGTGCCCATAGTAAACAAGCCATGATGACTAGGCCTTGGTCAACCACTCTGCTAAAATGCGCACATCTTTGCAGTGAGCGATCAAACAACCAATGGCAACCTTTTCATTACTTGTTACCGCTAACCCCTACTCTTCTCAGGGGCAGTTTAGCGCTATTCAGTTTGCAAGAACTTTGTTAGAGCAAGGTCATAGCCTTATGCGGGTATTCTTCTATGCCGACGGTGTTCTGGTGGCCAGTCGTTTGCACGCGCCTCCTGCTGATGAAATTAATCTGACCAAAGCTTGGGCGAAGCTGGCTATTGAAAAGGATATCGAGTTAATCGCTTGCGTAACGGCAGCCAATAAGCGAGGCATCGTTAACGCTTCAGAAGCCGAACGTAATGCCTTAACCGGTGACAACCTTGATCCCGCATTTGAAATCAGTGGACTGGGTCAATTAACCGAAGCGATGCTGGAAAGTGATCGCCTGATTACATTTGGATAATCGCCATGAATAAATCCATTTGCATCATCTTCAACAAAGCACCTTATGGCTCGCAAGCGGGCCGCGAACTTTTGGATATTGCCTTGATGGCGGCAGCTTTTGATATGCCGATCACTGCAATCTTTGTTGAAGATGGTGTTTATCAGCTACTCAACAATCAGCAGCCGGATATCCTGCATATTAAGAATCACTCATCCACCTTTAAAGCACTGCCGCTGTACGGCATTGAAGACGTTTATGTTGCTCAGGAAGATTTGGATAAATTTAAACTGGACATGGGGCGGCTACTTGATATTGACGGAATACAGCCAGTAGCAACCGATACCATTAAGAGCAAAATTGCCCACAGCAATTTTGTGTTAACGCTTTAAGAACCGCTTATGAAAAGCCTTTATATTATTAACCAACCGACAAAACTCAACCAGGCTCTTCCTTATATGGCTGAGCAGGATGCTGTTTTGCTGACTGAAGATGCGGTTATGTTGGCGACCAGCGAGCAAGCGGAGCTCCCTGACTTAAAACTGTATGTTTTAGAAGAAGATTTGATTGCCCGCGGACTGCAAGACCAGATTGTCGATGGCTGGCAGCTGGTGGATTACCCACAGTTTGTGGAGTTAACCTTATCCTTCGATAAGTCAGTCTCCTGGTTATAGGTTTTACTATGAACGAAATACTGGCCAATCTTCCGCGCGACAAGCAAGGTTATTTAACGGACTCCAGTGTTTGGAACGAAGCGATCGCCAATGCCATCGCTGAAGAAGAAGGCATTGAACTGAGCGATGATCATTGGCAGGTCATCTGGTATGTTCGCAAGTTTTATGAAGAGTTCAATACCAGCCCGTCCATTCGCCCATTAGTCAAATATCTGGCTAAAGAATGGTCAGCCGAAAAAGGTTCCAGCATCTATCTGCATATTCTATTTCCGGAAGGTCCCGCCAAACAGGCAACAAAAATAGCCGGATTACCCAAGCCTGCGCGCTGCATCTAACTTGAGAAAACTTTCCTAACTTACTGATAAAACATACATTTTTATAAAATGTAAATATCGCACAGGCTGTTACAAAATTCACATTAAGCGTGCGTTAAGTTTAATTGTTTAGGATAGCTAGCAATAGTAAAATAACCGCCTTTCGATGAATGGCACAATATGACGTTATTGACGTCTCAATAACAACCCAAGATTAAAGGTTAAGGTGAACCCATGAAACGCATTGTTAATCAAATGCTTACAATAATAGCTATTTTTGGAATCAGCTTTACGGCTACTGCCAAAGTTGATCCAAAGGTACACTTAGAAGAAGTAACGCAGCAAATCAGCGGCGAAATCCTTGCCAATAAGGAAAAGATCAAAGCTGATGCGGATTATGCTAAAGGTTTAATAGAAACTTATCTGCTTCCAGAAGTGGATACTGAGTATATGGCAAAGCGCATCCTAGGCCGTGAATACTGGGAACAATCAACTGAAGAACAGCGCGAGACCTTTATTCAGGAGTTCATTGGTTTATTGCTTAACAGTTATGCCAAAGGTTTGGCCAACTATGACGGTCAGCCAATTACTTATGAAGAAACTCAGTATTCTACTAGCGGTAATACCGCTAATGTCCGTTCAGTTATTGTTCCACAGGAAGGTGAGCCAATTCTGATCGACTACCGCCTGAAATACGGCTCTGATGACAAGTGGTTGGTCACTGACGTTATTATCGAAGGTGTTAGCATGGCTAAGAGTTATGCCACTCAATACCGCGAAAGAATCGCTCAGGTGGGTATCGAAGCAACTCTGAAAGAGCTTGCCGAAGAGAACAAAAAAGCCAAAAAAGCCACTGAAATCAGCGACGAAAAGCCAAACGAGAAATCATAAGTTTGGCCTATTGGCTAAACAAAAGGCCAGCTGCAAAGCTGGCCTTTTTAATTACCGAGCTGGAAAAATTAAAGCTTGCTGAGAATATTTTCCGCTGAGCTTTTCTCGAAGCCCTTCTCATCCACTTCCAAAGCTTTTACCACGCCATCATCAACGATCATGGCAAATCGCTTACTGCGAACGCCCATACCAAAACCAGTGGCATCCATTTCAATACCCATAGCTTCGGTAAAATCCGCGTTACCATCTGCCAACATCATAATCTCGTCCGCATTCTGCGCCTTGCCCCAGGCGTCCATAACAAAGACATCATTAACAGACATACAGGCGATTGTATCTACACCTTTGGACTTTATATCATCTGCATTAACCACAAAACCCGGCAGATGCGCCGCGCTACAGGTCGGTGTGAAGGCACCGGGAACAGCAAACAAGACGACTTTCTTGCCTGAGAATATTTCATCGGTAGTAATATCTTTTGGGCCATCTTTGCCCATCACTTTTAACGTTACATTAGGTAACGTATCTCCTACTTTAATCATAGTTTTCCTCTATTTGACTGTGATTTCTGGCCTATTATCTTAACGCCATATTTATTTCCAGAGCAAAGTTTATTAGAGTGCTATGACACGCACAGGAGAAAATTAATGAAACTATCATTTAGAAACCTCGCTTTGTTCACACTTTCGCTTGGACTATCCAGCACTATGCTGGCAACCAGTATTCAGGCCGCAGACCGTGTGACCGGTAAAGAGTTCGCCACCCGATCCGAAGTCATTGCACAAACTGGTATGGCAGCAACCAGTCATCCGCTTGCAACTCAAATCGCCTTAGACGTTATGAAACAAGGTGGCAATGCCATAGATGCAGCCATCGCAGCCAATGCGGCGCTTGGCTTAATGGAACCAACCGGCAACGGTATTGGTGGCGATTTATACGCCATTGTCTGGAGTGCTAAAGATAAGAAGCTACACGGCTTAAATGCCTCTGGCCGCTCTCCACTGGGTTTGTCCTATGATCAGCTCAAAATAGAATTAGATAAATTAAATCGTGACGACCTGCCGCCCTATGGCATGTTACCGATTTCTGTACCGGGTGCCGTCGATGGCTGGTTTGAGCTGCATGATAAATTCGGCAAGATGCCAATGAAGCAGGTTTTAGCTCCCGCAATTGATTACGCTGAAAAAGGGTTCCCAGTCACTGAACTGATTGCCTACTACTGGGATCTCAGCGTTCCTCGTCTGAGTCCGCAACCAGGAGCTTTCGCAGAAACCTTTACCATTGACGGGAAAGCACCTCGTAAAGGCCAAATCTTCAAAAATCCGGATTTAGCCAATACTTACCGCATATTGGCCAACAAAGGCAGAGATGCTTTCTATAAAGGCGAAATTGCGCGCAAGATTGATGCTTTCATGAAAAAGGAAGGCGGCTATCTGCGCTATGAAGATTTTGCCCAGCACACCTCAGACTGGGTTGAGCCATTGGGCGTCGATTACAAAGGCTATACCCTGTGGGAATTGCCGCCTAATGGTCAGGGCATCGCAGCACTACAGATGCTACAAATCCTGAAGAATTTTGACCTGAAGGCAATGGGTTTTAACACCACCGAATCTCTACACACACTGGTTGAAGCTAAAAAGCTGGCTTTTGAAGACCGAGCCAAGTTCTATGTTGATACCGACTTCAGCAAACAACCCATTGATGAGCTGATTTCAGAAGAATACGGCAAGCAACGCGCTAAGTTGATCGGTGATCGTGCAGCACGCACGGTACAGGCCGGTAACCCAAGACTTGAAGAAGGTGACACCATCTACCTGACCACTGCTGACAAAGACGGCAATATGGTTTCGTTGATTCAAAGTAACTATCGCGGCATGGGTTCCGGCGTGGTCACGCCAGGCCTTGGCTTTGTATTCCAGGATCGCGGCCAATTGTTCTCGATGGATCCTGAGCATGCCAATGTATATGAACCTGGCAAGCGCCCTTTCCATACCATTATCCCAGCCTTTATCACCAAAGACGGCAAACCTTTCATGAGCTATGGTGTCATGGGCGGAGCCATGCAGCCACAGGGCCATGTTCAAATTCTGATTAATATGGTGGATTATGGCATGAACCTGCAGGAAGCAGGTGACGCCACTCGCTGGCAGCACATGGGCTCAACAGAACCAACCGAAAGCCAGGCAGCCTACCTGAAAGATGGCGGCTATATTGAATTTGAAACCGGTGTTTCCATGGAAACATTCCGCGAACTTGAAAACCGAGGCCATGACGTACGTTTCGGTAACGGCGGTTTCGGCGGTTATCAGGCCATTATGTGGGATGAAGAAGAAGGCGTTTACTACGGTGCCTCAGAGTCGCGTAAAGATGGTCATGCGGCTGGTTACTAACTTATAATCGTTAACTATAAAAAAGCCTCTGCAAGATTCTCCAACCTTGCAGAGGCTTTGTTTTTCCTACAGGCTTTATTCTTCAGGCAACACAATCCATAAGATCAGATAAACCAGCACACCCGCAAAAGCAGTGAAAATACTTAGTAAAACGTAAACCAGGCGCGTGGGATTGGGTTTCCAGCCAAGCCACTTGGCCAAACCACCGCAAACACCAGCAATCATACGATCCTTACTACGTTTAAGTTGTGCCATACCATTCCCCTTGTCTTTACTTGATTACTATTTAGCATAACAACAGCTAAGGCATTGACCAACCAAGAGTTTGTAAATCTTTGTATTAGTTCATGAATTTAAATAAGCGATGTGAAAAAGGACGAGTCGCTATAGACTGCTCAGTCATACAGTCAGATAGCGACTCTGGGGTAGAACCTTTAATAAAAGGAAAATGTTAGCTTTCCCTTCAGCTATAAATTGATTGCAGCATTTCAGCGAAGAAACAGGTAAGTCAATTTGAGTTGGCTTATGCGAGAAATAAGCAACTTACCTGCACAATCCCGAACGATTTTCGCGACTTTAGTGATTTCCGAGTTTCCTTCTCAGTTTAACTAAAGTAGTGCAACCAATAGTGGAAAGCGAACGGAAAGCATTGTAGAGAAATTTCTCAGATATATCTACACAGCTCTGCCTGATTGGATAAGCGTATATAACCATAAGCAATAACGCATAAGGGTGGAAAGATAAAGTGTTGACAGCCTGAGCCCAGATAAATAGGATTAATCCATGAACAAGCAAATCCAACAGTTTTACTTTTATTTCTTTACTCTGAAATCTTCGGAGGAGTCTTGTTCGGGTCACTAAAAGTAAAACAAAGAACAGCTGAAAAACCTCCCTTCTGGGAGGTTTTTTTTTGCTCGCAACTATTGAATGAAGAGAGTGCGAAATGAATACACCTGAAACCGATCTTATGCAGCTTCGTGAAGCCATCACCAGGCTTGACTCAGAGCTCCTGAGAACTTTTGCTCAAAGGCGCCAACTGAGCCTGCAGGTGGCCGCCTACAAACTGGCCAATAATGGGAAAATACGCGATGAGGCCCGCGAGAAAAAACTACTTACCAGGCTGGTCGAAAAGGGCCTGGAATTTGGAATTGCCCCAACCACCACCCTAACTTTATTCCATAATATTATTGAAGACTCGGTTCGAAGTCAGTATGACTATTTTATTGAGCAAACCAAGGAGCAAGGATTAAATGCTGTTAAGGTTGCAGTTTTAGGGGAACCAGAATCCTACAGCCACATTGCATTAAATAATCACTTCTCAACAAAGAAGCAGCAACTTGAAACCGTTCACTGTCACTCATTCGTGCAAATCTTTAAAGAAGTTGATAATGGCTCGGTGGATATGGGGATTGTACCCATCGAGAATACTACCTCCGGAAACATTACCGAGATCTACGACTTACTAACCGAGCATCATCTTAAAATCGTTGGCGAGGAAAAACTTAAAGTACGTCACTGTTTAGTAGGCACTGAGCAGGCGTCTATCGAAACACTAAGGGATGTCTATTCACATCCTCAGGCTATCGCTCAGTGTAAAAATTTTTTCCTTGAGCATCCTTACCTCAAAAGCCACTTCCGAACAAGTTCAAGCTCTGCAATTAAACTGGTAGCCGAGTATCAGAACCCAAGCATTGGAGCCATTGCCAGCGAACAGGCCGCCGAACAGTCGGGACTGAAGGTTTTGTCTTATGCCATTAATAACTATCAGGAAAACTACACTCGATTCTTACTGATTGCCAAACAGGACCTTAAGGTTCCGCCTGCAATACCTGCCAAAACCACGATAGCTTTGGAAACAGGACAAGAGCCGGGCGCCCTCCTCAACTGCTTGCAGATCCTGAAAAACAATCAGATTAATATGAGCAAATTGGAATCAAGGCCAATTCCAACCCAACCCTGGCATGAGCGATTCTACATCGATCTGGAAGCTAATATCACAGATACCAACCTCTCAAATGCTCTACACGAACTTGAGCAAGTCGCCAATAGTCTTCATTGCTTAGGTTGTTATGCAAAACATGATGTGATCGCTACCAAGCTTGACACTTCTATTATTAAACACTCGGGGCAACGCCAATGAATTCTGTTAATGCAAAACCAGTCAAAGGTTGGAAAGTTGAGAATACCAACATCGAACGGCTCGATCTGCTGACAACGCCACAACAGATCAAACACCAACTGCCACTTTCAGGACAGGCCAAATCTACAGTCTTAAACAGCCGCTTGACCATTCAAAATATTTTAAACAGTAAAGATGAAAGGTTAATCGTTATCAGTGGCCCCTGTTCGATTCATGACATAGACAGTGCTAAAGAGTACGCGCTCAAACTGTATCGACTTCATCAACAGCTTAACGATAAACTGTTCATCATCATGCGAGTTTACTTTGAGAAGCCAAGAACTAATGTTGGCTGGAAAGGTTTAATCAACGATCCTGATTTAGATGGCAGCAATAACATTAACCTTGGCCTGCGCAAGGCGCGCTCCTTATTACTCTGGTTAGCCGAATTAGGCCTTCCAGTAGCCACGGAGGCACTTGACCCCATCACTCCACAATACATATCCGATCTTATCAGCTGGTCAGCGATTGGCGCACGCACCACAGAGTCACAAACTCACCGCGAAATGGCCTCAGGTTTATCCATGCCAGTAGGCTTTAAAAACAGCACTGATGGCTCGCTAGATTCGGCCACCAATGCCATTCTGGCTGCATCCTCTCCGCACAGTTTTATTGGTATCGATAACAGCGGTCAAACCGCCCTGCTTCACACCAGAGGTAACCCAAACTGTCACATTATTTTACGTGGTGGGGCTAAACCTAATTATGACTCCCGCAGTGTTGCTCAATGTGTCGATAAGTTACAGCAAAAACAGCTCAATACTGCGGTAATTATTGATTGCAGTCACGGTAACTCGAACAAGGATCATAACAATCAACCAAAGGTCATGCAGGAAGTGGTTAAACAAGTCATCACAGGTAACCAGCACATTAAAGGCGTCATGTTGGAAAGTCACTTAAAAGAGGGGAATCAACCGCTTGCAGCGAAACTAATCTATGGACAATCGATCACAGATAGTTGTATTGGTTGGGAGGTGACAGAAAAGCTGCTGAAAGCAACCTATGATAGCCTAATCTAAATTTGTGGCTTCTTGCGCATTGATTTTTTTTGTGAATGTTGAGTCTTTTTCTCAAGGCGTTTCTCTTTTGACGCCTTGGTTGGCTTGGTCTTGATACGCTTCTTTTTAGGCTTGGCAACTGACTGAATTAACAGACGTAAACGTGACAATGCATCGTCACGATTACGATCCTGGGTACGGTGTTTCTGGGCTTTAATGACCACCACGCCATCCTGAGTAATGCGATTATCATTAAGCGCTAGCAACTCAGTCTTATAAAACTCAGGTAATGAAGAAGCGTGAATATCGAAGCGCAGATGAATCGCGCTGGCCACCTTGTTGACATTCTGGCCACCTGCGCCTTGCGCACGGATGGCTGTTAACTCTATTTCAGAATCAGGAATAACAACATTGTTAGAAATGACCAGCGACATGATTTAACCTTTAGCCTTTTTCTTTTGCGCTTGTTTCTGCAGATCTCTCATACGCTTTTTCTGTTGCCGACGCATAGCCATTGCGGTCAGCACGTCAGAGCCAATATGCTCTTCACCACGCGCTTTAGCGAGCTGAACCTGACGCTCACGCTCAGCGTAGCGTTGGCGTTGCTCTGGCGTCTGCTTGTCATAACAATGTGGGCAGCTAACGCCTTTCTCATACTTCTCGTGCTGCTTTTCCTCTTCGGTAATCGGCATACGGCAAGCATGGCATTGATCATACTGACCTTTCTTTAATTCGTGATCGACTGCAACACGATTATCGAAAACAAAGCACTCGCCTTCCCACATAGATTCTTCTTTCGGCACTTCTTCCAGATACTTTAGAATACCGCCTTCGAGGTGGAACACATTTTCAAAACCCTGCTCTTTTAAATAGGCCGTCGACTTTTCACAGCGAATACCGCCAGTACAGAACATCGCTACTTTTTTGTGTTTATTCGGATCAAGGTTTTGTTTTACGTACTCAGGAAACTCACGAAAAGTTTCGGTATTCGGATTGAGCGCACCCTTGAAGGTACCGATCTGTACTTCGTAGTCATTACGCGTATCAACCAATACCACTTCAGGATCTGAAATCAAATCATTCCAGTCTTTTGGTTTCACATAGGTGCCGACCACGCGCTTCGGATCAATCCCCTCAACGCCCATGGTGACGATTTCTTTCTTCAGCTTGACCTTAGTGCGATAAAATGGCATTTCTTCGTCATAAGACTCTTTATAGTCAATATCCGCCAGACGCTCGTCATGCTTAAACCAGGCCAGAAGAGTATCAATCGCCTGACGCGTTCCTGCCACGGTACCATTGATACCCTCTTTGGCTAGCAACAAAGTACCTCTGATCTCATTCTGCAACATCACATCCAGCAACGGCTGACGGATAGCCTCGAAATCCTCAAGGGTGACAAACTTATACATGGCGCAAACGACAATCGGATGCGTCGTTTCGTTATAAACAGAAGAAGATGTAGACACAGCAGACGATTCTGCTGATACAGATTTGGTTTGACTCATTGTTACCTCTCGCTCGCTGGAACGTAAAACCAGTGCAAAATTCAGGCGCGATTGTAACGGTTATCGAGGGATTTGTGTAGGGTTTGTGGTTATTTTTTAGACAAACAAGAAGAGCCGTAGGTTGGTAATGAGCGGAGTAATCGTTACGTTATGAGTTGAATTATAGAAAAAGTACAACTACTCTACTTGAAGTAGAATACATGAGGAGCAAATAACAGCATGGAACTGATTGGATACCCAACTGAATTTAATGAAGATGAAGGATTAATACCAATTGATATTCAGGACTTGCAAATCAAAGCAACATCCGAGGAATTGAATAAACTAGCTAACTTCCTAATTGAGTGTTCAAACCAAATAGAGCGAAATACATTCGATGACGAATCCATAGAACTTATAGACTCAAAACCTAATCCAAAGACAGGTATCTGGGTTCAAGTGCTAGCTGAAAGGGAAGAAGGCTGAGAACTACCGTCGCCTCTAAAAGCGAGGCCCCGTAGGTTGGTGATGAGCGTAGCGAATCTCAACAAGTTATATATTTGATAAGTTGATGTTGGGATTCGCTACGCTCATCACCAACCTACCAACTACAAAGGGTAAAAAGACTAACACCAAACCCTATGCCCATGCTGTTTAAGCCATTGCTCTGACTCTTGATAGTCGGGACAATTGGCTTCAACCAACTGCCAGAATGATTTTGAGTGATTCATATATTTAAGGTGGCACAGTTCATGGATGATTAGATAGTCCCGTACTGAGGCTGGAGCCATCATTAAAAGCGGGTTAAATTGCAGCGCACCTTTAGTAGTACAGTGCCCCCACTTGGTTTTGGTCTTACGGAATTTAACCTCTTGCACCTTGTCATCTAAACCCATAACCGACGCGATTTGCCATACTCTGGGCTCAAAGTTTTCTTTAGCTTGTTGCAGCAACCATTGCTGGAATTGTTTTTTAAGATAGCCTTCTTCCAGTTGACGAGATCGGATGTACAACTTGTCCTGCTCTAAGCTTATCTGGTTTTTGCCTTGGGAAAGCTTTAGCTCATAAAGTTTTCCACAATATAAAATCGTTTCGCCCTCTTCGAGTTTCAAGCGTTCGCTATTCTTTTGCTGCTGAAGTTTGAGCTTTTTTAGAATCCAGGGCTTTTTCAGTTCGACAAATTCGTCGATCCAGTTTTGCGGAGCCATTAATGGCGCGCGCACCTCTACTCCATCATCACGAATATAAATGACCAGGGTTTTGCGTTTACTGCGCGTAATGGTTAGTTTAAAAGGTTCGTGCTGCATTGACTCTGATTTATAACCTGTGGCTTATAGCTTTATTTTACTTTTAGGAGGGATTTCATTAACGATTAGCTTACCGGATGCTAACAGTTTTTTCTGCTCTCGGGTCAATCGCTTGACTTTAATCTCTGCTTTAAGCGCTTCGGATTTGCTTTCAAACTCAGTGTGATAAATCATGGTCAGAGGCTGACGCCCACGCAAATACTTGGCACATTTCGGCCCATTCGACTGATGCTCTTCGAAGCGTCGATGCAGATCATTGGTGATGCCCGTGTATAAGGTGTCATCACCACAACGTAAAATGTACAGATGCCAGCTCATAGCATTGATTTACTCATGAATTACTCTTTGTAGAGTCTGCCAGCGCGTATCAGACGTGGCTTAAAGTAAGGGTTGTCCATAGTCGTAATCGAGACAGCTTTGCCGCTTGATGGCGCGTGGACAAACTTTTTCTCGCCGATGTAAATTCCAACATGCGATGGCTTACCATTAATACGATAAAACAATAAATCACCAGGCTGCAGCTCATTCAGTGTTATTTTACGAGAAGCGTACAACTGATCGCGAGATGTTCTTGGAACGTAGTCACCAACCTGAGTGTGGGTGAAGTAAACAAGTCCGCTACAGTCAAACCCCTGCTGTGGTGATGAGCCACCATACAGATAGCGCTTCCCAAGCATGGATTGTGCCATCAGGGCGATATTGTCGCCCTTAGCCGAAGCTGGCTGTGGGAACTGATACCCTTCCTTTATGGTCTGGGGTTGAGTTTGAGTCTGTAGCCGCTCAGGCGCACTTGAACAAGCAAATAGCAAAAAGCTAGATACCAAGATAAGGATGTATTGTGGAAGTAACTTATTCATTGCCCTACCCTAGCAGATGAAAACTGAACTTACCCTAAACCAGCGCA
>NZ_JABURJ010000144.1 GCF_014762745.1 Kangiella sp.
ACCTGTTCCATTCGGGCGCTACGTGAGCCTTTTACTAATATTTTATAATCTGACTGAATAATGCTTTTAAGGTAAGAAACGAGTAGGTCTTTTGTTTCGAACCAGTGGGCCTGTTCACCAAATACTTCTGCACTGAATTTTACTGATTGACCACACACAAGAAGTCGGTCAATATTTTTGTCTTTGGCGTACTCACCGATTTCACGATGATATTTTTCGGTTTCATCCCCCAGCTCAGCCATATCGCCAAGCACTAACACTCTGGTGCCAGACAAACTGGCCAGATAATCGGTTGCAGCTTTAACCGAAGGCACGCTGGCGTTATAAGTATCATCAATAATCAGCGCACCATTAGCTGCCTTGAACTGATTCAAGCGACCTTTAACTGAAACCATTGTCTCAAGGCCGTTTTTAATCATTTCCATATCTGCACCAGCAACCGATGCCAATGCTGAAGCTACCAATGCATTGGATACATTGTGCAGACCAGGAATAGGGAGCTGCACAGTAATCGTCTGGCTGCTACCATCTTGTGTATGTTGCATATCAAAAATCACATTACCGTTAGTTTGTAATTGACAATTATCAGCAACAAAGTTGGCATCTTTATGGCGCGAAACTGTAATTTTATGAAGTGTGTCATAACGCTTCATCCACTCATCGGCAAAGGAGCTATCCAGATTGATGACTGCTGTACCATTTTTGCCCAGGCCTTCATAAATTTCTGACTTGGCTTTTGCCACACCCTCGATGGAACCGAATCCTTCGATATGAGCTGCTTCAACATTGTTAATGACACTCACATCAGGCTTGGCAATCGAAGTACAGTAGGCAATTTCACCGACATGGTTGGCACCCATTTCTATCACGGCAAATTGATCCGTTGCTTTCAGTCGAAGCAGAGTCAATGGCACACCAATGTGGTTGTTGAAATTGCCTTGAGTAGCGAGCAGATTTCCCTTTTGACGCAAAATGCTGGCCACCATTTCTTTAACGGTGGTTTTACCCGCACTGCCAGTAATACCAATCACAAATGGATTAACCTGATCACGGACATAAGCCGCCATATTACCAAGTGCTTTTGCACTATCAGCAACAACCACTTGCGGTAAATTGCTGTCTACCGAATGCTCAACTACTAACGCAATTGCTCCCTGGTCTTTTGCCTTATCGACAAATTGATGCCCATCAAAATTGTCACCTTTAAGAGCCACAAATAATGCATCGCGACAATCCACCCGGCTATCGGTAACAAGGTTATTGATAGTAATATCATGACCTTTCAACTGCCCACCGGTTACTTCTGCAATGGTCTTTAAACTTAATGGAATCATGCGATCTCCTCCATTAAATCTGCGACCGTTTCCAGATCCGAATAATGTATTTTCTTAGTGCCAATCTGCTGATAATCCTCGTGGCCCTTGCCGGCGACTAGAATCATGTCATTGGCTGCGCTGTGAGTTAATGCAAACTCAATCGCTTCTTTTCTTTTTTGTATGTATGTCGCTGACTGGTCTTTCATGCCCGAACGGATCATTGCAACGATGGCTCCAGAATCTTCAGTGCGTGGATTATCATCCGTAATAATGACCTGATCAGATTTTTGTTCTGCAACGGCTCCCATAAGAGCGCGTTTACTGTTATCACGATCACCCCCGCAACCGAATACACACCACAGCTCGCCATCACAATGTTGACGAAGGCTGCTTAATGTTTTATCTAACGCATCGGGTGTATGCGCATAATCCACCACAACAGTTGCCTTGCCAGCTTTAGCAAAACTTTGCATGCGACCTGGCACTGCTTTAGCTGCATTTAGAGCAACGATCCATTTGTTAATATCACCGAGCAAAAAGCCCAGTGCGCCAGCTACCGCTAATAAGTTGGATAGATTGAAATGACCAAGCAAGCTGGAGCGCAACTTGCTGGTGCCCCATGGCGTATGCAGTTCAGCCTGAATGCCTTTCATGTTAAAGGTCTGGTTTTGTGCAATCACCCAATGCTCAACATTCAGCTCATCATTTTCCCCAATACTGCTGTACGCGATTTTTGCGCACCCTATGGCATCATCAGCTAATAACCGGCGTCCATATTCATCGTCCGCATTAATGATGGCAGCCTCGAGATTGTCATTTAAAAACAACTGTCTTTTGGCCCGAAAATAAGACTCCATATCACCATGATAATCCAGGTGGTCTTGTGACAAATTGGTAAACACCGCTAGCTTGTACTCGACTGCTGCAACACGGGACTGAACCAATCCATGTGAAGATACTTCCATCGTCATGTGATAGTTTTTTCGTGCTAAATAATCTGCCGCTAAACGTTGAATGGCAATTGCATCAGGCGTTGTATTTTCGGTTGTATGCAATTTTGATGGATTACCATTCCCCACTGTGCTGAGCATCAGTGTAGGATATTGTAAAAACTCAAGCGCCTGCGCCAACAGATAGGTGCAGCTGGTTTTACCGTTAGTGCCAGTCACGCCGATTACTGACATTTTTTTAGTCGGATTACCGTAAAATCTGGCGGCAATTAAACTCACTTTCTCGCTCAAGTTTTTAACTGGAATTAAAACAGCCTCCTTATAATTATAAAGCTCACTAGGAACCACTCTGGAGAGAGTCTTGGCGGAGGCTGCCACTTGCTGGTTGTCATTGAGCAAGGTTTTTAGAATCGTTTCACTATCATTTTGTTCAAATAGCACCACTGAGGCGCCTGCATTGACTGCCTGTTCAATAAAATGACGTCCATCAGTTGCATGGCCAGGATAAGCAATAAACATATCGCCTTCTTTAACTTGGCGACTATCCAGTTGTAAGCCAGTCACTTCCAGCGTTGCCAATTGACCATGCTCTTTCCATAACTGCTCACTGACTACTGGCTTAATCATTTTTTTCAAGCTTACAGTTCGTTGTTGCAGGTTAGTCATGCTGACCTCCCACAACATTGGTTGCAGCGGCCACCGCAGGTTTTACCACCTTGTTATCCGGTGCAATATTCATTAAATGCAATGCTTTATCAGCTACCTTAGAAAATACTGGAGCCGACACGGTACCACCGTAGTAACTGTCGCCAGCAGGCTCATCCACCATCACGACAATGGCAAATTTTGGATTACTCGCTGGAACCAGGCCAGCAAACACAGTCACGTATTCATCACCGTAACCGCCACGCACTGCTTTACGCGAAGTACCGGTTTTACCGGCTACCCGATAACCTTCTACTTTAGCCTGAGTACCGGTACCGCCTTCAGCTACCACTTCTTCCATCATATACACGACAGAGCGAGCAACTTCTGGCTCTATAACCTGTTCCTGTGGATATTCCTGACCTTCAGCTCGCTTAATTAATGTCAACTGATTGCGCACACCGTCAGCCCCTAAAATGGCATAGGCCTGTGCCAGCTGAATCGGGCTGACCATAAAACCATAACCGTAGGACATAGAGGCTTTTTCATGATCAGACCAATTAGCGCGCGGTGATAAAATTCCGTCCGCTTCACCCTGAATGCCTAAGCCGGTTTCCACACCAAAACCCACTTTATAGTAAGTGCTTAAAAATTCTTCATCGGAGAGTTCCAGTGCAATCTTGGCAACACCCATGTTGCTTGATTTTTTGATAATGCCATCCAAGTCCAACACGCCATAATTGCGTGGATCACGTACCCAGGCATAGCCGAGCTTCATGCGACCAGGCGAGGTATCGATAGTCGAATTGGTTGAGAACTTGCCACTTGATAAGGCACTCACCACTGTCAATGGCTTAACCGTTGAACCGGGCTCAAATAAATCAGTAATCGAGCGGTTACGAGTAAACTCCGGTAAGCGGCTGTCTGAACGATTCGGATTGAACGATGGTTGGCTGGCCATTGCCAAGACTTCGCCAGTTTCCACGTCAACCACTACAACCGAGCCCCCTTTAGCACCATTCTGCAAGACGGCCTTTTTAAGTTCTTTGTAGGCTGTTGACTGAATACGCGAATCAATACTCAACTGCAAGTCATTGCCTTGTTCGGCTTGAGCTAGAACGCCACGCTCTTCAACGACTCGACGGTATAGGTCCACAACCACCTGCTTACTCCCAGGCTGTCCTGTCAGGAAACTGTCAAAAGCACGCTCAACACCTTCCAAACCCTTGTCGTCAATACCAGTAAAGCCCACAAGATGGGCAGTCACTTCAGCGCTGGGATAATACCGACGATACTCGGTTTTAAATTCGACTCCGGGTATATCGAGCCGTTTAATATAAAGTCCGACATTGGGATCAACATGCCGCTCAAGCCATACGAACCGTTTATCCGACCTGTCCTTTACCCACTGATTGAGTTGTGTTTCGTTACGTTTTAAGGCAGCGGCAAAGGCCTTCCACTCTTTGCTTTGTAGAACGCCTTCATTCGCCAACAGTGTCTTTGGATCAATCCATACCGACTCGGTAGGCACTGAACGCGCCAGCTCAACACCATTACGATCAACAATCAGGCCACGGTGGCTTGAAATGCCTTTAACACGTACCGAACGCGAATCACCCGCTTGCGCCAATTCGTCAGAGCTCACCACTTGTAGATAAGCCGCACGAGTAACCAGCGCACCAAAACCGCACAACAATACCGCAATCATGACGTAATAACGCCATGTACAAA
>NZ_JABURJ010000047.1 GCF_014762745.1 Kangiella sp.
CGATGTAATTCGCTGCTGACATCTTTCAGTAAGTTTATGAGTAAGTAATCCTTTGTAGACGAAATACCGCTGATAGCTGTTCGCTCATCGGGAACCAGAACTTCGGTAAAGCTCTTTTTACCTTTTAAGTAATCATTGATATCAATAGAGAGGAGTGAGGCCTGTTCATAGGTTTTATCGCCTATAGTCCAGTCTGATTTTAACTCTAATAATAATTGTCCATTATTAATCGCTCTAAATGAACTGTCTTTTGGTCGATCGAGTTGAGTCAGACCATCATCATTGAGTAAGTAGATTTCTGATGTGTAAAAATCCAGGCCTTGATAGATAAGCTTATAAGACTCATCCTTATCACGTGTGACAAAGCCCTGAACTGCAACATCAGATTGGTTACCAGAAAATATAGTAGTCGCTTCTTCAAGCTTCTGTCCGCGCTTCCAAACTTTGACGATGCGTGGGTAGCCTGAGTCGGTTAAACTGCCGGAACCAAAGTCGGTTCCTACAAAAACAGTATTTTCATCAATCCAGCTCAGGTTACTTTTTGCTTCAGGTAATTGAAACCCACCTTTTACAAAGCTTTTGTTTTCAACGTTAAACTCACGCACAACTGTTGCGTCAGCGCCGCCGCGAGAAAGACTAACTAGACACAGTTTGTAATCTGGGTACAAGCAGTTTGAGCCTTTATAGACCCAGTTTTCGTTCTCTTTTTCTGCTAGCGCATCAACGTCTAGAACAACTTCCCACTTTGGGCTCTCTTTTTTGTACTCTTCAAGAGTAGTGCGACGCCATACTCCTCGCACATTGTCCTCGTCGCGCCAGAAGTTATAGAAATAACCATTCATTTCAGTAACGTACGGAATGCGCTCATCCGAATTTAATATGTCCAGGTTGGATTCATATAAATCCTGGTAAAGAGGTTGAGATTGCAGGTAGCTTAATGAGACTTTATTGTTCTCTTCGACCCACTCAAGGGCTTTTTTACCTTCGACTTCTTCTAGCCAGATATAAGGATCATTAGGTTCTTTGGCGGAAACTGAAGTAGCTAATAAGCCACTCAGCAAGCCAGTTAACAGTAGTTTATTCATTGTTTTTTCCACAGAGGCCTCCAAAAATGCGCACTAAATCTATCAAGTATTTCCAATACAAAATCGCCATTGAGCATAGCAAAGGGCAAAGTATTCGGCTAGGATACAAATGTGTAGAAATATTACTGAAGAAGGTTATGAAGCAACTCGCATTGGCATTATTAATACAAGTTTGTTTTTCCTCGACTATACAGGCTACTCAAATTGAGTCTAAATCATTAGAAGAACTCGTTCTTGAAAGTGATTTTATTCTAGAGGTGTTCGTTGCCGATGTTTATGGAAAAGATAGGTATGAAGCTATTATTAGAAACCCTGAAATGGAAACAGGGCCAAGCTTAGAGAATAGAATTATTCTGAATGTTTGCGTTAAAGATGTCTTTTATAAAGTCAAATCAATTGATATACCAAGTTGTTTTGAAGTGAGACTATGGAAACGATGGCACTTATCATTAGGTTCAATACTTGAATATAAGTCTAAAGAGGTGCTGTTGTTACTCAAAGGCGAAGGTTTGAAGTTTGTTCATCCAGGTCACTTTATTTGGCCTTTAGATAAGAAAGATGAAATCTTAGAGTTAATAAAAAAGCGTGATACCGAGTGATATCACGCTTTTCTAAGAGACTAGTTGCTTGAATTAGCGAGCTAACTGTAAGTCTTCAATCACAGCTGCCAGGAAGCGGGCTGCTTCACCGCCAGTACAGGCGCGGTGATCGAAAGTTAAGGACAACGGCAACATTTTTGCGTTGGTGATGCCTTTATCCGTTAGCTTGAGCTCGTTACGGAAACGGCCAGTACCAAGAATTGCTACCTGAGGTGGCGAAACCACCGGAGTACCATAACGACCGGCGATTGAGCCAAAGTTTGAAAGGGTGATGGTCGCATTTTGCTGATCATCTTGTTTCAAAGACTTGGTTTCAATCTTTTCACGTAACTCTTGAACTCGAGCGCGAACCCCTGCCATATCCATGCGATCTGCGTTATGAACGACCGGTACATATAAACCGTCCGGAGAATCTACTGCGATACCGACATTGACGTTAGGGTGCAATAAGCGTTCGAAGTTTTCACCATCAAACCAGGCATTCATAGCTGGTACCTGCTTTGCAGCGGTAACAATGGCGCGAACATAACGAGCTAAAGAGTCTGTACCTTTTGGCCATGCTGTAATATCAGCATCTTCAACCAGACTGGTAGGAACGACAGTAGCATGTGAATTTGCCATACCCATTGCCATGGCGCGACGAACACCACGCACTTTCTCTGGCTGCACTTCAAGGCTCACAGCAGGCAAACCTTTGGCTTGTTGCGGAGACATCGCTGGTTGTGACTGGCGTGGAGCAGTAGAACCGCCTTTAGAAGCCTGCTCAACATCATCACGGGTAATCGAACCTTTGCGACCTGTCGGATTACAATCGCCCAAATCAACACCAAGTTTACGTGCTAATGCACGTACTGCAGGCGAGGCTTTATAGGCAAGAGGGTTTGAAGTATCAACACCGGCTGTCTGTTGTGGTTGCTCTGCCGTAGTAGTTGAGGCAGTAGCTCCTGACTTAGCGGCTTCTCGTACATCTTTCTGTGTGATAGCGCCATCTTTGCCAGTGCCTTTAACTTTTGTTAAGTCCACTTTCAATTTTTTGGCTAGTGCTTTAACAACAGCGTTAGCGGTTTCAGCGACAACGTGATTGCCGACTTCAACGGCGCCAACCACAGTGCCACTATCAGCGCGCTTTTCTTCGCCAGCTTCCTTTGCAGGAGCGGCAGGTTTGCTGGAACCGCCTGTTCCTCCAAATTCTACAAGTGGTGCACCTACTTCGATAACGTCACCGGCCTGGCCATAAAGCTTAGACACTTTGCCAGCAAAAGGAGAGGGCACTTCAACTACGGCTTTAGCAGTCTCCATTTCTACCATCGGCTGATCAACGGTAACCGTATCGCCTTCTTTGACTAGCCAACGCACGATTTCCGCATCTGGCAAACCTTCACCTAAATCCGGAAGTAAGAAAGTGTCGCTACCAGCAGCAGGAGCTGATGTTTGTGAGGGTGCTTCATCTTTTGTGGGTTCAGCAACTGGTGCTGGCTCAGGTGCGTCTTCAGCAACTTCACCAACCTCACCAAAGGTCACTAAAACAGCGCCTACATCAATGACATCACCTTCATTGCCATGCAATTTACTGATACGACCGGCGAAAGGAGAAGGCACTTCAACCACGGCTTTAGCAGTTTCCATCTCGACCATTGGCTGGTCGACAGTTACTTCATCACCTTCTTTAACTAACCAGCGTACGATCTCCGCATCTGGTAAGCCTTCACCTAAATCGGGTAAGTTAAACTGTTTCATTTGTACTCCATGATTTTGCGTGCTTCATCGAGGATGCGATCCACGGTCGGCATGTATTGTTTTTCTAAGCGGTAGTATGGCATGACAGTGTCGTAACCTGATACTCGACCAATCGGTGCGAGTAAGCTTAGGATGGCTTTTTCTGCAATCTCCGCGGCAATTTCAGAGCCAATAGAGCCAGATTTTGGTGCTTCCTGAACGATACATACACGACCTGTTTTCTGTACAGACTCAAGAATGGTGTCCATATCAATAGGGCTGATTGTCGCTACATCGATCACTTCAGCATCTATGCCTTCTGCTGCTAGTTTTTCAGCAGCCTGCAAGGTTTCATGCATCATGGCACCCCATGAAATTAGAGTGATGTCCGAACCTTCACGATCAACGAAGCAGGCTTCCAATGGATACTCTTCGCCATTGTCTTCAACTTCGTGTTTAACGATACGGTAAACACGTTTTGGCTCAAGGAAAATCACCGGATCAGGATCGCGAATCGCCGCCAACATCAAACCATAAGCACGGCTTGGATTGGATGGGATAACCACCTTCAAGCCAGGAATATGAGCAAATAATGCTTCGGTCGACTCAGAGTGATGCTCAGGAGCGTGAATACCGCCGCCATAAGGCGCGCGAATCACCATTGGCAAAGTCAGACGGCCACGGGTACGATGGCGCATACGGGCTGCGTGACAGAAAATCTGATCAACTGCCGGAAAGATAAAGCCCATGAATTGCATTTCTGCAATTGGCTTCATGCCTTGTGCGGCCATACCAACGGCAAGGCCAGCAATCATTGACTCGGCTAGAGGAGAGTCGATGACACGGTCTGTACCATATTTCTTTTGTAGGCCATCGGTTGCACGGAATACACCACCATTTTTACCGACGTCTTCACCAAACAATACAACATCTTTATCATGCTCAAGCTCATAGGCCATTGCTGCATTGACTGCTTCAATTAAAGTAATCGCTGCCATTATTTTGCACCTCGCGCTTTTTCGGCCAGCTTGATCGCTGCTTCACGTTGTGGTTTTGTCAGTTCTGGTAGTTCCGCGTATAAGTGGTCGAACATTAATTCTGGACCAGGTTTTGGTGCCTCTTCATAAGCCTTAACTGCTGCATCAACTTCTTTAGCAATTTCAGCTTTCATGGCTTCTTCATCTTTATCAGACCAGGCTTTGTTCGCTTCGAGGTATTTGCGTAAACGAACCATTGGTTCATTTTTCCAGGCTTCTTCTTTTACTTTTGGATCATCATAGCGAGATGCATCATCTGCTGTTGTGTGATCACACAGACGGTAAGTGATGGCTTCAATCAAAGTTGGGCCGCCACCGTTACGCGCTTTTTCAAACGCATATTCCGCAACCTGTTTTACTGCGATGATGTCATTACCGTCAACTTGCACGCCTTCGATACCAGCTGCGATAGCTTTTTGTGCATAGGTTTCACAAGCGGTCTGGATTTCAGTCGGTACAGAAATTGCCCATTGGTTGTTGTTAACCATGAATACAACACCAAGATTCCAGATGCCAGCAACATTAATACCTTCATAGAAGTCGCCTTCCGAAGTACCACCTTCACCTATCTCAGTGGCAACTGCCCGTTTCTGGCCGCGCATTTGAATCGCTTTGGCAACACCGGAGGCATGAATGATCTGGTTAGCAATAGGTACACAGATTGGGAAGTCTTCTTTAGCAACAGAATAATTCGAACCGCTTTCATCACCGCCCCAATAAAGAAGGATTTCTTCCATGGTGATGCCGTGTTTCAGCATGGCACCGGTTGAGCGGTAATAAGGAATAAGGACGTCTTCAGCAGTCATTGCATCGCCATAACCAATGCCGATAGCTTCCTGACCTAATGAAGCAGGGTAGGTACCCATTTTACCGGTACGTTGTAAGGCATATGCTTTTGCATCAAAAGCACGTAATAGAGCCATATCGCGGTAAAGTTGACGCATTTTATCCATGTCTTTGGCAAATGCGGGTAGTTCCTGGGTTGGTTTACCCTGAGGATCAAGATACTGGTGGTACTTGATTTCAAAAGAAGCAACAGTTGTAGTCGTCAAGGCTACATTCTCCTAAGGTTACTGGGAAAGTTGGTTCACAGTTTTGGTCTAATCGAACCTTCTCGCAAAATTTGTTCGATTATACGTGATTTATAAAGCTTTTTCGTTAACGGTTTATGAAGAGTGATTTTTTATCAGTCACTTTTAAAATATACTTATTTTTGAATAAGTTAGAGCATTCGCTCAGCCGTTAATTTGAGCTTTCCCATGGTTAAAAACAGCTGTTTTCGGTGGCGATTGTACGGATTTTTAAGGCTTTTGTATAGTGACTGGCTCTTCTGACCAGTGATCCATCAATTCTGTTGCGGCTTGTCGGTCAATGGATTATTAAAACTTATCCAAAATTAGTACTTTTTTATCTAAATTCAGGCAGTTATTAAGTTGTAACCCACACCCATAACTAGAAATAAGTATGTGTGCTCAGGCCTTAATATCCATCTCAAAATAGGCATGCTGTGGGCAGAAAGCCAGACCCCTGACGCAGTTCTTGTTGCACTGTTTCCATTTACAGATTTCAAAGCTTAAGCCGCCGTGATTTTGAACCATCAGATCAATACGCGCATGGGTCGTGTCGAGCTTTTTCCAGGCCGCCCGATCAGCAACTTTGACACAAATCCCAATCTGATTAGCTTTGGCAATATCAATGTGCCAGAGTTGACCACATTCTGGGCACTGATTCAGACAGGCCCATTGCGATGGGTTCCAGTCCACTTCATCAAGTCCATGTAACGGGTGTTGAGGATTGTTGCTGATAATTTCATCATCACCGAGCAGGATATCAGCTAAGGTTGAGCATTGGCACATAATGTAAACTTTATATCGGTTATTTGTTTTTGGCGAAGTCTTTTATATCGGATAAGGTGCATGATTGCTACAATAGCGGCAATTTACTTTAATAATTTTCTTGGACTTCCTACTTAGAGCTTTTATGAAAACCAGCGATAGTATCCCAGTAAAATACCGCAAAGATTATAAACCCTCAGCCTTCCTTATTGATGAGGTCAATTTAAGTTTTGAATTGTTTGATCAGCATTCGATTGTCACTGCTCGTTTGAAGTTGCAGGCCAATCCCGTTGCGGAGGTAGCGGACAGTCTGGTGCTGGATGGTGAGGAGCTTGAGTTGCTCGAAATCTCGGTCGCTGGGCAGAAGCTAGTGCAGGAACAATATGAAGCTGACTCAGAACAACTGACTATCTGGCTCAATAAAATTGATGGTTTGGATTATCTGCAGGCGTCTTTTGAGCTGGTTACTAAAGTCAAAATTTATCCTGCACAGAATACCAGCCTTGAAGGTTTATATTTATCAAGTGGTAAGTTTTGTACTCAGTGCGAGGCCGAAGGTTTCCGCAAGATTACCTATTATCTGGATCGTCCTGACGTAATGAGTATCTTCACGGTACGAATTGAAGCCGAAAAAAAGAAGTATCCGTATTTGTTGTCGAACGGGAATCAAATCGAACATGGCAGTTTAGCCAACGGCCGTCACTATGCTATCTGGCAGGATCCATTTCGTAAACCGAGCTATCTGTTTGCATTGTGTGCCGGTGACTATGACTTGCTGGAAGATCATTTCAAGACTCAGTCAGGACGGGATATTAAACTTGAAATCTATGTCGATAAAGGAAAGCTTGAGCAATGCCATCATGCAATGGCCTCATTGAAAAAAGCCATGGTCTGGGATGAAGAAGTATTTGGTCTGGAGTATGACCTTGATATCTACATGATAGTGGCGGTTGGTGATTTCAACATGGGGGCCATGGAAAATAAAGGCCTTAATATTTTCAATACCAAATATGTGTTGGCACACCCTGAAACGGCAACAGATCAGGATTTTGAAGACGTCGAAGCTGTGATTGCCCATGAATACTTCCACAACTGGACCGGCAATCGAGTAACCTGTCGCGACTGGTTTCAACTGAGTTTGAAAGAGGGGTTGACTGTTTTCCGTGATCAGCAGTTTACTGCTGACCAGACCGATCATGCGGTTAAGCGTATCGAAGACGTTAAAGTGATTCGCTCGCACCAATTTGCTGAAGATGGCGGCCCGATGGCGCATCCGATCCGTCCGGACAGCTATATCGAGATGAATAACTTTTATACCGTTACCGTATACAACAAAGGAGCCGAAGTGATTCGAATGTATCACACCTTGTTAGGTGCTGATGGTTTCCGTCGAGGTATGGATTTGTATTTTGAGCGACACGACGGACAGGCGGTCACTTGTGAAGACTTTGTCAGTGCCATGGAGGATGCCAATGACTACGATCTGAAGCAGTTCAGACGTTGGTATTCACAGGCTGGAACGCCGGAAGTAACGGTAACCAGCGAATATGATGAGTTACACAAAAAGCTGACTTTGAGTATTGGACAGGTCTGTCCCGACACGCCCGGGCAATTCAATAAAGAGCCGTTTCATATTCCTTTGAAGCTTGGTTTACTTGATAAAGGAGGCAATGATTTACCGCTTGAGCTGGTTTCTGACAAGGAGCAGTTAACTGGTGACATTTTGCACCTGACAAAGCCGGAACAGACTTTTGAATTTATTGGCGTTGCCCATAAGCCAGTGCTGTCTTTATTGCGTAATTTCTCCGCACCAGTGCGCCTGTTCTGTGACTATAACGACCATGAGCTGGCGTTTCTGTATGCGCATGATAATGACCCCTTTAATCGCTGGGAAGCAGGGCAGCGCTTGTTTACCCGTGTGATTTGGCAGCTGTGTGCCGAACAGGAAGCGGGAGAGCCGATGCAGTTTCCGCTGCATCTGGTCAATGCGGTTCAGAATATACTGTCAGATGACTCTTTGGATGGCCGTTTCAAGGCTCTGGCTCTGACGCTGCCTGATATTAAGGCGCTGATTGAAGAAGTCGAGCGGGTCAATCTGGATCACCTTATTGCAGCACATGATTTCCTTAAACGTGAATTGGCCAAACATTTGGAGATGGATTGGCTGGTGCATTATCAGGGCAATCATCACCTGGGTGACTTCCAACAGGATAAGGCTGCCATCGCAAAACGCGCTTTTGCCGGTGTTTGCCTGAGTTATCTGGTTGCCCTCGATAAGCCCAAAGCTTATGAGCTGGCGGTTAGTCAGTTGGCGAACAGTAACAATATGACGGATGCAGAAACGGCTCTACAGTTGCTTATGCATTCTAATTATGATCATAAAAAGCAGATAGCTGACGACTTTTATCGAAAATGGCAGAATGAAGAGTTGGTGGTCAATAAGTGGCTGTCTGCCCAGGCGACTGACCCAACCGATAGAACTATTGAACGGGTAGAGAGCTTAATCCAGCATCCCGCCTTTGATATTAAGAATCCTAACAAGGTTCGCTCTGTGGTGGGAGCTTTTGCTGGTTCGAACCTGCCGCAGTTTCACCGCAAGGATGGCAAGGGTTACGTTTTTCTGGCAGAACAAATTAAACAGCTTTACAGCGTAAACCCACAAACGGCTGCTCGTTTAACCGGGGCCTTTAACCGCTGGAAGAAGTTCGATGATGAGCGTCAGCGCTTGATGTGCGAGCAATTACAGGGTATTTTGCAACTGCCTGATCTGTCCAAGGATGTTTACGAAATCGCAAGCAAAGCTTTGGGCTGATTCAAACAAACCAATTAAAGTACGAGTTAAGTTATGGCAATTATTAGATGTATTGTATGTAGCAAGCGCATTTCGAGCAAAGCGGAAGTCTGCCCTCATTGTGGTGCCGTGCTCAAAGGCTCAAGTGAAGAGCAACTGGAGCGCGCCATGCATATCCAAAAATTGAAGCGAAATCGTCGCTTACAGAGTTATTCGTTTTTAGCCATTCTGTTATTCGCTGCAGGTTTTTTATTGAAATATGTCCATCCAGAGAAAAATGCTGAGTTATGGGTATTGGCTTCGCATTACATGATTGCTGCCGGCTTTATCGGTTATATAGCCATGCGTGTCTGGCTGATGTTCAATAAAAAGAAGTAGTTACAGAATTTATTTAGAAAACCTGTCAATTCCATTATTAAAGTGTTTTTCGGAGAACTAGATTGAAAAAAGTGAATGTCGCTATTGTCGGCGCTACGGGTGCGGTCGGTGTTACGATCCGTGAGATCCTGGAAGAGCGTGATTTTCCAGTTGAGAACTTATACTTGCTTGCAAGCGAGCGCTCGGCAGGAGAGCGCGTTATGTTCAAGGGTAAGTCGGTTCGAGTAGAGAATCTTGCAGACTTTGACTTTTCCAAAGCCGATATTGGATTATTTTCAGCTGGTGGTGACATTTCAGCAGAATATGCACCAAAGGCGGCAGAAGCGGGTTGCGTGGTGGTGGATAACACTTCTCACTTCAGATATGACGACGATATTCCATTAGTGGTTGCTGAAGTTAACCCTGAGCGAATTGCCGATTATAAAAACCGAGGCATTATTGCTAACCCTAACTGCTCAACTATGCAGTTGCTGGTGGCGTTAAAGCCGATACAGGATGACGTTGGAATTGAGCATATCAATGTCTGTACCTACCAGGCAGTTTCTGGTTCTGGCCATAAAGCTGTTGAGGAGTTAGCCAGCCAAACAGCTCAATTACTTAATGGTCGAGAAGCTACTCACAAGGTTTACGACAAGCAGATTGCTTTCAATGTGTTACCGAATATCGACAAGATTCAGGATAATGGCTACACCAAAGAAGAAATGAAGATGGTGTGGGAAACTCATAAGATCTTCGAAGATCCCTCAATTGGGGTTAGCCCAACCGCGGTGCGAGTACCTGTCTTCTACGGGCATTCAGAGGCCGTGCATATTAAAACTCGAGTACCACTCGACGTTGAACAGGCTCGACACCTGTTGAAAAACGCACCTGGTGTTACAGTTGTTGATGATATGGATAAGCTGGATTATGCGACGCCAGTAACCCATGCCAGCGGTAAAGATGATGTGTTTGTCAGCCGTATTCGCCAGGATGTTGGCATGCAAAATGGGCTGGCAATGTGGATTGTTTCCGATAATGTTCGCAAAGGTGCGGCATTGAACACAGTTCAAATCGCTGAAATACTTGTAAAAAATTACTTATAGCCGCAAAATTAGTACTTAACAATAGCTAACTTAAAGTATAATCTTAAGTTCTGACCTCAGAGCCAAACATCGTTTGGCTTTTGGTTAGAACTTTATTTAGGGTATTTAAGAGGGAGCACTTATGTTTCGTAAATTAGCTGCGACTGTCGCTGTATCGACGGCACTAATGACTTCTCAGGCCTGGTCGCTTGGACTTGGAGAACTGAAAACTGAATCAGGTCTAAACCAACCACTCAATGCGGAAATTGTTCTCCTTTCTTCAAAGGATCTTCAAGAATCTGATTTAAGAGCTAAAATCGCATCTTTTGAAGCCTACGAGCGATATGGCGTAACGCGTGAGCCATTCCATAGCTTGCTACGTTTTGAGGTCTACAGTAAAGGCGACGGCTCAAAGGCGATTCGAGTTTCCAGTGACTCCCCAATTAAAGAACCCTACGTTAATATTATTATCGAATTAGATTGGCCGCAGGGTAAGTTGATGCGTGAATACACGCTGTTGCTTGATCCTCCTGTATTCAATAAAACCACTCCTGTGGTCAGCTCCGAACCAAGTCAAACTCAGGTGACGCCTACTCAGCGTCCATCGCGTGTTACCGAAGAAGTTAAACGAACTACTGAACCGACTAAAACAACACAGCGCGAACCTGAGGTTTCTCAAGAACCCAAGCAAACCGTTTCAGAACCTGTAGCCAGAGCGGAGGCAACCCAGCGCCGTTCAGCGCCAGTATTTGATGGCAACAGCTGGAGTGTTGGCAGAGGACAGACTTTGTGGAGCATTGCCAGCCAGGTAAGACCGAACAATGCGACCGTACAACAAACTCTGATTGCTTTGTATCGCAGTAACCCTGATGCCTTTATCAATAACGATATCAACCGCCTCAAAGCAGGTTATAAGTTAAGCGTTCCCGAGCAATCTTATATTGATGGTATTAGCCACGCTGAAGCTCTTAGCGAGTATCGCAAGTCATTATCAGGTAACCAGGCACCTCTGGATGTTCGTAAGACGGTTACCGAAACGGAAGCTCGTAATGACTCTACGACACAAGGCGGGCGCTTAAGTATTGCCAGTGTTGAAGATAGCTCTCTCAATCAGGCTGGCGGTTCGGAAACAGACTCCGATTCTGTTGATGAGTTACAGAATGAAGTGAATACTCTCAGAGAAGCTGTTGAAACTCTAAAGCTCCAAAACCAACAGCTTAAAGAAGAACTGGAAGCTAAAGATGAGTTGGCTGACACAGGCGTTCAGCTTGAAGATGATACTTTAGCGGTCTTGTCTGGAAGTGCTGAGGTTGCAGAGGATAGTTTGCCGATTGATTCACCACAAGAGCAGGAAACGATAGAAGAGTCTGCAGCGGATGAGGCTGATAGTGCAATTGCACAAGCTTCAGAGCCAGAAACCAGCTCGCAATCGACACCTTCAAATAAGTCACAGACTAGAGAAGAATCATTCTATGAAGCTGATGGCTTCTGGTATTGGGCTGGTGGTGGTCTATTGGCTTTATTGGTATTGGCCGGTGGTGCAGTCTATTGGCGTAATCGTCAGCCTCCAGAAGAGGGGGAATCAAGTTTAATTCCATCTTTCGGTGGCTCTGGCGCTAAAAAAGAACCCGTGTCACCGCGAGACTCATTCCTCAATAAAGACAAAATGAAACTTGATGACGCTCCTTCTGATCCAATCAGCGAGGCCGATGTTTTAATTGCTCGCGGCAAAATGACCGAAGCAAATCATGTGTTGGAACAGGCGTTATCAAAAGATCCAGATAATGACGAAATACGCGTCAAGTATATGGAAATTTTAGCCAGCCAGAAAAATGCGACTAAGTTCCATGAGTTGAAAAAAGGACTTTCAAAAGATTTTGATCATGATTCCAAACTGGGTCTTAAAGTGGCCAGCCTGAGCTCTTTGGTTGAGCCGGTAAAAGCAGCTGCATCAGAGCCTAAACCTGAGGCTAAGCTGCCTGATGAAGATGATGTGTTTGGTTATGACCAGCCGAATGAAGGCGAAGCCATTGATGTTGATTTAAGTTCTGAGCTTGAAGCTACTGAAGAGCCGGAGGTTGATACGACTTCAGCGGACGACTCTCTCGATTTCGACCTGAGCGATTTTGAGAAAGAAGTAGAAGAAACCGCTAATGAGGAAAAACTGAAAGCAGAGCCTGTGAAACCGATAGCTGAGTCTGATAATAGTATTGATTTCTCGCTTGATGATGAAGATAAGGTTACCGAAGAATCTGACTCTATGTCATTTGAACCAGTTGATGACAACGAGTCAGCTATTAGTGAAGATGAAGTACAGACTAAGCTTGAGCTGGCAAAGGCCTATTTAGAGATGGGTGACGAAGATTCTGCAAAAGATATTTTGCAGGAAGTTCAGAAGGAAGGTAATGCTGCTCAAAGTGAAGAGGCGGCTAAACTGCTGGCTAAACACTAGTTTAACCAGGCTATAATTTAGCGTTAGTAAATAGCACCGGGTTTTTGCCCGGTGTTATTCATTTATCATCATGTTAAAGAGACTGAAGCTATGGCTAGAGTCGCACTCTGTATTGAGTACGATGGACACAGGTATCACGGTTGGCAACGCCAATCGCACGCGCTTTCGGTACAGCAAACCTTAGAGCAGGTTTTATCCAAGATTGCTGATCAGCCGATAGAAGTATTTTGTGCGGGCAGAACTGATACGGGTGTACATGCTACTGGGCAGGTTATTCACTTTGAACTGAGTAATGAGCGACCACTAAAGGCATGGACCATGGGCGCAAACACTCAGCTGCCAGATGACATTGCGGTCAGGTGGGCACACACAGTATCGGATGAGTTTCACGCCCGATTCAGCGCTACTGCCCGACGTTACCGCTATATTATTGCCAATACCGCGACAAGGCCAGCCATTGCGCGAGCAGGGCTGACCTGGTGTCGAGCACCGCTTGATATCGATGCCATGAATGACGCCTGTCAGTTTTTCCCCGGAGAACAGGATTTTGCTGCCTTTCAGGCAGCCAGCTGCCAGTCTCGAACCTCTTTCCGTAATATTCATCATCTGTTTGTTGAGCGTATCGGGCAGTTTGTGGTCATAGATATTAAGGCGAATGCCTTTTTACATCATATGGTGAGAAACATAGCCGGTAGCCTTATCGAAATCGGACGCCACAGCCAACAGCCCGAATGGGCAAGACAGTTACTGGTTGGCAAAGACCGAACTCAGGCTGCCCCAACAGCCAGTCCAAATGGACTCTATCTTGTGGATGTTGACTATCCAGAAAGCTTTGGTTTGCCAAGAGTCCCAATGGGGCCATTGTTTTTACCAGAATAGTGTTGCCGGTCGAATTTCTTTGAAACAGGTTTTAGAGTTGTTAATGAGTCGACAAAAGCTCGAAGTGGTTAAACCAGAGCATTATTCCGTTTGCCATGAAACCTGTTACAATGCGTGCAATTTCTTATTCGACTAATGAAAAACTGAAAATATGAGTTGGTTAGAGCGATTATTACCGAAGCGTAACCCAGAGGGTTCGCAAAAAAAGAAGTCCATTCCTGAAGGGGTGTGGAGTAAATGTACCGCTTGCGAGAGCGTTCTTTACTATGCTGAGCTGGAACGTAGCCAGCAGGTTTGTCCAAAATGCAATAATCATATGCGTATTAAAGCGCGTACTCGATTAGAGTTGTTTATGGATGAATCTAATCGTAAAGAAATCGGCGCCAATATGAAGCCGGTGGATATGCTTAAATTTCGTGACTCCAAGAAATATAAAGATCGTATTGCTGGCGCACAAAAGAAAACTCATGAGAACGATGCCCTAATTGCTTTTAAAGGCACGGTTAATGATGTTCCGGTTGTGGCCTGTGCCTTTAACTTTGAGTTTATGGGTGGCTCGATGGGTTCGGTCGTCGGCGAGAAATTTGTGCGTGCCGTGAATGCGGCGATTGAAACTCGTTCAGCGTTAGTCTGCTTCTCCGCCAGTGGTGGTGCGCGTATGCAGGAAGCCTTAGTTTCTTTGATGCAAATGGCTAAAACCAGCGCTGCATTGGCCAAGCTTTCTGAAGCAAAACTTCCCTATATCTCAGTCCTTACCGACCCAACCATGGGCGGTGTTACCGCTAGTTTGGCTATGCTTGGCGATGTTCATATTGCTGAGCCAAAAGCCTTGATTGGCTTTGCGGGCCAGCGAGTGATTGAGCAAACGATTCGCGAAAAGCTGCCTGAGGGCTTCCGTTTAAGCGAATTCTGGTTGGAGCATGGTGCGATTGATATGATAGTTGATCGTCGTGATATGCGGGACACGGTTTCTCGTCTTGCGGCCAAATTTTTGAACCTCTCCAAGCCAGCTGCCTGATTGTTTGTAAGACAGTGCAGTGAGCGCCTCCCCAGATTTTGATACGCTAGCTGAATGGATAGCCTGGCTCGAACAGGCTCATCCCATTCATCATATTGAACTGGGGCTCTCCCGAATTAAACAAGTAGCCGAACGGCTGGATCTGCTTGAGCTAAATTGCCCTGTGATTACAGTGGCGGGTACTAATGGCAAGGGTACTGTTGTTGCAGCTCTCGAATCTATAGCCATTGAGCATGGCTTGTGCGTTGCCAGCTATACCTCTCCTCACTTATTAAAATTCAACGAGCGAATAAAGTTTGATGGTCAGTCTGTGACTGACGCTGAGCTGGTAAGCGGATTCAAAGCTATAGCACAACAGCAGCAGGATATTCCTTTAACGTATTTCGAATTTACTACCTTAGTTGCATTTTGGCTGTTCAAACAGAGAAGCCTTGATCTGGTTGCTCTTGAAGTAGGCTTAGGCGGTCGTATGGATGCGGTCAATATTATTGACCCCGATGTTGCTGTGATTACTTCGATTGGCCTGGATCATGTCGCCTGGTTGGGCGATACGCTGGAAAAAGTGGCGCATGAAAAAGCTGGAATTATGCGTGCGCAAACCCCGGTAGTGATTGCTGATCCTGCTACAGACAATTTGCTATTGCCTGAAGTGGCTGATAAACAGGCAATAAGTTACTTGGCTCAGGATGACTATCTGTTTCGAGAAGCGGACCAAGGTTGGGACTTTAAAGCGGAAATTAAGGGCAAAACCTATTCATTTTCTGATTTGCCAAATAATGATTTATTAATCTCAAATCTTGCTGCTGCGTTGCAGGCTTTTACTCTATTGTTCTCAGGAGTAGTAAGCGAAAGCGCTTTGCAGCTAGCGTTTCAAAAACTTCAGTTTGTTGGTCGATTTCAATATTTATCCAGAGAGCCACTTGTCATTGTTGATGTGGCGCATAACCCTGACTCAGCGCGGGTGCTGAACGAAAAGCTGGAACAACTTAAGCATCGTGGAGTAGAGCGTGTCAGCGCTATATGCGGTATGCTTAAAGACAAGGATATCACCAGTTGTTTAGCGCATTGCACGGCTGTCGATTATTGGTACTGTATCGACCTATCAGGTCCAAGAGGTGCCAAAGCTGATGAATTGGTCGAGAAATTACCTGAATTTGCTCGAAATAACGCAAAATCTTACCATTTGCTGGTTGATGCTTTTGAGGATTATTGGCAACATCAACTTCAGAATGAGGCATTGGTTGTTTTCGGTTCCTTTGTCACTGTAGGCTTGATGCTTGAAACTTGGGATGAGTTAAAGCAAAGATTGATAACCAGCGCGTAATATGAGGCTTGAGCTGTGGATGAAAAATTAAAGTATCGTTTAGTGGGTGCATCAGTCATTCTGGCATTGGCCGTTTTCTTTTTGCCAATGATTCTCGATAGTGAGAAGTACCGCTCGCAGATACAGTCACAGATTCCAGCTGTGCCCAGTGAAGAGGATGCTCGTCGCAATAAAGAGCAGAGTATTCATAATATTGAAGGCCAGAGATCAAACCTGAATGGGCCGGTTGAAAAGGGGCCATTGGTCATTAACCTGGATGACTCAGAAGAAGAAACTCAAAAAGAAACTGTTCAAATAAAAGAGCCTGTCGCAGTTGTTGATAGCAAGCCTCAAGAAGTACAAACTGATATTAACAAGCAGGGCGATACTTCTGCTGCTGAAGGCAAAACAGAGTCTACGAATGAGTCGGCTCTAGCGGACAATAAACAGCAACCAACTACAGCAACGGAAGAGCAGAAACCATCGCAGTCAGAACCGGTAGCAGAGATCACAGAAAAGCCCGCACCTGATGTCAAACCAGCCGCTGAAACGGTTGTCGCTCAAAATCCCGAGCAGAACAAAACTACCCAAGCTACAAAGGAGCCACAGTCAAGCTCAGAGAATGAATTGGCATTTTCGGATAGTGCCTGGTTGATTCAAATCGGCTCCTTCTCTAACAAAGAAAATGCTACACGCCTGGTTAATCAGCTTAGAGGTGAGGGTTATAGAGCTTATCAGAGAGTCGGCGACGGCTATGCGAGAGTTTATGTTGGCCCTTATCCAGTCAAAGGTGAGGCGGATAAGCGTACCTCGGTGCTTGAAAAGCTGGTTGGCGCAAAGGTCAAGGTTATCGAGTTTGATCCAAAGCAACATTAATCATTTCACCTAACTGTCAGCTCTGTTAAAATAGCGGCCAACACAACACATTAGCCTCCTGAATGATTTGGGTCGATTGGGTTATCCTTGCCATTATTGGCATTTCAGCTTTAATTAGCTTACTTCGTGGTTTCGTGCGTGAAGCCATGTCTCTAGCTGGTTGGATTGCAGCTTTCTTTGTCGCTAAAGGCTTTTACGAGCCGCTTGCCGAACTTTTTGTCAATCATATCGAAACTAATAGTCTTCGCTTAGGCGTTGCCTGGGTGTCGCTTTTTGTGGTGACACTGGTTATTGCTGGTATTGTTAATTATATGGTGGGTCGAATGGTTGATGCCGCAGGCATGAGCGGGACTGATCGATTGTTGGGCATGATTTTTGGTGCTCTGCGAGGCGTGTTGATAGTCGCATTAATTGTACTGGGTTTAAAACAGTTTACCCCAGTACCGAAGGATGAGTGGTGGGGGCAATCCAGTTTATTGCCGCATATGGAAATGGTCGCCCAATGGTTTTATGAGCAACTTGGCGAGGTTGTCCCTCAATTGAAAGAGGGCGCTGAGCCACCAACCGAAATAGACGAGCAAAAGTAATATGTGTGGTATTGTTGGAATCGTAGGTAAAAATCCTGTCAATCAAAGCATCTATGATGCGCTAACTGTTTTACAACATCGTGGCCAGGATGCTGCAGGTATAGTGACTACTGATAACGGTCGTCTTTACTTACGTAAGGATAATGGTTTGGTTCGTGACGTCTTTCATACACGCCACATGCGTCGATTGACAGGTAACACGGGTATAGGCCATGTCCGTTACCCCACCGCAGGAAGTTCCACCAGTGCTGAAGCTCAGCCGCTTTATGTGAATTCGCCTTACGGTATTACATTAGCTCACAATGGTAACTTAACTAACTCTGATCAGTTGAAAGAAGAACTATTTTCCACTGATCGTCGTCATCTCAATACCAACTCTGATTCAGAAGTTCTTTTGAATGTATTGGCTCACGAGCTGCAACTTAAAGACAAAAATCAATTAAGCCCTGATGATATCTTCGACGCGGTTGGTAGTGTTTTTAAGCGCTGTAAAGGTGCCTACGCCGCAGTAGCATTGATTAATGGGCACGGACTTTTATGTTTTCGAGATCCGAATGGTATTCGTCCCGCAGTATACGGTAAACGTGAAACTGAGCAGGGCACCGAGTATATGGTTGCTTCTGAATCAGTTGCTTTAGATGCGCTTGGTTTTGATCTAATTGACGATATCGGCGCTGGCCATGCAGTGTTTATTTCCGAAGATGGCACCATGCATGAAAAGCAATGCTATGAAAACAGTGAGCTAACACCATGTATTTTTGAGCATGTTTATCTTGCTCGTCCTGACTCAATGATTGATAACGTATCAGTCTATAAAGCCCGTCTGCGTATGGGTGAGAAGTTGGCAGAAAAAATTCTACGCGAATGGCCTGATCATGACATTGATGTGGTGATTCCTATTCCAGATACTTCACTGACCTCCGCGGTCCAATTGGCGCATGAGCTTAACGTTAAAATGCGTCATGGTTTTATCAAGAACCGTTACATTGGCCGCACCTTTATTATGCCTGGCCAACAGATGCGTAAGAAGAGCGTGCGTCAAAAACTTAATGCCATTGAGCTTGAGTTCCGGGATAAGAATGTGTTGTTGGTGGATGACTCTATTGTCAGAGGAACAACATCCGAGCAAATCATCGAAATGGCCCGCGAAGCTGGGGCTAAGAAAGTCTATTTTGCTTCTGCAGCACCTCCGGTTCGTTTCCCTAATGTTTACGGTATTGATATGCCGGCAGCGAGTGAGCTGGTTGCACATGGCCGTACCGAAGAAGAAGTCGGGCAGGTTATTGGTGCAGATAAAATGATATACCTTGATATTGAAGGTATGGTCGAAGCGGTTCGTGAAGGTAATCCTTCAATTAAGCGCTTTGATTTATCAGTATTTACTGGTGAATACATTACTGGTGATATTGATTCGGACTATCTGGATAAGTTACAGCAGTTACGTAATGACTCAGCCAAAAAGACTAAGGATATTGAAGAGGTTGAGGATGCGGCAATGGTTATGGATTTACATAATCAATAGCGAGGCATTATGCGCTTTATTATGAAAGGCCTTCTACGTCTACTCGGCTGGAAACTGGTAGGTCAGTTACCGGATGAAAAAAAGTATGTAGTGATCTTTGCGCCACATACCTCAAACTGGGATTTCGTTTTGATGCTGATGGTTCGTTTCTGCTTTAAAATGAAAGTGGCTTTTTTAGGAAAGCACACTCTATTTAAACCGCCTTTTGGTTGGTTTTTTAGAATGTTTGGCGGTATTCCGGTAGAGCGCTCCTCAGCCAATAAAGTCGTTGACCAAGTTGCTGAAATCATCAGGCAAAGAGACGAAATACAATTTGCACTTGCTCCTGAGGGTACAAGAAGTTATAAACCCTATTGGAAGAGCGGCTTTTATCATATCGCCCTGAAAGCAGAAGTTCCTATCGTCATGACGTTTCTTAATTCGAAGACTAAAGAAATTGGCATTGGAGATTTGCTAAGACCGACAGGGAATATTGAGCAAGACTTAGATGTGATAAGGGCATTTTATAAAGATAAAGCAGGGATAAAACCAGAGTTGGCGAGTGAGATACGATTCGACGACAAACGATAATCAACAAACCGGCCTGATGGCCTGGCGCAGCAATATTGTCTGCGCTTTTTGTTTTTCCGTACTATTTCTTTTTTTCCTCCCAGAAATTAGCTATTCAAAAAATAGCTTGCAGCGCATAAGGTTCCACACAAACAATATTGAAAATGGCTTAAGCCAGAGTACTGTACTTAGTCTTGCCCAGGATAGTCTTGGGTATACCTGGATTGGTACTCAGGATGGACTTAATCGCTTTGATGGATTTGAAAACACCGTCTTTCGCCATTCTCCGACTAACTCCGAAACCATAAACTCTCCTACCATTAGCAGCCTGCTTTTTGATGGCAGAAGAACTTTGTGGATCTTGACCCCGCAGGGATTGGACAGTATTGATGTTCACACGCTTAAAGTCACTCACTGGACAGATTCACTACAGAACCTGATGGTAGAAAACGCGACCAGTTCCACAGTACCAACAGAAGTCTGGTCGATCTCGCTTAATCAGGACAAAACCTTATCCGTGTTGGGTACAGACTATTTCGCCACTATTGATGTCGAGAATAAGACGGTTACTCAAAATCAGCGGCTGACCGATTTTATTGAAGGAAAGAAGCTGCAAAAGATGACCGTTATCGATCAGCGTATTTACTTCATTAAAGATAATTGCATTCTTCATGTTGATTTTGGTGGCTCTCAACGCAAAGAGTTCTGCGCTGACGGAATTCAAAAGCTCGAAGATTTTTTTGTATTTCCGGAACTGCCTGAGCACATCTATTTCAGCCGAGACACAGGTTTTTCCCGGTTTATCATTAACGATGGAGAGTTTGAGCATTTTGAGGTTTTTGATTCTAAGACGCAGTCATTGGTGGAAGTAGAGTCCATTTTGCCTGATGGTAGTGGTTTCTGGTTGGCAACAATAACAGGGTTGAAATATTGGGAGGAGTCTGAGCAGGCAGTTGTTAGAGAGTATCATGCCAATTTCAGCGATAAGCATTCAATAGCCAGTGATTACACCATGTCCCTGATGAGAGGCTTTGATGGTCTTATCTGGTTGGGAACTGGCCTTGGTGTTAATTACTGGGATTCCAGAGAGCAGTTTATCCATTTACTACAAAAGTCAGAAGCTGCAAAGTTTGGTCGAGATAACATAACCACTTCGATACTCAAAGATTATCAAGGCCGTTTATGGATGGGGACTGAGTCTTCTGGAATATACCGCTACGACGAAACCTATACCGAGCTTCATCACTATTCATCCTTGCCTACTAAAGATGGTCTGGTTAATACGGGTTATGTTGCCGATATGCTGGAAGATAACAATCGAAATCTGTGGCTGTTAACCGGAACCAGTCTTTTTATTCGACCTTATGGAAATGATAACTTCTTATCGCTTACCAGCCTGGTTGATACAGATGGGCAGCATGTTAACTTAACGGATCTGGCAACTATCATTGAAGATCGCAATGGCCATATCTGGTTAGGTGGGGCGCAGGGGTTTTTCAAGATTATACTTGATAAGCCTGTGGGTGAAGAGCTCAGCTCAGATGATGTGGTCATTGAAAACCTGACCGATAAATTACCTTCAAGCTTTGTCCAGTCAAAGTATGGTGTATATACCATGTATGAGGATTTGCAGGGCTATATCTGGTTAGGTGGCTCCCGAGGTTTGATTCGTTTCAGCCCGTTGACTTTTGATATCCAGTATTACATGAGCAATCCGAACGATCCCGAAACTCTTTCCAGCTCAGACATCAATGTGATTTATGAGGACCTATTGGGTGTCTTATGGGTTGGAACAGTAACAGGGCTTAATCGAGTTCGCTACAACGTCAATGGTGAGGTCTATTTCCAGCGGATCACAGTTAATGACGGCTTTATAAACGATTTTATTTGTTCAATTTTATCAGACGAGCTTGGCAACTTGTGGGTTTCTACTGCAAATGGTCTGGTCAAGTTTCATCCGGACAAGGGCCGACCTGTAAATTACACCTACTCTGATGGTCTGCAATACAGTGAGTTTTTTGCCAACTCGCAGTTTGTTGATAGCGATGGGTATTTATACTTCGGTGGCTTGAATGGTATCAGTTATTTCAAGCCGGAAGAAATCGTTATTGATAAAAAGCATCAACCCATCAAGGTTACTGAGGTCATTCAGAATAGTGAAAGACAACCTCTTCAGGTGGATCAAAACAGCAACCTTTATACTTCCAATATTCAGTATGGCGAAATAACGGATATCAAGTTTACCGTTTTCAACTATATCAATGCTAAAAGTCTTGAGTTTCGCTATAAGATCGAAGGCCTGACAAATGACTGGATTGACTTGGGTAATTCGCGACTGATTCGATTGCACTCTGTTGAGCAGGAAAACTTCAATATTAGAATTCAGGTGCGTTATGAGGACGGTGACTGGAGTAGTAAGGAAGCCCAGCTAAAAGTCACTGTAAACAAAGGATTCTGGCGTAGCACTAAAGGTTTTGCGCTGTATTTTATCGCCTTATCCCTGTTTGTCTTTATCGTGTTCTTCTATATTTACCGTAGCATTAAAAAGGCGCTTCGATTAAAAGAGCGCTTGTTAAAAGAGTCTGAATCAAAAAGTCAGATGCTGCTTAAAGACAAAAAGTCATTGCTGTACCGTGTTGAAGATTTGCAATACTCACTATCCGAACAACGCTATCAGGTTGAGCTACTTTCGTCCAAGCTTGAGCAGTCAGAGGTTAATGATCAGCTTACAGGTTTCAGAACTCGAAGTTATCTCAAGAGCAGCATTCAGCAGGAACTGGATTCCATTTTATCAACATGGCGTGATAAAACAGAGTTACAGGGTGTGCACCTTGGCGTCTTTGCGGTGGATATCGACAACCTGGCAACCATTAATCAGCAATACGGACAGCTTTGTGGTAACGAAATTATTAAACAGCTTGCTGATTGTTTAAGAACCATCTGTTACGGCACTGACACTCTTGTTCGTTGGCAGGGTGCAACCTTAGTGGTATTAAGCCGAGGTATTGAAAAACGTGAGCAAATGTTGCTCGCCGAGAAAATCAGAAATATTGTTGCCTCAAGGAAGTTTGATCTTGGCAATGGTAGTACTATTGATGTCACCTGCAGTATCGGTTTTACTCGCTTCCCGTTTACAGAAAACATTGAAAAGCCTCTAACCTGGGAGCAGATAATTTATGTAGTGGAAAAGGCTCTCGCTGTCGCCAAGAAAAATAGCCGCAACGCATGGATTGGTATCTTCGCCAATCAGTTTACTCGCAGCTCCGAGTTGGAAGCTAAGTTAGCATCGGACCTGCCAGCCTTGATTGTAAGTGGTCAGCTTGATTACGTATCCTCGATACCAAAATCGAAAAAGCTAGTGTGGCTTTAAGATGAATCGGCTTTAGTGTTGATGATGTATCAAGTGCAGGATAAAGAGTAACACTGTAGCCACTACAACCCCCGCCATAAAATAGCCTTTGTGTTTAATGACGAAACCATGCGAGTGGTGGGCGTCTACGCTGTGCTCATGGTGATGTTCAACAGGCTCACCTTCATGTATCACTGAAACAGGAACTGAGTGGTCATGATGATGGATATGGCCGTGGTCATCAACATGGGGTCTGTGGATGATGACGTGTAGCAAGGTTCCTGAAATAAACGCCTGGAAGTAATCGATAATATTGTTATGCAGCCCGGTAAGCTGTTGCTCACCAGCATAATAGCCAATTACTGTGGTAATAAACATAAAGCCAAACACCAGCCAGGTTCTAAAGTTTCCCCACTGTGGCTGCACAATCCACCAGATACTTAAACCTACCACTATACGATGCAGAATCACGGCGTAGGCAAGCATTGGGTTGCTGTCGCTGGGAACAATTGCAGCACCGTCTAACATTGAGTGGATCATCAGGCCACTGATACCTAAAAAGATTGCCAGGCTATGAGCCTTGTCTGCTGCCTTTCTAAAAGTAACCTCTATTAAGCCCGGGCCAAAAAAACCGAGTAGAACTGCTGGGATCAGAGCATAGCCAATGTGTTCCCAGATAGCTGGCAAAACGTCGATTAATAACAGTCCACCCACCGATATTAATACAAAGGCAAACAGAAAGTTATCGAGTCTTCGATTATAAGGAAACTGACTGACCAGAAAGGGGCCAATCAGCAGGGCAACCAGGCTAAGCGCTAATAACATCAATCGATAACCTTGCCTGGATTCATGATCCCGTTCGGGTCAAAGGATTGTTTGATTGCCTTAAGGTAGCCGATTTCTGTTTCGCTGCGGCTGTAGTTAAGGTAAGGTTTTTTCAAAAGTCCTACCCCATGTTCGGCAGAGATACTGCCGCCCATTTCCTGTAGCAGGCCGAATATCTTAGGATTTACCTGCTCGCAAGCACGGGTAAACTCTTCATAGGGCATATCTTCTGGAGCAAGAATATTAAGGTGGAGGTTGCCATCACCAATATGCCCGAACCAGATCACTTCAAAGTCTGGGTAATCCTTAGCAACGATATCATTCACAGCTGTCAGGAAGTCAGTAATTTTTTCAGGGGTGACTGAAACATCGTTCTTATAAGGTTTTCGCCCCGAAATCGTTTCAGAAATAAACTCTCGATATTTCCACAATTCTTCAACCTGTTGCTGGCTTTGGCTCATGACTCCATCGAGAATTAATTCATCATTAAGGCCATTTTCGAACTCTGATAGTGCGTCATTTAAAATATCTTCGCTACTGGCATCAAACTCTAACAGGCAGTAATAGGGCGCTCTTTGCTCAACGGGGCAGGGTAGACTGTGATGCGCCATGACTTTTTCCAGAGCCTCATCTGAGAAGAACTCAAAGGCAGTCAGATCAAGGGCTTTCTGGAACTGTTGCAGAATCGGCATCAGGCTATCAAGGTTTGGTATGGCTAACAGCAGAACCGTTAAATTAGCTGGCTTGCGTGTTAATTTTAGAGCGGCTTCGGTAATGATGCCCAGAGTGCCTTCGCTACCAATGAAAAGATGGCGAAGGTCATAGCCGGTTGCATTCTTGATTAGGCCTTTATTAAGCTCAAGAATATCGCCTTTGCCTGTTACCACAGTTAATCCCTGCACCCAGTCACGTGTCATTCCATAGCGAATAACCTTGATACCACCTGCATTGGTCGCAATATTGCCACCAATCTGGCTTGAGCCACTGGAAGCAAAGTCGACCGGATAGTAAAGGCCCTGCTCATCCGCATATTGCTGAATCTGCTGAGTAATAGTGCCGGCCTGACAATGGATCTGTTGGCTGCCGGCATTAAAACCAAGAATTTTGTTCATCTTGTCTAGCGCGACTACAAGCTCACCGTTGGCGGCAACTGCGCCTCCACTCAAGCCTGTTCTGCCACCCGACGGAACAATCGCCACCTGATTCTCATTACCCCACAACACCAGCTTTTGCACCTGTTCGGTGGTCTTAGGCAGCGCAATTGCCATTGGTGCGGGCTGTTTGATATTGGTCCAGTCTTTACCGTAGTGGTCAAGCGACGTCTGATCGGTAAGCAGGCAATCATCATCAAGAATTGTGCGTAACTGATTGATGTAAGTATCTGAAGACATGAGCAATTTATAGGGCTGATGGAATATGCAAAATAGGCGCATATTGTGCCAGAGCTGGCCGCCAAAAGGAATGCGCAAGGGGGCCTGTTTGTTGAATTTAGTAATTTAAATGAAAAACTACGAACCTGAATTTCAGGCAAAAAAAAAGCTTCTGTCATGCAGAAGCTTAAAATAATCTTATCAATACATCATACGATTCTGTCATCAACACATAAGTATTCAAACATATCGTAAGGGGGACGGAAGTTGGTGGGTGGTACTGGGCTCGAACCAGTGACCCTCGCCTTGTAAGGGCGATGCTCTCCCAACTGAGCTAACCACCCAAATTCCATCTGTTCGCTAGGAACGGGGCGCATTATAAAGTGGTTATCGGGTAGGTCAATAACTTTTTAATGAAAATCTTAAAAAATCTTAATTTTGATTAAGTTATGAACGTTATTCTGTCAATAAGGAGGATAACAAATAACTGAAAGTGGTTTTGTAAAGCAGGGCCTCTTGCTAGAATAGCGGCACTTTTATCTCACAATCTTAATAGACCGAATATGACTGTAAAAACACGTTTTGCTCCAAGTCCCACAGGTTATTTGCACGTTGGCGGTGCTCGCACAGCACTTTACTGCTGGCTGTATGCCAAAAAGCATCAGGGTACTTTTGTATTAAGAATCGAAGATACTGACCGCGAACGCTCAACTGATGAGTCAGTACAGGCCATTCTTGATGGTATGGAGTGGTTGCATTTAGAGCATGACGAAGGTCCTTACTACCAAACCAAGCGTTTTGACCGCTATAAAGAAGTCATTGATGAAATGCTCGAAAAAGGCCAGGCCTATCGTTGTTACTGTTCAAAAGAGCGCCTGGATGCCCTGCGTGAAGAGCAGCAGGCCAATAAGCAGAATATCGGTTATGACGGCCACTGCCGTGGCTTAAGCGAAGCTGAGCAGGATATGTCGAAACCTCATGTTATCCGCTTCAAGAACCCGAAAGAGGGTGCCGTGGTATTTGATGATTTAATCAAAGGCCGTATTTCAGTGAACAATAGCGAAATAGATGACCTGATCATTGCTCGTACTGATGGCACGCCGACTTACAACTTTACGGTTGTGGTGGATGACCTGGATATGGAAATCACGCATGTTATTCGCGGTGATGACCATGTCAATAACACACCTCGCCAAATCAATATGATTAAGGCGCTGGGTCGTGAGGTTCCATTGTATGCTCATGTGCCAATGATCTTAGGTGATGATGGTAAACGTCTATCTAAGCGTCATGGTGCAGTCAGTGTCATGCAGTATCGTGATGATGGTTACCTGCCACAGGCATTGCTTAACTATCTGGTTCGTATGGGTTGGTCGCATGGCGATCAGGAAGTGTTCTCAGTTAATGAGATGATCGAGTACTTTGATTTATCAGACGTCAATCGCGCGCCTTCAGCGTTCAATACCGATAAGTTGAATTGGTTGAATCAGCATTACATGAAAGCTTTGCCAGCAGAGGAAGTGCTTAAGCATTTGCAATGGCACCTTGATCAGCAGGGTGTGGATGTTAGCAATGGCCCAGATGTTAAATTACTGATTCCCGAAATGGCTGAGCGTGTTAAAACGCTTAAAGAGTTAGCAGCAGCGGTTCGTTACTTCTACCACGACTTTGAAGAGTTCGATGCTGGCGCTGCCAAAAAGCATTTACGCCCCGTGGCTAAAGAGCCTCTAGAAGTTGTTAAAGCCAAACTGGAACAGGCAAGTGACTGGACAGCAGATGCTTTACATGGCCTGGTCAGCGCCACAGCTGAAGAGTTAGACCTTGGCATGGGTAAAGTTGGTATGCCGCTTCGAGTAGCTGTTACAGGTGCTGGTATGTCGCCAGACCTGGGTATCACTCTAGAGTGGATCGGAAAAGAGCGCGTTATAAAGCGAATTGAGAAAGCTCTTGTCTTTATTGCCGAACGAGAAGCGCAATCCTGATTAATACTCTTTAAAAGTTAAATCCATCTTCTTCACTCCCGTGAAGGCGGGAGTCTATATTTGGACTATTTTTTCGCTTTTCAGCGAGTTCCTTTTCTTTGCTTGTCCAAAGAAAAGGAACCAAAAGAAACGACACCCCGATATTGAGGTCACGCTTTGCGTGACTACCTGCGTCACTCCCAAAATACTTAACGCACCAGAATTTACATCACATCCCTGTGCTGAAAATTCTTATCAAAATCATCCACGATTTTGATTGCTATATTTTGTACGTGCCTTAGCTCAATATAAGGGGGCTTTCGGTGCAGAACCAACCACATTCATTTTACTTTGACTATTGGCGCAGCATCCTAGGCATACAAGTTAAATTGTATCTATTTAGACTCGATACTCTTAATCGCGTTTAGTATCTGTTTTGCGTGTGTGCCGTTAAGGTCATCAACACCTGCAGTAATAGTGTATTTCATACCACCAACGTAGAAGTCAGATGCGATTACCGACTGCCAGTGTGAAAGCGGGAAGACCTGATAGCATTTTTTCGCTGTACGACAAGTGTAATGTGTGTAACCACCCGCTTTATGGTTGTCGTCTAGCGTTAAGTATTTTTGCTCTTTATTGGCAGCACCTGCACGATAAAGCAGAGTAACATTTTTTAAGTCTTTACGGCTTTTATCATGGTTAAAGCTTGAACGCTCTGCTGCGTAACCGCTGATCACCATGTGAAGGTTGTTGTCTTTAATGGTGTAGCTGACAAAACCTTTTGGCATGATCGAAGGTTTGATGTTCCAGTGGCCAGGTATGGTCATGTAGTTACTGGCACCTATATTGACTGATTTTGTTGCAGCAACTGGTTTGCTTGGAGCTGACTCGGGTTCTGCTACCGTTGCCGGTTTACAGGCAACAAAAAGAAGTGTTGAAAGCGCAAGAGTTAGTGTTTTGGCTAGATGTTTTGTCATCGATAATTACCCAATTGTTTGTTGAACTATGTTACTAATTTATGGCTTCAAGTTTTGCTAGGCCCAGTGTTCGTCATACGCGTCTCGTTCACCTACACTAAACCGTGCTCCTTCCGCCAGAATATGCATTTGCAGGCCGAACAGGGATATAGGATCTCCGCTCCCCGCTGACCCCATCGACGAGTACTGTAAATTGCAGGGATCTATTAAGGTAGCTGCGCCACCTCCGTAAACCTCCAGCTCGTCATTAGGGCTTATAAACAAAGCCGTACCATCATCAATTCCAACCCCGATGGTAAATGGGTTGTAAGACAAAGCTGTTAATAGTCTGCCGAGCCGTCCTTGCTGTTTAAAATGATAATCCACCATAAAGCGGTTAGTCAGTCCCAAACCGGGCGCCATCGTTACCCCCGACTGTCTTGGGATGTTGGCTTCCTCACCACCAGCAATCATGTGCTCGCTGAGCAGGGCTGCGGCACCAAATAATCCGGCAACATGGGTGCCATCGGCATTCATTTTGCGAAGCTGCTTGGCTAACCCTGTGCCACCAATTAATGTTGAAATCTGTAATGGCCGCTCACCAATAATAATTACCAAATCAACTCCAGCGAGGTGCTGTAACGTCATTGGGCTAGAAGCATCCTGGCGACTTCGGACAATGTGTGTTTCACATTCAACAAAGCCATTATTAAGTAATACTTCCCCAAGAGAGGTTTCCTGCGGTTCTTCACTGACGTTTAAAATTAGTGCCTTCGCTTTCGCGGTCAGACAAAGACTGCGCATTTTTTCAGCAACTTGATCGCTGACTGAGTTCAGGCATCCGCCGATTGGAATAATGTAACCACGTTCAAACTTGCCGCTACCTTGTGATGGCATGAGTGATTCCTTCGAGAATAGTGTGCTTACTGGCTCCAAAGCTACGAATGCTAACGGGTTTTACTACCGACTTTGGCGGCAGGCTCCCTCTTATGTTGAAGTCGAGCATAGCACTAAATCTAGTTAAAAAATGTGGCAGAGTTAATGGTAATTGGATCTAAATCTATGATTGAAATCATTAACTTAACTACCAAACTTTATGTAGAGGCTGGTAACCTATTGATCCTGAAAGCCTCGCCAAAGTCCATAGACCTTAGCTACATTAGCACTGCCTTTAAATCAGCGTCAATAGTGCAGACTGTCTTAAACCTTTACAGACAAATTGTTTGTTGCTTAAATGGCAGACTTTCAAAATCATGGGACATTGGAATGAAAAAACATCAATACCTGATCTGTTCTCTGGCAGTTGTTACGGCTCTGGCCGGCTGTCAGCAGGAATCCGAAGACGTTGCAGAAAAACAACAAGCAGCTGAGGCTGCCAGTACGCAAGTCGATACTAAAGAAGTGGTTGTATCTAAAGTCGAGCAAGAAGAAGTTCGCAAGGCGCACAACCCTATTGACGATCATACTTACGGCAACCTGCATGAAGTTGATTTGAAGCATCTTGATCTAGACCTAACTGTAGATTTCGAAGCTAAGTCATTGAAAGGTTATGTTGACTTAAGTTTTGACCGCTTGCAGGATGAGGTTAGTGAGCTGATTCTGGATACGCGCGATATCAACGTTTCTAAAGTTGAACTCAATCAGAATGAGCAATGGGTTGCCGGTGAATTTGAGTTGGCTGAAAAAGATGAGGTGATGGGCTCTAAGCTGACTATCCAGCTCGAAGATGGGGTAAATAAGGTTCGTGTTTATTATGCTACCCAGCCACAGGCCAGCGGCCTTCAATGGTTAACTCCTGAGCAGACTGATGGTAAAAAGCATCCTTTCATGTATAGCCAGGCACAAGCTATCCATGCCCGTAGTTTTGTTCCTGTTCAAGACAGCCCTGCCGTGCGTATTACTTATAATGCTACGATTCGTACTCCAAAAGAGTTACTGGCGGTAATGAGTGCTCATAATGAGCCAGATACAGAACTTGATGGCGAGTATCATTTTGAAATGCCACAGGCGATCCCGACTTATCTGATCGCAATCGGTGTTGGCGATCTTAAATTTAAGGCAATGAGTGATAGAACTGGCGTATATGCTGAGCCGGCAATCCTTGACGCAGCGGTAGCCGAATTTGATGACACCGAAGATATGGTTAAAGTCACAGAAGATCTTTATGGCCCTTATCGCTGGGGTCGTTATGATCTATTGATCTTACCACCAGCTTTTCCTTATGGCGGTATGGAAAATCCACGTCTATCCTTTATTACACCGACTGTAATCGCTGGCGATAAAAGTCTGGTTAATCTGATCGCTCATGAGCTGGCTCATTCCTGGTCCGGCAACCTGGTTACCAATGCTAACTGGCATGATTTCTGGCTTAATGAAGGTTTCACTTCCTACGTTGAAAACCGCATAATGGAAGAACTTTTTGGTCGTGAGCGCGCACTAATGGAACAATCCTTAGCGGTTCAGGATTTACGTCAGGCAGTACAGGATTTGCCAGAAGAATATACGGTGTTGAATGTTGATCTGAAAGGTGCTGATCCTGATGATGCATTTTCAACTGTGCCATACACTAAAGGTCAAATGTTCCTGGTTTGGCTTGAAGAGAAGTTTGGTCGTGAAGTTTTTGATGCCTTCCTGGTTAAGTATTTCGATCATTTTGCATTCCAGAGTATCACCACTGAACAATTTAAAGCTTATCTAAAAGAGAATCTTTTGAATAAGCACCCAGATATTGTTTCCGAGGAAGAAATTAATACCTGGATCCATGAGCCGATGTTGCCAGAGATGATGCCTAATCCAACTTCTGATGCGTTTAACATCGTTGACGCTAAAACTAAACAGTTACTGTCTGGTGAAATTACCTTAGCTGAACTGGGTACGAAAGAATGGACTGTTCATGAGTGGTTGCATTTCATAAATAATTTACCAACAAATATGTCTAATGATGACATGATGGCAATGGATGCAGAGTTTAAATTGACTGAGTCAACCAATAACGAAATTGCTCATGCCTGGTTATTGCTTTCTTTACGCTCTGGCTACGAAGTAGTTATGCCTCGTCTTGAGAATTACCTGATCAGCATTGGCCGCCGTAAATTGATTGTGCCGCTTTATAAGCAGCTAATGGAAACGGAGCAGGGTGCAGAGTTTGCCAAGCGCGTGTATAAAGTAGCGCGCCCAGGCTATCACCCTCTAGCTCAGGCAACACTGGATGAAGTTGTAAAATAAGTATCAAGTGTTAGCAGTAAGTTGATTAAAGGCTTTCTTCGGAAAGCCTTTTTTTTGTCTGGAGTATCAAGTTTGAATATTTGTAACATCTGATAGAAGTGTTAGTCTAACTTATCATTATCGTTGGGAGCATGCTATGCAGCATCATGTTTTTAATAGACCAATAAAGACAATGCCTGACAAAGAGCAGGAGATTGCTACTTTTGCTATGGGCTGTTTCTGGGGTGCAGAAAAACTATTCTGGCAACAGTCTGGCGTGATTATGACCAGTGTTGGTTATGCTGGTTCTGATTTTAATAACCCTACTTATGAACAAGTCTGTAGTGGCTTGACGGGGCACGCTGAGGCCGTTCAGGTTATTTATGATCCCAAGGTCATTTCGTATCAGGAGCTTTTAACATTGTTCTGGGAAAACCATGACCCCACTCAGGGCATGCGTCAGGGTAATGATATTGGCTCACAATATCGTTCGGTTATTTTTTCCCGCTCTCAACAACAATTGGAGCAGGCTGATTCAAGCAAACAAGCGTATCAAAAACTACTGAGTGCCAAGGGCTATCCAGTCATTACCACAGAAATAGAACCTATCGGTCACTATTATTTAGCTGAAGAGTACCATCAACAGTATCTCTCCAAGAACCCCGGTGGTTATTGCGGTCATGGTGGAACTGGTGTCTGTTTCATTTCAAATTAATAAATACCAATTTTAAAATAGATAGAGGAGTCACTTATGGCCCACATGAAGCCATTACCAGCCGATAGTCATCCAGAATTAGCAGATGATTTCAAGATTTTTGAAGATATTCTTGGCTTTGTCCCCAACAGCCTTTTAACCATGCAGCGTAGACCAAAGATGGTTCAAGCCTTTGGAGTTTTAACTAAAGCGGTGATGGATCCTGAAGGGGAAGTTGACCTGGGCTTTAAGCGACTGATAGCTCACTTCGCCAGTCGCGCTGTGGGTTGCCAGTATTGCGAAGCTCACTCTCTAATTGCTGCCAATATTCATGGCGTCTCGCAGGATAAGTTGGATGCTATCTGGGATTACCAGACTAACCCTTTATACACTGATGCAGAACGTGTGGCGCTTGATTATGCCCTTGCCGCTGGTTCGGTGCCAAATGCGGTTGATGATGAGTTGATGGAGCGAATGAGACAACATTGGTCCGACGGTCAGATCGTCGAAATTCTGGGTGCTGTCTGTCTGTATGGATTTCTTAATCGCTGGAACGACTCTATGGCGACCGATCTGGAGGAGACACCAAAGCTGATGGGAGAAAGAGTATTAGCTAAGGGCGGTTGGACTGGTGGAAAGCACACAAGATAGTTTTACTATAATGTTAAATTTGTGAGCTATGACTTGCTGTTATTTTAAAATTGGTGGATTATTGCTTATAGCTGATTAATAAACAAACAGCTCTTATCAATACACAACTAAGAATAAGGTGGAACTTATGGCAGGTAAATTTGTAATATCAAAAGGAAAAGATGGGAAGCTATATTTCGTGCTAAAAGCGGGGAACGGTGAAACCATCCTACAAAGTCAGGGCTACAGCTCGCAGTCAGCCTGTGAAAACGGAATTGACTCGGTGCGCAAAAACTCTTTAAACGCAGATCGTTTTTCAAAAGAAACTGCAAAAGATGGTCGCTTTTACTTTACCTTAAATGCTACTAATGGCCAGCAGATTGGTAAGAGTCAGATGTATAAGTCTGAAAGTGGTCGCAACAATGGTATTGTTTCAGTGGCTAAAAATGCTCAGGATGCAAAGGTAGAAACTGAAACCGAAGCATAAAATAGTCAGTTGCATGACTAAAAAGCCCTCATTGTTGAGGGCTTTTTAAGTTTAGTGACTTTTCTCTGATTGGCTGGTGAGGTAATCCATCACTGCAAATAAGAGTCCTGAAATAACGAAGGTGCCATGAATAAGAAGTTTCCACATCACTACATCGGTTTCAATAGCTTCCGGCATCTTGTCCAGCTGCATGTAGGTTCTCAGTAAATCAATACCTGAAATCGCAACAATCGAACTGATGAGTTTAACCTTTAAAGTTGAAAAGCCTACTTTGCCCATCCAGCCAGGCCTGTCTTCATGATCGGCAACATCAATCTTTGAAACAAAGCTCTCATAGCCACTGAAGATAATAATAATTAGCAGGTTAGCCAGTAGAGTCATATCCACTAACGCAAGAATACCCAGAATGGTTGCAATCTCACCGAGCTCTCCAAAGTGGGTGACCAAGTGCCAGAGTTCTTTGGCAAAACTGCCAAACAAAATAAAGATAGAAATAATCAGGCCGACAAAAAACGGTGCCAGAATCCAGCGGCTACCGAATAAAGCTTTCTCAAAGCCTCGTTCAATATTCTTCATTAATTCCCCGTGTGGTTTTTATTGATTTCGACTTATTCTAATGCAATCAAAAGGAAACTTCATAAAAAAGTAAGAATTTAATCCAGATGTATCAATACTGTCATTCTGCTGTTACTTAGCGCTATGATAATGAAGTCTTTCCAAACACTATGGATTAATCATTATGGTTGAGCAACAGCGTGACTTTGAAGATGAGGAAAGCTCCAGCAAAAAGCTGTATATTTTTCGACACGGCAAGTCTGACTGGGAGGCAAGGTTTGCCAGTGATCATGAACGGCCTCTCGCTACCAGAGGACAGTATGCTGCCGAAAATATGGGTAAGCACCTGGCGCGCATAAAACAGTTACCGGAACTGGTGCTATGTTCTTCGTCCGTTCGTACAAAAGAAACCCTGGCTCTGGCCATGGAAAGTGGTGGCTGGAAAGCGCAAGTGAAGTATTGTCGTGAATTGTACCTGGCCAGCGTTGAGGAGACTTTAGAACTCATACAGAAACAGGATGATGCAATACAAAAACTGATGATTGTGGCTCACGAGCCCATGTGTTCGTCACTCATAGCAGAACTGGCTATGGGTGCTAATGTTAAGTTTCCAACAGCTTCGGTTGCGCGCCTATCGTTTAAAGCGGATTCCTGGCGTGACGCAAAAGCTGATCGTGGGCGTCTGGATTGGCTTTTGACTCCCAAGGTACTGTTTAAGTAATTAGTACTTTGGTCGTTTAAAAAGCGACCGAAGCCGCTTTTATAGGTTCATACCGATACTTTAGAAGTACCAGTTTAAGAATACACCGATGTTGTTGCCATCAAAGGTTTGACCGGCTGCATCGTAATCGTAGTCTATATGAGTGTAACGAACGCCCCAGGCCCAGACGTCATAGTTGTTTTCATACTCAAGCACTAAGCCTAAAGCATTCTCAAAATCAGCGGAGCCATATAAGCCAGGTAAGTCGAGCTCCAGTTCTGGGTTTAGCTCATAGGTAAGACCTGCACCAAACAAATGTCCATTATTGTTAAGAGATGCGATCACAGTAAGTGGCACGCGGGAGAAGGTTGCGTCACCATTAGAGGCTGTAACACCGCCACTTTTATAGCCGATAGTGCTCTTTAGTGCCCAATCTTCGAAGTCTGCGCGAAAACCAAAATCGAGCCAGAAACCTTCCCCAGTCTTAACCTCATCACTTGAACCATCGTAAAAGCGGATGTTGTCTACTAAGGTTTCCCCACCAAAAGAAAAGCCACCGCCCAAAATACCTGAAATCTCAGCCTGTTCCTGAGCCTGTGATACAGTGCTGAATGCCAAGCCTGAAATTAAAAGTGTCGCAAGAGCAAACTTATGAGTTGTCATTTTTATGTCCTAATAGTTGTATAAAAAGGCTTGCTAATTATAGACTGTAGGTATCTGAATAGAAACTTAATGCAAAACTTGAACTTGCTTACCTGTGGCCCCATTTATGCCATAATGAACGAGACATTTTGCGAAAAGAAGCTGGTATGAGTAACGACCAAAACCAAAACCACAATCAAGATCATGAACAAGAGCATGAGCACGGCCTCGCAGTAGCCGATGCTAAACCCAAGCTCAAACAACCGCCCATGTATAAGGTGTTGATTCTTAATGATGATTACACCCCGATGGACTTTGTGGTGGATGTGCTGCGAAAATTTTTTACTATGGATACAGAACAGGCAACGCGTGTTATGTTGCAGGTTCATCACGAAGGGCAAGGTGTGTGTGGTGTTTTCACTCCTGATATTGCTGAAACAAAAGTAGTTCAGGTTAATGAGTTCGCCCGTGCTAACCAGCACCCTTTGTTATGTGTTATGGAACCGGAAGACGGTGAATAACTCAATTAAGCGTTACAGAAGGTAGGTGGCACTATGCTCGATAAAGCACTTGAACAATCATTGAACCATGCGTTTCACGATGCTCGTGAAAAACGTCATGAATTTATCACCATCGAGCACCTGATGCTAGCCTTGTTAGACAACAAAGATGCGCTTGAAGTCTTACGTGCTGTGGGTGCCGACATTGGCGTTCTAAAGTCCGATCTTGAGAAGTTTGTTAATCAAACCACCCCTCAATTTTCCGACGAAGATGACGAGTTTGAAATTCAGCCAACCATAGGATTTCAGCGAGTATTGCAGCGCGCAGTTTTCCACGTTCAGTCATCAGGTCGAGAGGCAGTCAGTGGTGCCAATGTCCTTGTTGCCATGTTCAGCGAACCTGAGTCGCAAGCTGTTTTCCTATTATCCAAGCAAGACATTTCCCGTCTTGATGTGGTCAATTACATTTCTCACGGTGTCAGTTCCGATGAGGAAGACTTTCCGGAGCTTGAACATGAAGAGGGTGAACAGGAACCTCAGGAGCCAAGACCACTTGACCAATATGCGGTTAACCTCAATAAGCTTGCAGAGCAGGGCAGAATAGATCCTTTGATTGGTCGCGCTAATGAAATCGAACGTGTGGTGCAGGTTTTATGCCGACGTCGCAAAAACAATCCATTGCTGGTTGGTGAAGCTGGAGTCGGTAAAACCGCTATTGCTGAAGGTCTTGCTAAACGGATTGTTGATGGCGATGTACCTGAAGTTATAAAAGACGCTGTGGTTTATGCCTTGGATTTAGGTGTGCTGTTAGCGGGTACAAAGTACCGTGGTGATTTCGAAAAGCGCCTAAAAGCAGTGCTCGCGCAGCTTAAAAAAGAATCACACGCTATACTGTTTATTGATGAAATTCACACCATTATTGGTGCTGGTGCTGCATCAGGCGGCACCATGGATGCGTCAAATCTGATTAAGCCAGTATTAGCAAATGGCGAATTACGCTGCATGGGCTCAACTACTTTCCAGGAATATCGCGGAATTTTCGAGAAAGATCATGCGCTTGCTCGTCGCTTCCAGAAAATTGATATTAACGAACCCAGCGTACAGGATACGATTGGTATTCTTGAAGGGTTGAAGGAGCGTTATGAACAGCATCATGGCGTTACCTACTCAAAACAGGCGATTCAGGCAGCTGCTGAGCTTTCGGCAAAGTATATCAACGATCGCCAGCTTCCTGATAAGGCCATTGATGTAATTGATGAAGCTGGAGCACGTCAGCGTATTCTGCCAGAAGAGCAACGCAAGAAAACGATTACCCCTCATGAAATTGAGCAGGTAATCGCCAAGATTGCTCGCATTCCTGAAAAGACCGTATCGTCATCTGATAAGAAGTTGCTACAGAATCTTGAGCGCAATCTTAAGATGGTGGTTTTTGGTCAAGATCAGGCAATTGAGACTTTATCAGAGTCCATTAAGTTATCTCGTGCCGGTCTGGGGCATGAAAACAAGCCTGTAGGTTCCTTCTTGTTTGCGGGGCCTACCGGTGTTGGTAAAACCGAAGTGACCAAGCAATTAGCACGCTTGATGGGCGTTGAGCTGATTCGTTTTGATATGTCCGAATATATGGAGCGTCATACGGTTTCACGTCTGATTGGCGCGCCTCCAGGGTATGTCGGTTATGACCAGGGGGGCTTATTGACGGAAGCGGTTAATAAAAACCCTCATGCGGTAGTGCTTCTCGATGAAATTGAAAAAGCGCACCCTGATGTCTTTAACCTGTTATTGCAGGTAATGGATCACGGTACACTGACTGATAACAATGGCCGCAAAGCTGATTTCCGCAACATTGTTCTGGTTATGACCAGTAATGCTGGTGCGCAGGAAATTATCAAAGGCAATATCGGCTTTAAAGAGCAGGATCGTTCGCGCAACAACGAGGAAGCGATTAACCGCACTTTCTCGCCAGAGTTCAGAAACCGTCTCGATGCGATAGTCTGGTTCAATTCGTTACCACAAAAAGTCATCATGTCGATCGTCGACAAGTTCCTGACCGAAGTTCAAGGACAGCTTGATGATAAGCAGGTGAACCTGCATGTGGACGATGCCGCGCGTCAGTGGTTTGCTAAACACGGCTATGACGAGAATATGGGTGCTCGCCCAATGGCCCGTTTGATTAGTGACAAGGTACGCCGTCCGCTAGCTAACGAGATTTTATTTGGTAAGTTGATGCAGGGCGGCGATGTTTATGTCAGCCTGAAAGATGATGAGCTTGATATTCGGATTGAGCCACACATGGAAAAGCTGCCGCAGGGAACATCGTAGCTTCTTATTCAAGCATAAAAAAAGGCGCCAACGGCGCCTTTTTTACGAATGCTTCCAATTAACGGGCACGGAAAGTAATGCGACCCTTGGATAAGTCATAAGGGCTGATTTCAACAGTAACAGTGTCACCAGTTAAGATACGGATGTAGTTTTTGCGCATCTTACCTGAAATATGTGCAGTAACAATATGACCATTTTCGAGCTCTACTCGAAACATAGTGTTCGGCAAGGTTTCTAACACTTTACCTTCTAATTCAATTACGTCTTCTTTCGCCATATTAAGCCCGTTTCTCCTCTTTGACTTTCAACAAAATGTTCAAAAAATGCGCGCGT
>NZ_JABURJ010000141.1 GCF_014762745.1 Kangiella sp.
CAAGACATAGCAATTCAAAACAGGACGTTTTGAATAGTAAAATTCGGGCCAGGGATGGAACGTATTTTACGGTGCGTTAAGTGGCTTGGCGGAAACGAAGGGAGTTGAGCGAAGCGAAACCTCAATCACGGGGTGGTCTTCTTTTATGAAGTACATCCTGTACTTCACCCTTCGGGCTAGCTTCGCTATTCAAAATCGTTCCTGACGATTTTGTGGTTACTTAGGGCAAGACAAATTTGTCTGGAACAAATTTGAACAGCGGAGTGAAGCGACGCTGGCTTTAGAGGAATACAGGGATGTATTCCGTAAAAGTAACTCGCTGAGTAGCGAAACCACAATATAAAGCGTAAAAGTCACTGGATACCGCGGTGAGCGACCGAAGGGAGTGCCCTTGGTGCCGCGGTATGACAGATAATGAATTTTGGTACTTCCAATAAGAATTAAGCAAAGCGCTATACACTACAAATTCCCTTAGACAAGCCAAAAGCCATCTGCTACTTTAGAATTATCATAACGTAATGACTCAGGAATAAATTGGTGTCAGAACAGGACCGACGCAACTTTTCACGCATTGAATACAATGCCAAAGTATTAATTGAGCAGGGAGAGCACAAATCAGTGGGCTCTGTCATTGAACTGTCTTTGAATGGAGTTTTAATAGACTCGAAGTCAAAACTGGACGTTACGCAGCCTGTCGACATTCAAATCATCATTGACGAATTTTCTCCAGCTATTCATCAGAAAGCTGAAATTGTTCATCATCAGGATCAGCAATACGGCCTTAAAACTTTAGAGATCGATATAGACAGTATGCTGCAGCTTCGAACTATCATCAGCATGCACAATGACGATCCTGATGATATTCATAGAGAGTCAAAAGCACTCTGGGAAATTAAAGTTGAAGAAAAAGATAGTGAAATAAAAAACTAATCTTACTCTTTAACCCAATCATCAAATCGAGTTTGATATCCTTCTGGCTTGATTAAATCCATCTGCCAACAAGTCTCACCTCTTGCCAAATATTTGACTTCGAAATGAGTTCGCTGAGAGCTCTTATCTACTGCAAACACACTTGGTTCTAATTGCCACTGATTTCTGGCCAACTGTTCGGCCTCCTCAATGTATGACTGAATGTTTGTTGCCAATACCAATTTGGCTTTGTCCTGCATTCTTGAAAGTAAAAATTCAAAAAAAGGCATGTTCAACCAGCGTTGACTGGGATTTTTTGGTTCCGGATTGGGATACAGCAAAAAAACACCTGCAAGAGATTTGGGCTCTAGTGCATGCACCACCCAGGGAATGGCATCGGCATGAACAGCTATTAAATTGTTTAAAGACAACTGCTCAGCTTTTTCGGCAAAGTCATTAAACTTATTTCGAGTTCGCTCAATCGCAATCAAATTCTTATCAGGATTCTCTTGTGCAAACATAAGAGCGTGCTTGCCTCTGCCTGCACCAATTTCTAGATATTGGAGTGATTCGATTTGTGGTTTAACAAATCCCCGAGGAGCAAATAGTTTTTCTGGCTTGAACTTGCGTAAATTGACATCCGTCATAATATATTAAGTTTTTCTGATGTTAGCTTTAAGATGAGCTTTCCAAGCGGTAGTATAAAGCGTTATTAGAAACGGTAAAGGAAACACCATGAAAAAAGTATTAATCATTCTCGCTGTATTGTTGGTAGTCGCGGGTACTGGCTACTACGCGTGGCAAGAGTACCAGAAAGCAAAAATGCAGAAATGGGAAGAAAAAGCACAGCTGGCCGAAGCAACACTTAAGCCCATTAAAATGCAATTTAAAGAAACCTTGATGAATGGCATGCAGCAAGGCGTCGTTGAAGCGATAAATTATTGCAATCTAGAAGCGCCAGAAATCGCTGCAAAAGTGCCTGCCGGTGTCGAGGTGGGACGAACTAGCCATAAAGTACGTAATCCAGACAATGAACCTTCCGAATTATTAAAGGGTCCTCTCGGTTATTACCTTGATCAGGAAAGCAATGGAAACAAAGCTAGTGGTAATATTACTCAGCTTCCTAGCGGTGAGTGGCTTTACGTTGAGCCTATCTATACTCAGGCAGTTTGCCTTGCCTGTCATGGGCAAAACATTGCTCCTGAAGTGCAAGCGGCCATCAATGAAAAATACCCAGACGATCAGGCCACAGGTTTTAAAGAAGGTGAACTGCGAGGAATGTTCTGGCTTAAATTAGCAGAAGATTTTGGCGAGTAGCCATTGAGTGACCCGCATTGCTTTTGCGATAGTCACTCAATCAAAAGACTTTAAAGACTTGCTAGATCAGTTGAATGAACTGATCCATTCGACTGACACCTATAACCTCCATGCCATCAAAGGGTTTTGGAGGTTTATTACCCTCAGGAACGATTGCTCGTTTAAAACCATGCTTAGCTGCTTCCTTTAAGCGCTCCTGACCATTGGGCACCGGACGAATTTCACCCGCCAAACCAATTTCGCCAAAGATGACGGTATGCTCTTCCAGCGGACGGTTCCGTAAACTAGAAATGATCGATGCCACTAACGCCAAGTCGGAGCTGGTCTCCATGACTCTTACACCGCCAACCACATTGGCAAACACATCCTGATCATAAGTCGCAATTCCGGCATGACGATTGAGTACCGCCAGTAACATGGCAATTCGCTGGTGATCGAGACCCACTGCGATACGGCGTGGTTGAGGTGCATGCGAAGTATCTACCAGCGCCTGAATCTCCACCAACATAGGTCTTGTACCCTCCCAGGTTGCCATCACCGCACTGCCAGCCACAGGGTCCTGGTATTTGGATAAAAATATCGCGGACGGATTTTTAACCTGCTTCAAGCCCTCGTCGGTCATGGCAAATACACCCAGCTCATTAACCGCACCAAAACGATTTTTTACAGCACGTAGTAGTCTCAAGCGTCCATCTCGCTCGCCTTCAAAATAGAGAACTGCATCTACCATGTGCTCCAGTACACGCGGTCCAGCCAAAGCACCATCTTTAGTTACATGACCAACAACTAATAACGTAATTCCGGTTTGCTTGGCAAAGCGCACCAATTGAGCAGCACTTTCACGCACCTGAGCCACACCGCCTGGCGCTGACTGCAACATTTCAGTGTAGATAGTCTGAATGGAATCAACCACCATGACTTTCGGCTTTTGCATCAAAGCCTGCGTGGTAATTTGTTCCACCTGTGTTTCGGTCAGCAATGAAAAATCACCGGTCGCCAGTCCCAAACGCTGAGCTCGCATGGTTACCTGCTGCAACGACTCCTCACCGGTCACATATAAAACCGAATCAGTTTCGCTGATTTTGCATAGACTCTGTAACAGTATGGTTGATTTACCAATTCCCGGATCACCGCCCATCAGAACTACCGAGCCAGGTACTAAACCACCGCCTAATACTCGATCCAGTTCAGACAGTCCAGATGACATGCGCGGTAGCTCAGACAGATCCACCTTGTCCATCTTAACCACTTTGGAATCCTGTCCAGCATAACCAGTAAACCGCGAGCTTTTAGCAGTGCTGCTGGTTTTTTTGGCATCCACTTGCTCTACCATGGAATTCCATGCTTTACATGCGCCACATTGCCCTGCCCATTGCGGAGTTTCAGAGCCGCACTCTTGGCAGACGTATATTGTTTTTACTTTTCCCATATCAAATATTCCCGAAAAGCTGATATTTCCGCTACTCTTCGTTAAACCCTCCTCAATCTGCTCACTGATGATGCTACATCAGCTCCGCGATTTCGTCTGGTTTTGCCTTGATTAGCGTTATCTCAACTTTTCTACCAATGTTAACTTAAATTATTTGTAACCTGACTCACCGAGTCAGACAATTGCTCAGTCCGTTTTCTTATTGATGCGTCGGTTGCACCCGTCCTCAATATGCTCACTTATGACTCTACATAAGCTCCGTGATTTCGTCCGGTTTTGCCTTGATTAGCGTTATCTCAACTTTTCTACCGTTGTACTTTTTGCTTGGTTTAATTTTCAGCTGAAATGATCACTGAACATTGCGATAAACAATGTCGTATATCATTGCTATTTTCAGATTATCATCCGAATCACGCTTCTATTCGCCAGCGCCTATCTTATGAGATAGAATAGCTTTATTGAAGCAGATATCTGAATTAATCATGAGTAACAGTCACGCTGACCAATGGACTCCAGACAGCTGGAAGCGTAAACCAGTCAGTCAGCAAATCAAATATGGTGATAGTGAAGCCTTGGCGCAGGTTATTGATAAGTTACGTCAATTACCGCCTTTGGTTTCTGCCAGTGAAGTGGATAGCTTAAAAAGTCATATTGCCGATGCGCAGGAAGGCAGAGCCTTCATCCTGCAAGGCGGTGACTGCGCTGAATCATTTTCTGACTGCAATGCCGAAGCCATTTCACAAAAAGTTCGTCTGCTCATGAGCTTAAGCCTGCTGGTTAGTCAGCAAACTCAAAAGCCGGTGATTCGTATCGGTCGAATCGCAGGCCAATATGCCAAACCCCGCTCCGAACTGACTGAAACTCAGGACCAAACCACTTTACCCAGCTATCGTGGCGACCTGGTTAACCATATTCATTTCAGCGAGTCCGCGCGGATGCCAGATCCGGCCCGCATGCTCCAAGGCTATAGCTATGCTTCATTAACGATCAACTACATCCGCTCTCTGCTTGAAGGCGATATCAGTGATCTGTTCCAACTGGAGCAAGAGTCACAAGACCTATTGTCGCTAAAAACCAATGCCAAGTTGCACAAGAGCCTTGATCAGTTCCGAGAGGCAATGCGTCTGTTCCATCAGGCCAATGGCCCGCAGCATAACAGTCGTCACTGGCTGGAGTTCTTTACCAGCCACGAAGCACTGCATCTGCATTATGAAGAAGCGCTGACCCGCAAAGCCAACAATGGCAAGTGGTACAATTTATCAACTCACTATCCCTGGGTTGGTATGAGGACCACCATTCAGGACAGCGCTCACATCGAATATCTTCGCGGTATCGCTAATCCGATAGCGATCAAGGTTGGCAAAGATCTGTCACCAGAAACTCTGGTTCAGTTATGTAAAGTACTGAATCCCAATAACGAAGCTGGGCGCTTAACCCTGATTCAACGATTTGGTCATCAGTATATCGCTCGGGTCTTGCCGGATATGATCAAGGGCGTGCAGGCAGCTGGCCTCAATGTACTCTGGAGCTGCGACCCGATGCATGGCAATACCCGAGTGAGTTCACAGGGCATCAAAACACGTGATTTCCAGCATATCCAAAGCGAATTACAACAAGCCTTTGAAATTCACGCAGCACACAACAGTCATCTTGGCGGTGTGCATCTGGAAATGACCGCTGAGGCAGTTATGGAATGTGTTGGTGGCACCTATGGAGTAACAGAGCAAGAACTCGACAAAGCCTATACAAGTCTGGTTGATCCACGGCTTAATGTGGCTCAAGTCTTTGAATTAATTGATTCCCTGGAAGATAAGCAGAAACATTTACATAAAATTGACACAAAACACGTATCATCTTCTTGAATTGTAACCAAATGTTCACGTATATTAGGCGGATATGTTCGCCCAAATGGGTAAACTAGGTCTATGGAAAGCGTGTTCGACCCAGATGGAAAGCTTGAGGAGCAATGATGAAAATGACTAAAGCTGTTAAAAAGTACATGACTGTATCAGTTTTTGTGGCGGGTTCATTCCTGTCAGGTCAGGCATTTGCCAATGCTCAAATGTGCTCAAATGTACAATACTCTCCAACGGACGACACACAACTTCACGTTCTAACTCAGCTTGAACCTGAATTGGTTCAACCAGCTCCTCAGCAAAACACCAAAAAAGACGAAAAAAAATCCGAACAGTCAGTTAGCTGGTTTTCATGGCTAACAGAATCTCATACAATGCCAAGTCTGCATTTTATTGATATTCTCGAACTGTTTGGCGGTGACGAATGAGCGAACAACACACTTCTACTCAAAGTAATTCCTACGACAACAAATTACACAATAATTCGGATGACAATAATCAGCAGCCAGCCCAAGAAGGCACCGGTTTCTGGTCAACTGTAAAAAGTGTCGTTGGCGCCATGTTCGGCGTGCAGTCCGAAGAACAACGTCAAAAAGACTTCGAAAAAGGCAGCGCCTTAAACTTCATTATCGGCGGCATAGTCTTCGTTATAGTCTTTATATTCACCATCCTCTATTTTGTTAATTCTGCACTGGAAAGTGCGGGACAAGGTTAATTGCATAAATTTTGTAATTCCAAATACTCCTTAGGTACCTCCATTTCAAACCTACTCAACCCTAATTTAACTCTTTCCTTTTGATAGTTATCAACTAGTTGAAGTAATGCACTGTCAAACTCTTGTTGCCATTCTGGACTTGGCTCTCCCTGGTAAGTATTTTTATGCAGTCCCTTAATGAGTTTTTCAGGCAACTCCCCATAAATATAGGCTTGTAACCTTAGTTCTTTATCACGCTCGGGCGTTAAAGTCTGATTCTGTTCTAAATATTTTCTCTCGAAGCTGGCAACACGTGCGAGATTGTGAGAGGTATAAATACTGCCATACAGAACTGCTCGATATAACCAATACCGAGCTTCCTTAAGCGCACTCTCATCAATAAATGATGTAATTTCAGGATAAGCCCAACCTTCACTTAATGCTGGAGACAGCTCTTCATCAGTAAATGCTTTCCATAACATATTTTGGCCATAAGCATACATTGCAAACCTGTCGCCATTTTTTGCCATTTCGAGTAAATCTGCATTTTTATAATACTTATAGGGATGCTCAATAAAAGGAAAAGAATGATTGTTTTGCCAATCCATTGAAGGCATCCCTAAACTTTCTTGCCACCTCACAACTGCTCTACCCTTAGCTGAATTAAGATAGGCTAAAACCAAGCTACTACAATCTCTTTCTTCCGGTTTAGGCTCTGACAAACTATCAAGCTGGAATATTTCTACATCAGAGCTGCCATTTGCTAAACCTTTATCTGTAGCTGAATCATTCTCCTTTATTTTACTGGTATCTTTAGCGAAGTTCTGTTTCTCTACGTTTGTTTTGTTTAATTCAATAAAAATATAGCTAAAGTTAAAATAGACAAAACTGCAGATGAATATGACTGCAAGAGAAATAAGGATTAGTTTCTTCTTATTCATAAACCACTATCAATTCCTGAGCATTGTTGCGTCCTGCGCCATCGCAGGAAATAAAGCGTCGTACGGGGAAGGATTGCAGGTCTTTGGCTTTGGCGTAGATTAGGCGTGAGAAGTCAGTGTCATGGTTGGAAATAACAACCGGCACGCCTCGTTTGGCCAGTTTCTGGGCTTCGAGCGCCAGTTCGCGCTGGTTGTCGAGCGAAAACTCTTGCTGGCTGTAGCTTGCAAAGTTGGCAGTTAATGACCAGGGAACATAAGGTGGATCACAATAGACCACATTGCCTTTTCGTGCGTGGCTCATGGTTTTGCTGAAACTCTGGCAGCGAAATTCTGCTCTTTTCGCTTTCACGGCAAAAAACTCCATTTCACGACCGGGGAAATAAGGTTTTTTATAACGACCGAACGGTACATTGAAACCACCAGAGCGGTTATAACGACACAGGCCGTTGTAACCATGACGGTTAAAGTAGATAAATAAAGCGGCTCGCTCACGGCCAGCTGGAAGCTGGTTGAAATAGTCTCTTAACTCATAAAAGGTTTTCTGGTTATTGTTCTGAGCGGTAAAAAAACTGGCGCAATAATCAATAAACTCTGTTTTGCCTTTTTTCAGCTGATTAAAAACATCAATCAAATCGGGGTTAATATCAGCCAGTAAGTAACGATCATAATCCGCATTAAGAAACAGTGCTCCTGAACCCGCAAACGGTTCAATCAGTTTATTTCCCTCAGGTAAAACTTTTAGAATTCTAGGCAGTAATCGAAACTTACCACCCGCCCACTTAAGGAAAGGTCTTTGATGGGAAGTGGGCTTTAGTGCAGACATAATCGGTTTTTATTCTTACAATTGCTGCCTAGTGTATCAAAACCGATCACGAATGAAAGGTAAAATTAACTCATTCAGCTCAATAGACTCATAGGAGAAGCATGACTCAAACAACACCCAAGGCCGTCTTTATTTTTGCGCATGGCGCTGGCGCAGACTCACATTCAGAATTCATGCGGACTATGGCAAAGCTTATCAGCCATCCTCAAATTGAAGTGGTACTGTTTGATTTCCCCTACATGCTCAAACGCCAGCAGACCGGCAAGAAGTCACCACCGGATCGTATGCCCAAGCTTATAGAAGCCTATAAGCAACAGATCGTAAAACACGGCCAAGGTCGGAAGGTCTTTATTGGCGGCAAGTCGATGGGCGGACGCGTTGCCAGTATGATTGCAGATGAAGAGCAGCTCGATGGCTTAATTTGTATGGGTTACCCCTTTCATCCGCCGGGCAAGCCTGAAAACCTTCGAACAGAGCATTTACAGAATCTCAAAACACCGGCACTGATATTGCAAGGTACGCGCGATCCTTTTGGTAAGCCTGATGAGGTGGCTGGCTATGATTTGTCTTCAAAAATACAGGTCAGCTGGCTGGAAGATGGCAACCATAGTCTGGAAACTTTGAAACGCTCGGAGGTGAGCACGGAGCAAAGCTGGCAAAAAGCAGCCAGTAAAGCTCAGAATTTCATATTAAGTCTTATCTAGGAATGTCTTGCTAAAGAGCAGTCTAAGAGAAAAAGTTGAAGTAGCAGACGGTGCCCCAGACAATTCCGGTGAAGAGCAATGCAATAAAGACCATGGCAGAGCCTATGTCTTTAGCCCGACCTGATAGTGGGTGTCGCTCAGAGCCAATTCGGTCAACCACTGCTTCAATAGCTGAATTAGCAAGTTCTGCCATAAGGACTACACCTAATGTTAATAACAATATGGCAATCTCACCGGTGGTTTTACCTAAAACAAATGCCAGCGGAATTAAAATGACGGCTAGTACCAGCTCCTGACGGAAAGCGGCTTCGTTGATCCATGCACCTTTCAGTCCCTGCCACGAATACTTAGTAGCGTCTAGAATACGAGGAATTCCTGTTTTACCGGGTTTCATATATGACATTGTGACCGACTTAATACATTAGGCTTATGCAAGGATACTACTGTATGCTAACCTTTTGAGCAAACTGACAAAAATTGGCAACGCTATGAAAATCAAACAGTTAAAATATATCATCTTGTTATCATTCGCACCGCTTGCTGCCTGCTCGGAAGTGGCAAGTAATGATGACTCTGCTGGCTCAGCTAACGGTAGCGTGGATTATCAGCAACAAATTCAGGCGGCCATTGCAGATAAAAGCTGCAACTCAGATGCAGACTGTGCCCTGGTTGAAGTGGGCGCCAAACCCTGTGGTGGCCCGGAAACTTATGAGCCCTATTCAAAGCCTAATGTTGACGAAGACAAGCTGCACCAACTGGCAGCTGCCTATAAAAAAGAACGTCAGGACTATTTCAAAGAGAATCAGATCATGGGTATTTGCGTGGTTACGCCCAAACCCAATGTCGGCTGTGTGAACAATCAGTGTGTTGCCTCAGAGCAAAACCTTCAGGTTCAGTGATTCACTTGCCTTGGTAAAGTCAGCACCTACTTGTTTGTCGACCACACCAAGACAGGGCGCTGAAATATTTTTCTGAAGCCAATCCAGGTTCTGCTCACTGCGGTTCATATCGCCAAAAACAAAGTTGGCAACCCAGCCTTTAAGCTTAAGTCCGCGTCTCTCAATATCTCGAACCGTCAACATGGCATGATTGAGACAGCCCAGTTTCATACCGACCACCAGAATCACATCCATTCCTTTCTGCTCCACCCAGTCGGCGTAGGTTTCAGTATCATTGAGTGGCGTCAACCAGCCACCTGCACCCTCAACAAGTAAGTATTCACTTTTGGGAAATTTAATCAGCCGGTTAAGCTCAGCAATTGAAAGTTCAACACCAGCTTCCTGAGCGGCAATATGAGGCGCGATAGCTGGTTCAAAACACAAAGGATTAATATCGGAATAGTTGATTTGCTCAAAACCTGGGCTTTTTTTCGATAATTCGTGGATTTTAAGACCATCTTCATTCACCCAGCGGCCCGACTGCAATTCAGCCCCAGAAGCAATTGGTTTCAAACCAACAACCTGCTTGTCATGATGCAACAGTGAATTGATAAGTAACTGAGTTATAAAAGTTTTTCCAACCTCGGTATCAGTACCGGCAATGAATAATATTTTTCCCGTATTGCTCATTTTGTTACCCCTCGCACACATCGCTTAATGATGGTTACGCTATAATTTGACACAAAGTTGCTACAATTTGGCGTAGCATATAATCATAGTCCGATTTTCAGGTGACTTAATTTGGCTGGCGACAACACTATCATACTCACTTTGGCCATTATAGCCTTGGTAGTTCTTTTGGCAGCGGTGGTAACTGCTGCTTTAAAGCACGCTTTGGTTAGACAGCTTGAGTCTAAGAACGAGGAACTTAAAAAAGTTCTCGACGAAAACACCCGCAACATCGCCAGCAAGGCTCAACGAATTAAAGAGCTAGAGTCTATCCGTGAGGATCTTAAACACTCCCTGCAAAGCCTCTCTGAACGCAATACGGCGCTGACCCAAGAGCATCGCGAACTCAAAGGTAAATACAAACAAGCGCAAACGTCATACGAAGAAGCTCAGCAAAACTATCTCAATGCCCTGCAATCCATCGCTGACACCAAGCGCGAGCTTGATGACGAAATGGATCAGCTTCGAGAAGAGTGCGATGCCCGCGTTCGAACAATTCGCCAGGATGCCCTTGAAGAAAAAGAACGTTTCAAAGAAAACTTGGGCGCAGAATTCGAACACCTTAAAAAGAGCCATAAGCGCCTGGTTCAAGCCAACGCTACATTAAGTCGTAACATTGATAACCTACGTGATGAACGTGATTTCTATCGCACCGAATTCGAAACCTTGCGTGACTTCCTGCACGAATCACAAATGAAAAACGTCAAGCAAACCCTTGAAGAAAAAGAGGAAGAGCTCAAGGAGAAAATCGTTAACTTTGAGAACAAAAAAAACCATTAATACGATTAACAGTAACGATTCCTGTCACTCTTACTTAATTTCAACTGCATAATCATGGTAACCCATCGCCACCCCAACCTCTGTGCCGAACGCATGGCCATAGATCAGTTCATAAGTCGCTGGGAGTTGACCATCCTCCATCCTGAACTGCTGATACTCTTTCTCTAACTGACGCAGCTGACGCGGGCTGGTCAGGCCGTGATTGCGACTCGAATCAATATTATGCGCGCCAATGTTTTTTAGATCACGCATCAGCTCCAGCGCCTTGCTATAACCAATTACTACCGGCTCACTATCCACCACCGGATCAGATAGTCGGGCACTCAGCATCGCATCACCCACATGGTGCATATCAATAAAGTTATTCACGTGCTGGTAATCATTCACTGCGGCCCAGCTTTGCTTTAACTCATATAAAGTTTCAGGACCGAGTGTTGTAAACAGCAATAACCCTTCGGGTTTTAACACTCGATTGAGTTCCTGAAATAATTGCGGCAGCTCATCGATCCACTGAAAAGTCAGATTCGAAAATACAAAGTCAAAACTGTCGCTTTCAAAAGGCAGGCCTAGTGCGTCTGCGCACAGATACTCTTGCTGTTGTGATTGAGCACGGCAATACTCAACCATGCCCTGTGCCAGGTCAGCGCCTGTTACTTTGGCATTAGGGTACCGCTTGCTCAATTCACGCGTAAAATAGCCAGTGCCACAACCCAGATCCAAAATATTGGTCGGCTGTAATTTGAAATACTGAAGGCGCTCCAACAGCCGTTCGCCAGCGACCTTCTGGAAAAAGGCAGCATCATCATAGGTGCTTGCGGCTCGGCTAAAAGAGCGCGCAATATCCTCTTTTGCAATCTGATTAATCTTTTGCTGCATCGTTTTACTCATGTAAAAACTCTTTGACGTCATTCACGAATACAGGCTTATGGGACAGGAATGGCGCATGGCTCGCTTTGGGATAGACCTTGTGCTGGCTATGCGGAATCAATTGCGCAACCTGCTCTGCGGTCTTTGCCGGAACCAATGAATCCAGACGACCATAAAGGCGTAGCATTGGTGCTTTCACTTTGCTTAACTCACTGCGTAGATCCACATCATTAAGCAGAGCCAGACCACCTCGCAGCGCCTTACCTGCCGGTACACCATGAATAAAGACCGTATCTCTTAAGCGACGAATATCGTCTTTCTGCGTTTCGCTGCCAATCGCCTGAATCGCCAGGAAACGAATAATGGTGCCCTGATAATCTTCTTCCAGATAACGACAGAAGCTATCCATGATGTTGGCTTTCATGGCGTGTTGCCAATCGTCCTCTTGTACAAACCGTGGATTACTGGCCACCGTGATCAGCTTGTTGACTCGCTCAGGCGTTTGGATGGCAATATTGGTAGCAACCAGGCCGCCCAATGACCAACCAAGATAGTGTGCATTTTCAGGAGCAACTTTGAGCACCTGTTCGGTCAACAGATCCATAGTATAAGGATCGCCAGGAATCGGCGAACGACCAAAGCCCGGCAAATCAATCATGTGCAAAGTGAAATGCTCAGCCAAATCATCAGCCACCATTTCCCAGATACCTGAATGCAAACCCCAGCCATGGAGTAAAACCAGATCGGGCCCTTGCCCGGTCGACTCAATATAAGGTTGTAACTTACTCACCCGTTGCCTCTTTCTGCATTGTATTTGGCTTGTTTGATCTGAAGCGCTAAATGCTCCAGCAAATAGTCAATATCGTCAGTGCTGTGTTCCGCGGTTAAGGTTACGCGCAACCGAGCACTGTTTTCTGGAACCGTTGGCGGCCTGATACCAACCAGTAATATGCCAGCTTCTTTTAAAGCACGGCTAATGGCCAATGTTTTATCATTGCGTCCGATCAGCACTGGCTGAATGGCGGTTTCAGAAGGCATTAATGGAATATCGTATTCACTGGCCAGCCTGTGGAAATAGAGGATGTTTTTGTGCAACTGCTCGCGTCGCCATGATTCTTGCTGAATCAGTTTCAGGCCTGCGCGATTGGCTGCCGCTACAGCTGCGGGCATGGCCGTGGTGTAGATATAACTGCGACCAAACTGAATCAGGCTTTCGATCAGCAAGTCATTGCCGGCCACAAAAGCACCAAAGCCACCCAGCGCCTTGCCAAAAGTGGCCATGTAAATATCGGCTGTTTGCTGCGCTAAATTAAAGTGTTCCAGACTGCCTTTACCCTGCTTGCCCAACACGCCAAAGCCATGTGCATCATCAACCATCAAGGATGCCTTATGCTTGTTACAGCTGGCGGCCAGTTCAGGCAGTGGCGCAATATCACCATCCATACTGAAAACGCCATCGGTTACCACCAAGCGGCTTTCCGCAGGCTGTTTCATCTGGCGCTCGAATGAGTCCAGATCGGCGTGGGCATAACGTAACATTTTTGCCGGGCTAGCCATACCACCATCAATCAGGGATGCGTGATTAAGTTTATCCTGAATAATTAAATCATTCTTTTCGGGCAAAGAGGTCAACACCCCATAGTTCGCCATATAGCCTGTCGAGAATAATAAAGCACGCTCAACGCCTAAAAATTCTGCCAGCTCTTCTTCCAACGCATGATGCTGATCGCTGTGCCCAATAATCAAATGCGACGCACCACTGCCAACGCCATATTTCCCGGCAGCTTTTTGCATCGCTTCGATTAATTTTGGATGGTTAGCCAGACCAAGATAGTCATTACTGCTAAAATTCAGATATTCGCGACCTTCAGCCTTTATGCGTACGCTTTGCGCACCCTCAAGGGTTAAGCGCTGACGCAACAAATCCTGAGCTTTTCGCTGCTCAAGTCTGGCTTGCAGTTTTTGCCACATGGCAACTATTTCCTGCTAATGCGTTTTAGTTGCGTCGTAAAATAAAGGTTTAGCCGGTTGCTGCTCTTCAACTTTTGGCGTCTCGTCAGCCAACTCCTCACTGTCCATATCTCTACGCTCAGGCTCAATACCCAGGCGCTTAAATAGCAACATATCGGCTTCAGCTTCTGGGTTGGCGGTGGTTAATAATTTCTCGCCATAGAAGATCGAATTAGCGCCCGCCAAATAGCATAAAGTCTGAGTTTCTTCGTTCATGTCTTCACGACCGGCAGAAAGACGAACGTAAGACTGAGGCATCATAATGCGGGCGGTAGCAATCATGCGTACAAATTCAATCGAATCCAGCTTCTCAACGTCGCCCAATGGCGTACCTTCAACCGCAACCAGCATATTGATTGGAACGCTTTGCGGATGCTCTGGCATATTGGCCAGTTGTTGCAACAAGCCATAACGATCATTGGTTTCTTCACCCATGCCAATAATGCCACCGCTACAAACATTAATACCGGCATCACGAACATTCTGCAAAGTATCCAGACGGTTCTTGTAAGTACGAGTGGTAATAATCTGTTGATAGTATTCGGGCGAAGTATCAAGGTTATGGTTGTAGTAATCCAAACCGGCTTCAGCCAGTTTCTGTGCCTGTTCATCAGTCAACATGCCTAAGGTAACGCAGGTTTCAAGGCCCATGTCTTTGACCTGACGAACCATTTCCAGCACCACATCTAAATCTTTTTCGCGCGGCGAACGCCAGGCTGCGCCCATACAAAAACGGGTCGCACCATTTTTCTTGGCCTGCTGCGCTTTGCTGATCACTTCTTCAACCGCCATCAACTGCTCTTTGGACAAGCCAGTATTGTAGTGACCTGACTGCGGGCAATAGGCGCAATCTTCTGGGCAAGCACCGGTTTTAATACTCAATAATGTGCTGGTTTGTACCTGATTCGGATTGAAGTGTTGACGATGAATATTCTGTGCAGCAAACAACAGATCATTAAAAGGCTGGTTATAAATAGCTTCGACTTCTGCCAATGTCCAGTCATGGCGAACCTGACCACTATTCAATTTTTCTAAACTGGTTAATGTTTGACCGTTATTTTGATTGCTCATTATTTTAAAAACCCTTATAGTCTATGGCTTCGCGCACAGCAAGATTCAGGAAGAATAGCGTGAAGTTTACGGTTTCATCACTCACTGTCAACCAATTAAAGGGAATTATGGTTTACAATCTATTTTCAATCGTTCGCAAAAATATTCCTCAATACTCCGGCAATTGCTCCCTGTGTGGCTTAAGTACCGAATACTCAGGCTTTTGCGAACCTTGCCTCTCCGCAGTTCAGCGCGACGGCCACTACTGCCAGCAATGCGGTAATAGCCTAGGCAAACAGCCTTTTGGTGCCACCTGTGGCCAATGCCTGAAAAAACCACCCCGCTACCAGACCTTAGTCGCTGCGACTCATTATGAGTTTCCGGTCAGTCACGCCATCAGCGAGATGAAGTTCGAAAAGCAACTGCATCATATTCGCAGTTTCAGCAACCTGCTGCTTGAAGCACTGCTCAAGCATTATCAGGATACTCCTCTGCCGCAGGCCATTGTGCCGATTCCGCTGCACTCCAACCGGCTGCGTGAACGCGGTTTTAATCAATCCCAACTGATCGCCAAACACCTGAATCGTAAATTAAACATTCCTTTGCTCGATCATGCACTGCTCCGTATTAAGGATACTCCTCATCAGATTGGTTTAAAGGCTGTTGAGCGCCGCAAAAACCTGAAGCGCGCTTTTACCGTTAAGCAGGAACTACCCAAGCATATTGCTCTGGTAGATGATGTGGTCACCACCGGCTCAACCATTCAGGAAGCTTCCAAACAGTGTTTGAAGCATGGCGTGGAACGAATTGATGTCTGGTGTCTGGCCAAAACCTGACGGCAACTCTATTTGCAGACTCTTACCAGTTTGGGTATATTCTAAAAGGTGTTAAATTTTTTGACACTTTTTGTAGAAATTCTTACTAAACAAACTGATAGGAGCCTTTTATGCCTGCAACCTTTACTCTGCCATGCCCTAAATGTGGCTCTGTTTCGACCTTTAGAACAGGCGTTTCTAAGAGTGGAACCGGGATTGGAAACTGTCGTAATTGCCATAAAAACGTACGTATTCAGGTCGATAGCAAAGGTAATGTGGTAAAAACATCTTAATTTAGTCAATAACAGACAAATGCGCGCTCCGTACATTTGTCTGTAAACACTCCTGATCTCGATCAAGCCCCTGCACATCTGTCCATTGTTATATTAAGGAGCAGCTCCTAGATTGGAGTTATCTTATTCAATGGAGTAATCTCATGAACACAGAAACCTTTAGCCGCCGCTCACAGTTCTTGCACTGGGGACTGGCCCTGTTCGGCATTGCCGCCTGGCTGACCGGAGAAAATGCGGATGATGGCTTCAATACCAATGGATTCCTGTTGCACCTCTATCTTGGCCTTGCCGTGTTGGTGTTTATCCTGACTCGCTTTGCCGCAGGGCTATTTACCCACGGCAAACTGAGTTTCAAGGGCTGGACTGTTTTTAATCCACAGCAGTGGCGTATGGCTGCACAGGATATTGGACAACTGGTTCGTTTCAAACTGCCACACAGAAAGATGCATGAAGGCATCGCCGGGCTGGTTCAGTTTGCAGGTCTCTTGTTATTTTTATGGATGGCAGCCTCTGGCACTCTGATCTTCCTGCTACAGAACAGCGCAGGCTCCGGAGTGTTTGAAGCCGTCGAAGAAGGCCATGAAGTCGGTGAAGCACTGATTCCGCTATTCCTGATATTACATGTGGGTGCAGTGATTGTGCATACCCTTAGCGGTGACCCTGTTTGGAAAAGCATGGTTAAAAAGGATGCCTGATGCACCTTAGCAAACCCCTGCCAAAACCTTCACAACACCTTCATCTCCTCGCGACTAAGGTTGGCTGACGAACAATTTTGTTCAATCCAACAACGAGGAGATGACTATGCTTGTGCAATTGACCTATGCCAGCCGAATCAGTAAAGCGCTGGGCTCTGATGATATTAAAAACATCCTGCAACACTCACAAACCAATAATCAGGCCGATGGCGTTACCGGCGCATTATGCCTTTCGAACGGCATCTTTCTGCAAATTCTGGAAGGCAACCGCAATACCGTTAACCGTGTCTATCACAAAATTCTGCAGGATCAGCGCCATAAAGAGCCCGCGATTCTTGATTACCGCGAAATTACGGCACGCCAGTTCAGCGAATGGTCGATGGGGTTGATTACCCGTACTGACGATAATAAGCAGCTGTTTCTAAAATATTCATCCGACGCCAACTTTGATCCCTATAGCATGAGTGGCGAAACATTGAGGGGCTTTTTTGACGAAGTGGTTGATAACGTTCGCTGGTTGCGCAAAAGTCCTGATTAACCCTGTTTTCAGCATGGATGCTGAAGCTTCCACTCACTCGACACCAAACAAGTCCTAGCCCTTTAAGCAATACCTGATACAATGCGCATCATAAAATGTTACTGCGCTCGGACATTCCTTTTGCTCAATAAAGACCGTTCACAACAAGTTCTCCAGATCTCTTTGCCGATTGTCGGTGGCATGATCTCGCAGAATATTTTGAATCTGGTCGATGCCGCCATGGTAGGTACTCAGGGGAGTGCTGCGATTGCAGCGGTAGGTATAGCGGGCTTCATCAATTTTATGGCGGTGGCCTTTTTTATTGGTTTTGCCGCAGGTGTTCAGGCCATGGTGTCGCGCCGCATGGGTGAAGGTCGCCAAAGCGAGGCCGCCTATCCGCTCAATGCCGCTTTATTAATCATTGGTCTATTGGCCCTGCCTACCAGTATTATTTTATTCTTTCTTGCCCCTGATATCCTAAGCTTGCTCAATAACGACCCTGAGCTATTGGAAGAGGGTATTCCTTATTTGCAGGCGCGCTTTGCTGGAATTTTAGCGATAGGACTGAACTTCAGTTATCGCAGTTACTGGAGCGCAATTAAGCAGACCGGCTATTACCTACGAACCCTCCTGATCATGCACTCGCTCAATATCGTGCTCAATTATGCGCTTATTTTTGGTAACTTTGGCATGCCTGAGCTGGGCACTTTGGGCGCAGGTATCGGCACCAGTATTTCCCTGGCCATGGGCTCAATTTACTACCATCTGCTGGCCACCAGACACACTAAGCAATTTGGTTACATGGAGCGCCTTGCCGCTTGGACCACCATTAAATCCATCTTCAGAATTTCTTTCCCATCTTCGATTCAGCAGTTGTTTTTCGCCGGTGGTTTTACCGCCCTGTTCTGGATCATTGGCCAGGTAGGCACTCACCAACTGGCTGCTGCAAACGCCATTACTAACGTCATGCTGGTGGCGATACTGCCCTGCATTGCCCTGGGAATTGGTGCTGCTACCATGGTCGGCCAGGCGCTGGGCAAGCAGGATCCTAATGATGCCTACCTGTGGGGCTGGGATGTTGCCAAGATGGCGCTGATTTTTGCTACCAGTCTGGCAGCCCTGTTCTTTATCTTTACCGACCCCATCATGGGCATCTTCCTCAAAGAACAGACAGCGCTCGAAATTGCTCACTGGCCATTCAAGCTGTCCGCGGGCATCATCATCATTGATGCGATGGGACTGGTGTTCCTCAATGCATTGAATGGCGCAGGCTACACCAAGCCGCCGATGTATGTGTCCCTGCTCTCTCAGTGGTTTATTTTCCTGCCGGTAGCCTGGTTGCTCGGCCCTTATTTTGGCTTTGGCCTGCTGACAATCTGGTTTGCCTACGCCGCCTACCGCGTGCTACAAACCGGTGCCTTTATCTGGTTATGGCAACGCAGAACCTGGGCCGATGCGGTTGTTGATTAAGCCCCGGCTTAGGACTCTTTTCGTAGCAGCAGACTCACCACCACAAGGGTAAGTAAAATCGGTAAGTACCAGGCATATTGCACAGGTGCCACCGGCGATATGCCAAAACTGGCACCCAGCAACAGGCATTGCGCTCCGTAAGGCAAAACTCCCTGCGTCGAACAGGCCCCGATATCCACCAGACTGGCACTTCGCTTCGCCTCAATGTTGCCCTGCTCGGCTAATGCTCTGGTCACCTTGCCGGTCAGAATAATGCTCACGGTGTTATTGGCGACCGCCAGGTTAGTGACAGCAGCGGTGCTTAAAACCGCCAGTTGCGCCCGCAGTTTTGATCGGCTTGCAGCAAATAACTGGCTGATTTTGCCCACCAGCCAACGTAATCCACCCTGCTGTTCAATCAAGGCACCAAGACCGCCAATCAACAACGACAGCAGAAAAATTTCCTGCATATTGCTAAAGCCCTGATAAATCGTCTGCGCAACCGAGGTTTCCACCGAAAAGCTTTCAGCAACCAGCCCAATAACAATACTGATGAGAATACCGATGGGCAGAATAATAAACACATTCAAGCCAGCTAACGCCAATAACACTATCGCTGCATAGGGGATCAATTTATAGAGTTCATAATCGGCAGCCTGTGCAGGTGACACTTCGGTAGGAATCAGAGTAAAACAGCCAATGGTTATAAGCGCCGCCGGAATGGCCCAACGCGCATTTTGCTTTAATTTATCGCCGACGGTTGCCCCCTGAGTTCGGGTTGCCGCAATCGAGGTATCCGAAATCACTGACAGATTATCACCAAAAATGGCACCACTCAGTAGAATGCCTGCGACTACCGCAGGCTCAAAGCCGGCTGTTTGTGACAGACCAAAACCAATCGGAGCCAACGCAGCCAGTGTTCCCATAGAAGTGCCCATGGCAAAAGAAACCAGCGCTGCTATGACGAATAAACCGGGCAGAACAAAGCCGGATGGAATCCAGTAAAGGCCAAAATTCACCACCGCATCAATCGCACCAATAACGCCGGTCAGCGCTGCGAAAGCACCTGCCAACAGATATATCAGGCACATGGCGATGATGTTGCTATCACCAATCCCCTTGAGCAGGATTGCCAGACGCTCCTCGAATGCCCCCCGCGCCAGAAACAGCGCCAGACCAATCGCTGGCAGGACAGCTACCGGAGCCGGAAGTTGATAAAAGGCGTAATCAACACCCTGCAAACTGTAATAAATACCCGCGCCGAGAAACAGCGCCAGAAAAAGTAACAAGGGCAATAACGCCAGCCATTGAGCAGACTCATGCTTAATCGCAGGAACAACAGAATCGGCAATGCCATTTGCAGGCGGGATTGATGAAAAATCTGGAGATGTAGCAAGCTTTTTGGACATAAATAACCTTCAAAAATAGCTTGCGGACGAAACAATAGGTTTCAGAGTCACTCTTTAGCGGAATTTTTAGTGCGCCCGCAAGCGGTACAAATCAGCGCAGGTGGCAACTATACCTCAGTCACCATGGAAGTCCAAACGTCTAAATGGATAATCGGTATAACGAAAAGTTATTTCAGCATTTTTGAAGCCATGTCCTGCTCTTTTACGCGCAGGAAGTAATAGTCGTACTTATAGTCCTTCTCAAAACCATAATCGCGATAGATCTTATGCAGTCGATGATTCTCCTTGCGGGTCGTCACCTCGATTCGAATCGCATCCGTTTCCTTACACAAATCTTTGGCTGCATTTAGCAAAGCCTCGGCGGTTTGCTTACGCCCAGTACCACCAAACACATAGAAGTCATTCAGGGTCCAGATTGGAGCCAGACCAATACTCGAATAGGAGGGATACAACTGGACAAAACCTGTCAGCTCATCGCCCTCATAGGATAGAAACATGGTCGAAGTCTTCTGTTCCAGCATCTGTCGCAAAAACTGCTCAATTTTCTGTGGCTCAGAGGGCTGTTTATAGCGCTGGCGGTAGCTGTCAAAGGCCGGCACAAGCTGTTCTAAGTCATTGATTTCACATGTTTTGATTTTCAAAGCAGTATCCTTATGCGATTTTTTTCAGGTATTCAGTAAGAATTCAGTTTACAAGCGGTAAAGTTGTGACTAATGAATGTTATTGAGCCTTGAGCGCCCAATATCCACTCAGTTGGTATTATAGTGAATCCTAAGGAGTTATCCATGAATAAAATGATAACCACAGCACTGATCATGACATTGGGCCTGGGCCTCTCGCAGGTTGGTTTTGCCAAAGAACACAAAGGCCCTCAGTCAAATAATGCACGCAATCATGCCTCGGTTGAAAAGCGTCATGATGCGAACCGTGTTGAGCAGCGCCACAACCGCGACAACCGCTTTGAACATCGTCGCGACGACCGCAGAGACGACAGATGGCGTGACCACAGACGTGATGATCGTAGAGACAACCATCGCCACAGCGACTCGCGTGGACATGACCGTCACTATGGATCGCACGACCGCTACCGCGACAACTATCATCCAAGACCGAAGCATCCGAATTATCGTGTGTACCATGATCGTTACTACCCACGATACAGAAGCTACCCGACAACGGTATATTACTTAGGTCAGGACTGGTACTACTACGGCGGTTATTACCACCCTTATCCACGTGGCCACATCCATACCCATTATTGTAGCCACCGTTACTGGGAACCGCTTGCAGTAGGCATCATCCTAGGTAGCGTACTCGGCTGGTAACACTTTCCCCCTGACCCTGGGCACTACCCCTTAGTGTTAACTCTTCCTCTCCTGAGCCCAGGGTCAGTTTTTCTGCAACAAAAAAGCGAGAATTGAAGCTCGCTTTTTTATTTCTGACTCGTTACCTAAGACCCTATCGGTGATCCCGGTGGGATTGGCAAAGTTTTCCCTTCTTCCTGAGGCTCAAAGTCCCCATTCAAATACTGCACAACCAAATCTTTCAACCAGGCGTAACGCACTGAGTTGCGTTTTGACTGAGTAGTCAACCATCCGTCTAACTTACCAATCTCATTATGCAGATGGGCTCTTACCTCTGGTGAAGCCTGTTGGTTAGATGCCACGCTCAATAGTTGCATCACGGTCAGATAATCAACACGCTGCTGAATCAACCCATTCAATCCTAATTGCTCCGGACTACGCAAAGTTGTAGTTAGTAGCTGAGTAACTGTCTCTTCCAGCCCCGGCAGTTCAGGAGTCTGTGCTTTTTGCTGCAATAGACGAGCCAATCTTTCAGGGTTTAGTAATAATTGCAGAGTATGTTTTGCTGAGGCTTCAGCCATAGAGACCGGATCAAGCGTTAATCCTGTATAGCCATTAAAGCTTTCACGATTTTTATAATAGCCATAAGCTTTTGGCGGAATGGCCTCCAGCACGGATGCGGGAACCGTCAATTGCTCAACCGAGAGAGTCGAGAGAAGTGCCCCGATTGCCTGCCTTTGCAGCCCATCTTCAACGGCACGGACGGGACGGTAAGTGTCGCCCTTCACGCTGTACTCATAATTGACGCCACCTACCAGCTTGACCGCAGCTTCAACCTGATAGCGATGGAACAGATAAAGTGGAACTAAAGTTTCAGCAAGCTCTGAATAAGGCATTCCATCAGCTAGATTATTATGACCAAATTTTGCCAATGCCAATTTGCGAACCTCTAACACTCTCGTTAGTTCAGCTGCGGCGTTTTGCCCATTGTCCCACAGGTGTGCTGAAGGGTGAGCACCACTTGCAGGACGCGCATCGGCATCAGAAATAAACAGTAACCCTTTGGCACTGTAGTCTCTTACAATTTTACGCAGAGCTTCTTCTTCGTTCTCTTCCTCAATCTCAGAATAGCCATAGCGCACCGCTTCAATATCCCACTTACCAATCCCTTCGGCATAAGCACCTTTTAAACTAACTTTCTTACCGTCAACAGTCTCTCCCTCAAGGGTAACTAACGGATGTGGGTAATCCATTACTGAAGCACGATTGTTGGCGCTTGCAGCAAAGTTATGAGCAATACCTAAGGTATGACCAACTTCGTGCGCCGACAGCTGACGAATCCGCGCCAATGCCATATCCATTGCCGCCTGCTTATCGCTCTCTTTGCCATAAACGCCCGTCAACGCATTGGCAATCAAGAGATCCTGACGAACACGTAACGAACCAAGAGTGACATGGCCTTTGATAATCTCACCAGTACGTGGATCAGCCATTGCCATACCATAAGACCAGCCGCGAGTCGCACGATGCACCCATTGAATCACGTTGTAGCGCACATCCATCGGGTCGGCATCAGCAGGCAAGTCTCGAACTTCATAGGCACCTTCCAGACCAACTGCAGCAAACGCCTGCTCCCACCAGCGAGCACCTTCTAGTAAGGCGGTTCGAACGGGTTCAGGCGCTCCGGGATCAAGGTAATAAACAATCGGCTTTATATTGCCATCTTTATCGCGCTCAATGCGATGGCGATAAATCAATTTCTTTTCAATCGGCTGATCAATGGGTGATGCGTAGTCAGCATAGGTTAATTCAAAGAATCCGCTTTTCGGATGGAAAACACGAGGCTGATAATTATCATCCGGCAATGCCACAAAAGATACATGCTGATGAACAGTAATGGCCTCAGGGGTTGGCACCACCTGTTTTACATAATTACCCGCAGCAGAACCCTGAAAGGTCAGCACACTTTCGAACAGAGTATTCTTCGGAAAGTTTTTAACTTTATCAACCACCAGTGCAGAACGACTACCATCAATACTAAAGCTGCCCTGATTGGTTGCTTTCAGCCGCTCGCTGACACCATGCAAATCCTGTTGCAGGAAAGCCGTTAAGTCGATGAGATAACGATTACCCGAACGAGCATCAATCTCAAAACCATGTAACACCGAGCTGGCAAATGCTTCATTAACCGAATTTTTTTCTGCCTGATTATCGGTATCAGCACGATAACGAGTGTTCAGGTGCTTGAGGAAAATTTTATTGCCATAACGCTCAAACTGAACCAGGCGCGACTCGCCCAATTGCCCTCGGTCAAGGCCGATATCGTTCGAGCCGATACCAAAAGGTAAGCCGGTGTACATGATAAAAGGCTGTTCGAATTTATTGACCTCAAGCCACACCTTGCCTTCGTTGCTACTAACGTAGATCGGCATAAAGCCATTAACGCGACGACTTTTATTTTCGATTTCAGACCAGCTTGCAGCGTTAGCGGTTATCATCACCGCCAACAAGCAAACTCCCCCAATCAGACCTTGAACAGCTTTTAACATGGGCTTATTTCCCTACCTGATAAAAAAACGTTTAATTAAATTCTTATAGCGCCTTATTAAAATACAAACTATTGATGTACGGGCGCATCGAGCCTAGCCAGTAACCTCGGAAGTTAGGGTTATCACTAAACATAATGATACTGCCACGCCCGAACCTTTGTGCCAAGATTGCCGGCGTATTTTTAATGCGATCCACATTGGTTTGTGACGAATACCCCGCAATCAGCGGACTTTCGGTATAAGAAGCCACCGTAACAAAATCCTTTGTTGCTGGTTTAAAGACCATGGTCCCAGCCTTGGTGAAAGCCAGTTTGTCCAGCTCAAGACCAAAAGCCAGCGGATGACTGTTATCCAGATCTGCTTCATATATGGCACCGCCAATGATATGTTCAGCTCGTGCATCGTCTCGCTCCGAAAATGGTCGCTGCTGATTCTCTGATACTTCGGGTTCCAATAACTCGAACTCCACCAGCCCCTGTTCGACCAACCATTGGTTAGCACCACGCGAAGCAACAATTGAGCCACCCTTACTCAGCCATGATTTAAGGTATTCCAGTTCTTCTGGTTCAAGTGCTGGGTAACGGCCACTGACCATTAATAGATGAGTGTAATCTGATAAATCAATCTCACCCAGATGTTTGCCATACTGCATGGAAACCGGCAATTCCAGGCGCGTATCCAGCAAGTGCCAGACCTCACCTGCTTCATAAGAATAAACACCATCACCAATCAACAATAATGGTTTAGGTATCTCCAGATCGCTCACATTGGGACTACCCAGATCAGCACCCTGCCCGCTATAACCTGAGTCAACGCCATAAACGGTTAGCTCCAGATCTGACAACTTATTATTGACCTGCTCGATCAGCGCATCACGCTCAGCCGCTTCTGCTGGTAGAGGCACGGTAAAGGTACCTGCCATAAATTCATGCGGCTCACCATTAACCGGTAAACTTGAGCCCTTTTCCAATAGCTTCACGTCAATGTCAGCACCGAGCAGTCGTGTCAATGCGGTGGCCGCACGGAAGTCCTGCCATTCCACTAATAATGCCACCGGACTATCACTACCGACATAAGCACTACCTGAGGCAAGCTCAACGGATTCGAGCGGCAATCTCTGCAACTCATCTTTATTTAAATGGTGATAGTCCAGATTGAAGGCTAACGGGAAAGTCCAGGCCGACACGTCATAAAAGGTGTTGTCAGTAAACTCGGTGCGGGTTTCAAACATCGCTTTGATCAGGCCATACTGTTGCTGTTTGAAATTGACCACATAAGAAGTTTTCGCCGGCCACTCTCTGCCTGCGATTTTTCTAGGACCTTCGAGCTGCTGCACGTCAATTTGATGACTGTTTAGAATGCGTAGAAACTCTTTGATACGGCCCCGATCGTTAGAACTGAAAATCACACCTTTTTCCAGATCCCGGCTGGCTTTGGCTGGCCACTGCTGGTAAAAATCTCTTTGATACTCAAGTAGCTCATCACCCAACTCAAGTCCTGCTTGCAAGGTAGAAAAAGAAGTAGCCACCTGATTGCGAATTGAGAACGGAAAACTGACATCGCCATTCACCGACTCCTGCAAGTGGCCGCGCGAACTGGCCTGCTCAAACAGAATGCCTACCCCGCCATTAATATCCGGGAAAGTTGAGCCTTTACCATAATAGAAGTCATCAAAGCTTTCCTGGCTGTAATAGCGTGAACCAATCGCATCCAGTGCTTTGGCGTGATAGCGACCAACTTTTTCAGTTAGCTCAAAATTTAATTCAGACGTTAATGGATTCTGGCGAGTTGGCACACCAGGCTGGAAGAAGAAAGTAGAGTTGGTTCCCATCTCATGAAAATCACCCACAATGTGCGGACGCCACTCATAAAAGTGCTTCACTCGCGCCTGGCTTTCTGGATGTTGCAACAGCAACCAATCACGGTTCAAATCAAACCAATAATGATTGGTACGACCGCGTGGCCAGGCTTCATTGTGCTCAATCGACTCTGAATCTGCGACTAGCTGCTTGCCTTTATAGCGATTAGCCCAACCTGCAAAGCGATCCATCCCATCGGGATTCAGCATCGGATCAATCATAACGATTGTGTTTGCCAATAACTCCTGAACCCACACTTCTTCAGAAGCCGCTAAACGATAGGCTACCAACATAGCCGCATTAGTACCACTCGGCTCATTGCCATGCACTGAATAACCGAGCCAGATAATGGCAGGCCCTTGATACTCAGTTAAGTTTTTACGCTGCTCTTTAATCTCATCCAGACGCACCAGATTCTCAGGCGATGAAATATAAGCAGTGATCAGAGGACGATTTTCATGAGTACGCCCTATTTCAGCAAGGTTCACACGCTTAGAGCTTTCTGCTAAAGCCTTAAAGAACGAAACCGATTGGTCAGGGCGAACATGCCACTCACCGACAGGATTGCCAAGCACTTGATTCGGCGTTGTCACACCGTCAATAAAATCAATATCTTGGTTAAAGTAATAGTTAAAAGACGTCTCATTGTTCTGAGACAGGGCAGCCTGTGAAAGACAGGCAGAAACAGCAAAAAGAGTAGCAAGCAGTAAATGTTTCATAAGACTGAGTTTTTCGTGGTTTTCTCCATTCTATAGGTTGTAAATTTAGCTGCAAGCCCAATCATAGGTTATAATAAAACCCATCAAAGCAACATGCTGAGGCATTGAACGTTATTATGATTACTATTTCAGAAGCTGCTCAAGAGCATTTTCGCCGTTTATTAGCCGGTCAGGAAGAGCCTGATACCGGCATTCGTGTATTTGTGGTCAACCCAGGCACCAGCCACGCAGAGTGTGGCGTTTCCTACTGCCCACCAGATGCTGTCGAAGACACCGACACAGAATTGAAGTTTGATGGATTTTCAGCCTTTGTCGACGAAGATAGCGCTCCTTATTTAGAAGAGGCCGAAATCGACTACTCGAAAGAACAAACCGGTGGTCAATTAACGCTGAAAGCACCCAACGCAAAAGCACGCAAAGTTGATGACGACGCGCCAGCTTCGGATCGCATTCGTTATTACCTAGAATCAGAAATCAATCCAGAGCTCGCCAACCACGGCGGCCAGGTATCACTGGTTGAATTCACCCAAAGTGGTATTGCCGTGCTTCAGTTTGGCGGCGGTTGCCAAGGTTGCGGCATGGTCGACGTCACCTTGAAAGAAGGTATCGAAAAAACTCTGATTGAGCGTGTTCCAGAAGTCAAAGGCGTTAAAGACGTCACCGAACACGCAGAAGGTGAGAATCCTTATTACTAAATTAATAATGTCAGAGTTTTAAAAGAAAAGGCGCTTTAAGCGCCTTTTTTGTACCTATACGCTTGTAGGGTACCCCTAGGGCAGGACCTGCGTCGTGACGCACCGCTCTACTTATAGGATGGTTAGGCGTAAGCCGTAACCCATCACAACTGTTGATATTTTGTTGGGTTACGAGGCAAAGCCTCTAACCCAACCTATAACGTCCTTATAGTCAAATTCAATTTCATTTAATCAAACTATCATGCAGTAGTTGCAATACTTTTAAAGCATCATCATCGTTCACTAAAAATGATAAATGATGATCGCCAGTGGCATGGCTGAGTAGTAACCATTGCTCAGGAAGATCGGCATCAATTTGTAATAAGTGCCATAGTGCCTGGCTTGCTTCACAGCCAATTAGGGTGAGCATAGCGCTGTGTGAAGTGAAAACGCTACGGCATACTTCGGCTAATTTCTCAGACAGTTTCTGCAAAATAGAATCTGAATAAATACTGTTGTTGGTTTCTATCGCCATAACCAATGAGTTTTTGGTTGAGGCCATTAACTCACTGCTCAAACCAAACGCATTAATTATGGTGAATACTTTTTTCAGCGTATCTGGCTGTTGCCCGCGACGACCTAACTGCAAAGTTATAATCGGAATGTTTTGTTTCAAAGCAATCGCTTTAACCCAGTTAGAGGGCTCGTAGTCGCTGGTGATCAGCGTGCCTGATTCATCGGGTTTATGGGTATTACGAATTTCGATGGGAATATTGTAGGCCATAACCGCGCTTAGGCATCTTGGATGCAGCACTTTTGCGCCAGATTCGGCCATGTCGAAAGCTTCGTTATAGCTAATCGTTTCCAGCTTTTTAGCACTACTGATTTTGTTTGGGTCGGTGCTGAACATGCCTGCTACATCGGTCCAGATTTCCAATTTATCGGCCTGCAACAAGGCTGCAAAATAGGCAGCGGAAGTATCCGAACCTTCGCGTCCCAGCAGTACCGTCTGCCCGTCTTCGTTTGAAGCTATGAATCCCTGACTCAATATCACATCAGCGTCATTGGCCCATTGATTGGCCAGTTCCTGATTCGGTCTTGGGTGACAGACAGCGTTTAAGAATCGATCATTTTCATTTTGATGATGATTAGATTCTGAGGTTAATATCTGACGCGCATCCAACCATTGGACGCTATAACTATCACCAAAAACCTTGCGTAAAAATTCCGCGCCTAGAACTGAAGATAACAGTTCTCCATGCGACACGACCTGCGCTCGGTCCATTGCGGTCAGTTTTTCTTTATGGCGAATATCAGCGATAGCGATTTGCAGTGAGTCAAACCAGGGATCAAGCAAGGTCGCATCGACTTCCAGTTCATGCGCCATTGCTTTGTGTTTGTTCAGGAGTTCATTTAAAGCATCATCACTTTGATCTGTAACTGCCAGCTGAGCTATTGCTTCCAGCTCATTGGTAACATTCTTAAATGCCGAATGAATGACGGCCACTTTTTTGCCATTCTCAATATTACTTTTAACAATCGAGGCGATGTTGTCCCAGTCGGTTTGACTGGAAACACTGGAGCCGCCAAATTTTAATACCACCCAGGAATGTGTTTGGTTTGTCATGATTTATCCAATGAATCGTTTTTTATACATTTATTGAAGTTAGTATTGAAAGTCAGTATTGAAGGTCAATGTTATTCGATAAGCTGGTAACGATTGCCGCAGTATGGACAACTGGCACGGCCTTCTTTGTCAAACGCCATGAATACACGCGGATGCTGATTCCATAAAGTCTGATCAGGCATTGGGCAATGCAATGGTAAATCACTGTCTTTCACCTTAATCACTTCCTGCTTTTTAACAGACTGCTTGGTCACCTGCTCACTCATAACCGGCTCCTATGCTTGGTTCTTTTCTCTGTTCATTCTACATCGCTGTATTTAAATGTCGATTGCCACAACTCAACGATTGCCTGGCGCTGCTCGCTTAGTTCTTCTTTGGGAAGTAATGCTGGCTGATTCTGCAAAGCTCTGGCATTGGCTATATCCCGCAACAGACGATAGTTTTCCATCATGCAGTCACGAGTCTCTTTTTCCAGCAGACCTTTTTCAGACAATAGCTGCAACCAGTCAACATTGTTAAAAGGTAATTCTTTAACTGAACACTGTTCAAGCAGTTGTTTCGAATATTTCAGCGCCCAGAACTGCACCAGAAATTCTATATCAACCAGGCCGCCATGGCCTTGCTTAATATCCCAAAGTCGTGCATCTGTCTTATCAAGATTATCACGCATCTTTTGCCGCATCTCAGTAACGTCTTTTGATAACTGATCACGTTTATCACAGCTCAGGACTTTGTTGCGTAACTCCAGATAACTGTCTTTCAAGCTGATATCCCCAGCGACTGGTCGCGCTCTAACCAATGCCTGATGTTCCCAGGTCCAGGCCTCGCCAAGCTGATACTTTTCAAAAGCATCAATATGGCTGACCAGCATGCCAGCCCTGCCTGATGGACGTAAGCGGGTATCCACTTCGTACATGATACCCTGCTGAGTTCGAGTACCCAGATAATGCACCAGACGCTGCGCCAGTCTGGTATAAAACTGATGCAACTCCAGTGGCTTACCCTGCTCTCCAGTAGTCTGGGTCATGGCATCAGGTTCTCCCTGATATAAAAACACCAGATCCAGATCTGAGCCATAACCCAGTTCATCACCACCGAGTTTGCCATAACCCAACACTAAAAAATCAGTCACCAGCTCGCCAGCATCCTGCCGCGGTTTGCCATGCTTTGCTGTCAGCTCATTCCAGGCCAGCTGCAGCAGATATTCCATAATCACTTCAGCAAGATCGGTCAGTTGTTGCGACACTTCGCTGATATCAAAGCGACGAGTTAGATCGCCGGCAGCAATTTTAAACTGACTGGACTGCTTGAAGCGACTTAACGCCAAAAGCTGCTCTTCAGTCTGATTCATTTCGATGCGCATCATGGCCTGTTGCAACTGATTGGCCAGATTGTCTTTGCTTAACTGCTTGCCGAAATTACTGGGGAACAGGAGTTCGTCCAGCAGCGAAGGGTAAATCGCTAACTGACGCGCCAACCAGCTGGAGCGAGAAACTAGTTGCACCAGAAATTCTAATACCGGAATATTCTCAGCGAGCATTTCGAAATAGGCTGTTCTTCGACCAATACCCTGCAATACTTCCAAACTCCGGAGCAGGGTTTTATCCGTATCTTTCTGCTTGCTGGCCTGAATGACCAAATGAGGAAGAAGCTGCTCCAGGCGGGCAAAACCTCTGGCACCAATTTTACGCTCGGAAAACTCCTGCCTGAAATTTTGCAGTTCCTTTAGCGTGTCTTCGTATAAATGGTACTGCTCTAAAATTTTTGTTTGTTGTGCGCTATCAAGCTGTCCCTGCAATAGCTGCTCAAGAACCGGAATGGCATCATTATGGCCACGCTCATCTTTAGGGTCATGAAATAATCCCTTAAAGAATTCAGACACCAGCTGCTGATGTTGCTCCAAATCTTTTTCGACAGCTGCCCAGTCTGGATAGCCCATGAGCAGTGCAATTTTTTGCTGCTCTTCGTCGCTATCAGGCAGATCTTGAGTTTGCTTATCGGCATGAATTTGCAGGCTATTTTCCAGCTTGCGCAGAAACTCGTAGGCACTTTTCAGCCCGGTTGCATCCTGCTCTTTGAGCAAACCCTGTTGCACCAGGGCTTCGAGAGCCTGCCACCAGTTTTTGGCCTGTAACTGTGGATGACGACCGCCGCTGATAAGCTGCAAACTTTGTACAATAAACTCCAGCTCACGAATGCCACCGTCACCGAGTTTGATGTTGTTCTGCGCATCTTTGCGCAGCAGTTCGGCAGTGATTTTCTGCTTTAACTGACGAATCGACTCCAGCACACTAAAATCAATATAACGCCTGAAACTAAAGGGCCGAATAATATTGACCAGCTGTTCGCGGAAATGCGGATGAGCCTGCAAAATTCGAGCCTTAATCATGGCAAAGCGCTCCCACTCACGTCCCTGCTCCAGATAGTAATCCTGCAATGCATTAAAGTTAGCGACCAGCGCACCACTTTGTCCATAAGGCCGTAAACGCATATCAACGCGATAGACAAAGCCATCCGCAGTATTATCCGATAACAGACTGATCAGCTTCTGGCCATGACGCATGAAAAACATCTGATTCTCAATCGACTTACGCTGACCCTCACCAATCCGCGTCTCACCATCTTCCGGAAACCCGAAAATCAGATCCACATCCGAGGAAAAATTGAGCTCTTCACCACCCAGCTTGCCCATCGCCAATACCAGCAAGTGTTGCTCTTCCCCGGTTGCCGAAACCGGCACGCCATACTGCTGGCAGGTTTGATAATAACTCCAGTCCTGCGCACAGTTGATCAGCTGTTCAGCCAGCACCGATTGCAGATAACAGATTTGACGAATCGGCAGCTGTTGCAGAATATCCGCCACCGCAATCTGCATCGACCAATAATGGCGTTGATGGCGCAAAAACTGCTTCACTTCATATTCTGGCCAATTGACGTCCAGCTTTTCCTGAATACTCAAAATATTGGCAGACAGATTGCTCAAGTCAGCAGCCAAAGCCTCCACCAACCATTGTGGCTGGCGTTTCGCCCACTGAAACAGATAGTCGCTACCAGATAACACCCTTGCTACCTGCTCCATATCGCCAGAATAGGCCGTGCCCAGAGCTTCCAGCCATTGCGACTTTCTTTGCTCTGCTTCAGATTGTAGGGATTCCGGAATTGGTGCTATCTGCATCATGGATGATTCAACTTTTCATGTGATTACTGACTTTGCGCCAGTTATGCTAACGTATCTGTGCCGATTTAAGCTATTGATGTTGTACGATTTATTACATTTTAATGCAAACTAATAATTTATCACCCAGACAAACATTGATAGGATAGGTCGATAACAATGAATAAGGAGCATCTTAAATGGGTACTATCATCACTTTAGTCGTCATCGTCGCGTTAATCCTGTTTGTCGTCGGGATTTACAATAAGCTGGTCAGTCTACGCAATCGCTTTAAAAATGCCTACGCGCAAATCGACGTCCAACTTAACCGTCGTTATGACCTTATCCCCAATCTGGTTGAAACAGCCAAAGGCTACATGAAACATGAGCGCGAAACTCTGGAAGCGGTCATTAACGCCCGTAATACAGCAGTTTCAGCCAATCAGGCCGCAGCCGACCACCCTGAAGATCCGAATGCCATCAAGAATCTTAATCATGCTGAAGGTCAATTAACCGGTGCATTGGGTCGTTTATTCGCCTTGTCCGAAAACTACCCGGATCTGAAAGCCAACCAGAATATGGCTCAATTGATGGAAGAATTAAGCACCACCGAGAACAAAATTGCATTCGCGCGCCAAGCCTATAACGACGCTGTCATGCAGTACAACACCTATCGCGAGCAGGTGCCAAATAATTTTATTGCTAACCCATTTGGCTTCCAGGAAGCAGAATTGTTTGAAGCTGAAGATGAGCAGGTCAGAGAAAACGTTAAAGTTTCTTTTGATTAAGCCTTAAGTTTTTCATCAACCGATAAGCAATAACAAGAATGGATTTTTTTGAGCATCAAGAAGTAGCCAGGAAGAAAACCCGGCTACTTGTCTTTTACTTTCTGATGGCTGTGATTTTAATTGTCGCAGCCCTTAATTTTATTGGTTTCCTACTGATCCGGTCACAGTCACCACCAGAAGATCTGTTCACTGTTAGTGACTGGTTTCAGCACTCCTGGTTTTATGCCGTGACTATTGGCACCCTGCTGTTGATTCTGCTCGGCTCCCTGTTCCGTTGGTTTCAGCTGAGCGCAGGTGGCAAAGCCGTAGCTTCGATGGTCAATGCCCGCGAGATCCTGCCAGATACCAATGACATGCTGGAAAGACGCCTGCTCAATGTAGTGGAAGAAATGTCCATCGCCTCCGGCACCTCGGTTCCGACGGTCTACGTCATGGACGAAGAAGATTCGATAAATGCCTTTGTAGCAGGTCTCGAAACCAGTGATACAATTTTAGTGGTAACACGCGGCGCGCTTGAAAATCTGACTCGTCAGGAACTACAGGGCGTAGTAGCTCATGAATTTAGCCATATTTTCAACTCGGATATGCGTATCAATGTGCGCCTGATCGCTATTCTGGCCGGCATACTGCTAGTGGGTCAGGCAGGCTATTTTGTCATGCGCTACATTCGATACGGCAATATTCGTAGCAGCAATAAAGAAAGTGGCGGTGCCGTAGTAGCCGTTTTTGTGATTGGCCTGTCGCTATTCGTCATTGGCTACATTGGTCTCTTCTTTGGTCGACTTATTAAAGCTGCTATTTCTCGCCAACGTGAATTTCTGGCGGATGCTTCTGCGGTGCAGTATGCACGCGATAACGAAGGTCTGGCCGGTGCCTTTATAAAAATAAAGCAACAGGGCTCCTTACTAAAAAATTCACACGCCGAAGAAACCAGTCACATGTGTATTTCCGAGCCAATCAAGCTCAACTTAAGCGGCCTTGCCTCGCACCCTCCGATTGAAAAGCGGCTGACCGCCATCATGCCTGGATGGCGTAATCTAGCCAAACAGATTGAAGAAAAGCGGTTACGTGAAATGGCACAGCAGCAAGAACACGCCCATATCGAGCTGGAAAAAGAAGCCAAGCCGGCGATGGATTTTGGCTTTGACGCCATTGTAGAAACCATTGGCCAACCAACAACCTTGCATCAACATGCAGCGGGCGCTTTATTGTTGGCTTTACCCGAAGTGATTCGTCAGGCAGCCCATAGCCATCACTCTAACAATCACGCCATGCATCTGGCCCTCGCTTTATTGTTAAGCGATGATCACCAAGTATCCGAACCGGTATTGAATTTAATTGCTGAGAAAACCAGTCAGAAAGACGCTGACCAGGTTCTGGAGTTAGCCCAACATATTACTAAAGACCAAAGGCACCTACGTCTAGCCATTCTGGACATCTCCGTTCCTAGTCTACGACGCTTGAGTACCGCGGAACGCAAAGGCTTTCTAAGCTTATTACGCCAGGCCATTCATCTGGATAGTCACATTTCAGAATTTGAGTATGTGCTGTATTCAATCCTGCAAAAAAATCTTAGCGATAGTAGACAGCCTCCAAGCAACACCATCAAGAGTTTCAACCCGGTAGCACAAGAGATACAAATTATTCTTTCAGCCACGGTACACAGCACAGGGCAAAGCGAGGAAGAAAAACAAGCGCTGTACTTAAAACTGATACAACCTTTTGTTAAAGAACCGCAAGCACTGCTTGAAAAGAAATTTGATGCCGAATCTTTTCATCAGGCATTGAAACGCCTCAATCAGTTAACCCCAATGCTGAAGAAACCTCTGATTCAAGCGCTTGAAGACGCCGTATCCTACGATGGCAAAATCCATCCACAGGAAATCGAACTACTCCGCGCCATCGCCGAATGCCTGAACTGCCCGATCCCACCGATGCTGGAGCAGGCGCAGCAAGAACTAGCGAAAGAGAAGGCGTAAAACTCAACCATAACTGAATTATAGCCTTTAAAAGATGAGTACTACTATTTTAGCCTTAGCAAAATTATTTCAATCTGGCAGATTAAGTGCTGATGAGTTCTCAAATACATATATGGAACTTTGGAAGTTTGAAGGCAAAGAAGGAATATTAAGTAATGATGATGACCTTTTAAGTGAATGTCTATCTAGTATTTTTTGTTTGGCTGATTTGTACAATTCAAGCATCACTCGTAAAAGTTTCGAATTAAATGAAGCTCAGCTTAGAGAAAGAATTACAGGTTTATTACAAACTTTAAACGAGTAGCATTCATAGCATTATAGGATGGGTTATAACCCATCAGAACCTCGAATACACTTCCTACTTGATATCAAAAGTCACTGGATTATGAAATACATCCGTATATTTCACCAAAGGCCAGCTCCGCTGTTCAAAATCGCTCCCTACGGTTTTTTCCGCGGTGAGCGACAGAAGGAAGTGCCCTTGGGGCCGCGGTATGACAAGCCCAGCCCGTATGTAGTCATTGCGAGGAATAAGGTCGGCTTTATCGATCGAATGACGAAGCAATCTCGATAAATTTATTTCAAAGCTTAACCAGATTGCCGCGTCGCTGTCGCTCCTCGCAATGACAGCCTAATTCCAATACGGGTTTTCTTCCAAAGCTCTGGTGCGCATGGTGACGAGTGCTTCGAGGATGTCTTTTTCGGTGCGTTCGAGGCGTTCATCAATACGGTCTTCCGTTTTTAAGGCGCGGCGAATAAATTCGAGCTGTTTAAAGAGTTCGATGCTGGCGACGAGGTCGACCCATCTTTGGCGATAGGCTTTGCGTTTTTTGTTTTCGAACAGGCTGCCGAAGAAGAGGCCGATATCTAAAGTACGGTACATTCTTGGCAGATAGGCGAGGTAGTCGTTTTCGGTCAGTTCGCCTTTGCCGGTTAAGTGGCGTTTGATATCAAAAAGTTGATGCTGTAACTGACGAATGGCGAATGGGAAAATTTCTTTTTTCAGTCGTTGTCCGCCGCCTTCTTTGAAAGCCAGGCGCCATTCTTTAAGGTATAGCCAGCGCGAAAAGTGCAGCAATTTGAGGTTGTAGGATGCGGATTTCAGATATTCGGTAAACTGGCTGCCTTCGCGCTTAAAAGCTCTTCTTAATCCCTTTTCAAAGTCTGACAGTTCTTCATAAGTGAAGCCGTAAAGCTTGCCGTTGTTAAGCCAGTTAATTTCCTGGGCGACTTTAAGCAGCTTGGCGAAATTTTTGGTAATTTCTCGCCAGTCGCTGCGCAGACTACTGAGAGCATGGCGAGGGATCATGGGGGCGAATACCGAATACATGTGCTGCATGAACATCAGTGCACGATTCAGTTGCAACACATTATCTATCGTGACTTCGCGTTTAATTTGCTTGATGTAATGTTGCCAATGGCCAAGACCGGTATGTGCGATAGTTTCAAAGGCCGCTTCAGCTGATGATTTAGCGGTTAACTCAACCACTCTGAGCTGTCTTAAATAAGGCGATGGCTTCTGGCACAGAGTGTAGCCGCGCTCGGCTTTGCTTTCGCTATCGAGCACCAGATCAAATTTTTCGATTAATTCCTGACATAGACTGAATAAAATCGCTGGCTCACCCTCTTTGAGCTCCAGCTCAACTTCGCAGATATCTTTCTTTTCTTCTTTACAACGAATAGAGCCAACATCCAGCGCGATTTCGATCTGGCTGTCGCCCTCTGTTACGAAGATCTGGCGTCTTAAAAAGTCAGTATTAAAGGCAGGTTGTACTGGGCCATCTTCTTCTTCCGCCTCTTCCAACAGAATCATTAAATAGGGTTCAGCAACCGCCTGTAGGTCTAATTGATTAGAAGGGAGTTCGATCTCAGATTCATTGCGTTGAAACAAGCCGCCGACCACTCGACCGGCAGATTTAACAGATTGAATGAATTTATCACCGTCTCGACGGATTCTCAGCCCGATTTCCATCTCTCTGAGTTTGTGGTTCTCGGTGTCGAAATAGGTGTTGGCCAGCTGCTTTTCCTGCCACTCACTGCTCTCCGAGAATCGTTCGCTAACCCATTGTTTTATATCACTAATCTTGTCGGGCGTCGCTGATAGTTTTATTTCTATTTCGATCGACATGCCTTATGTTC
>NZ_JABURJ010000129.1 GCF_014762745.1 Kangiella sp.
GCGTGTATTACTATAGTTCTCATCCAGTCTTTCAAAATGCTCTACGATGTTGGGATTGAGCCATTTCTTTTTCTTTTCATTATCAGCTTTTTGATTACTGTTCTGATCGCAGCCAATCGATGAAGTGACCAGCAATGTAATAGCTGCAATCGAACGTATAAGACTAGGAAGCCTTCGATTTTTTCGCATCTTGGCCCTGCTGTTTCTGCTGTGCGATTAATAACAAATCACGTACATAATTGTTTCGGGTCGTTGAAACCTGTCTGCGCCGCGACTCGGCAGCAGCTGTTTTCCAGTCTTCAATTTTGATGGCGCCATTAAATTTTGGCCAGCTGGTACGCAAGTTGGTCATGCCCAGATTGAATATCATATCGAACAGGGCCATTTGTACTTCATCCGGGAATTCATCAAAGTTGCTCTGGAAACCCTTCTGCCGATTATAGAGATTGGTTAACTCTTTATAAAAACTGTCGATATGCTTTATCAGCAGCGCCTCAATATCATCATCCAACATAGTCAACCGAGTGAACTGCTTATAGTAGCTGGCTTTAAAACGCCGCGGATTGTCCGGACCATTGAGCAACACAAACTGATATTCGGCTCGGATTTCCTCTGGCGTTGCACGCCGCAGAAACCAACCAAACATGCGGGGTATATAAAGGGGAAGTTCGGCAGCGGCATCCTCGGAAACCACCAGGTGGCCAATTCCGATAGTTACCTTGCCTACAGAATCTAAATAGAAATGATTAACTCGGCCTTCGAGCTTTTCGATTTGCTCAATCAGCGCATCCTTAACGCTATCCTTTAGCGACATAATTACTCCTTTTCATTTCATCCTTGTGTCCATCATCGGCGATCTGTGCCGATGTCCTTCGTTTATAACAAGTAACTGCCGATAATTCAATCTGCCGATTAGTAGATCCCCGGCTTTGCCTCTATAATAGCCGCAAATTATTGATTATCTTTTGTCATGGCCTGGATTCAACTTAAATTTAATTACAAAAACCCCGATGCAGACTCACTTAGCGACTACCTGATGGAGCTGGGCGCGCTGGCGGTGACCTTTCTGGACGCGGAAGATAAGCCGATTCTCGAGCCAAAGCCAGGCGAAACACCATTATGGGATCACCTTATCGTATTGGCGCTGTTCGAGGCAGATGTCGACACAAAGAGCATCGATAGAGCCATTCAGTCGCATGATTTTGCCCAATACATTGGCCAGCAGTACGAGTGGGAAATCATTCGCGACCAGGACTGGGAGCGATCATGGATGGAAAACTTCAAGCCGATGCAGTTCGGCGAGCGAGTCTGGATTGTACCCAGCTGGTGTGATGCTCCTGAACCTGACTCAGTGAATATCAAGCTCGATCCCGGTTTGGCTTTCGGCACCGGTACCCACGCTACCACCGCTTTATGTCTGCAATGGCTGGACGGTGCCAATCTGATGGGTAAAACAGTGATTGATTATGGTTGCGGCTCCGGCATTTTAGCCATTGCGGCCCTGTTGCTTGGTGCTGAAAAAGTCTATGCCGTCGACATTGATCCGCAGGCCATTGAAGCGACCAAACAGAATCTTGCACGTAACGGTATTGCCAACGATCGATTAGTATTGGGCTTGCCCGAACAGGTAGAATTGCCACAGGCAGATATTCTGGTTGCCAATATTCTGGCCGAACCTTTGCGCCAGTTGGCAGAATCTATTGCAAATTCGGTGCAACCCGGCGGTAATCTGGTATTATCGGGCCTTCTTGAAACTCAGGCTGACGAGCTTAACAGCCTCTACAGTCAATGGTTCGAGATGGATGCCCCTAAAGTACAGGAAGACTGGGCACGCCTATCCGGAACCAAGCAATCTTAATGCCTGGTTTCAAGTTTATTGTGATCAGCTGTTCTATGGGGTAGTCATTTCAGTTCTATGAGCGAAACCTTTTTAACCAATTGTCCGCACTGTAAGTCAGTGTTCAAATTGCGTCGCGAACACCTTGAAGTTGCTTCGGGCCATGTCCGTTGTGGTAATTGTCATTCTTTATTTTTAGCAACCGACTCATTAGTGTCGCTGGATAAAGAAACGCAGAAAGCGCAGATGGAAGATACGGTTGAGAAGGCTGAAGACAAAATTATTGATAAGGCGATTCCCGAACTGACTGACGAAGACAAAAGCGAACACTACGAGCTGGCCATTGAAGCTGCACCCAGCTCCGCCCCGCACTACTTCAAATGGTTCATCTATTCCTTTGCTGGTTTAATTCTCATCTTCCTCGGCATCTGGTTTCTTTATATCTGGCCCAATAAAGCTGTCTTATCGCAAGACGCCAGCTGGCGCCCGGTGATGCAGGCTTCCTGTAAAGTCTTCCAGTGCGTGGTTCCGCCATTGCAGGATTTAAAGCAATACCGAGTCAGCTCAATCGACGTTTCGGAAAACCCTGGCGGCCAAAAAGAAGTCAGCATGGTTTTACAGAACTTAGCTGATTTTGCCCAGCCTTTCCCCAAAATACAGGTTATTTTGAGCGACATTAAAGGCAATCAGTATAAAAGCCCCATCTACTCACCCGAACAGTATTTGCCCGAAGTAAACCACAATGCCCTGATTCAACCAGGCCAATCGGTGCAAATTGGCTTCAGCTTTAACAGCAGCCTTGAGCATTATAGTGGTTATCAGGTGCAGCTGGTTCAGTAGCTACCTTATTTATTGTCATTACGAGGAGGCCTTCGGCCGACGCGGTGACCAAAGGAAATACCCTTGGGTGCAATCTGGTGAGATTTGCTGATAACGGTTTGCTCAGATTGCCACGCTCCTTACTGTCGCTCGCAATGACCCAATGATGCTTTGGCTACCCAATTAACATTTAACAAGCCCCTTTCCCATAAGCCTTTGAACTCTTTATTGTCAAGCAAAAAATTGATGCTTTTTTATACAAATTCCGTTCAAAAAATGATTTAAAGCGTGTATGATCGGCCACCTTAAATTCAACCCTGATGGCGCTTATGCGAATTGGTCCTTATCAACTTGATAATCCGTTGATCCTGGCGCCGATGGCGGGTGTGACTGATCGTCCCTTCCGTCAACTTTGCAAAGAGCTTGGGGCTGGCCTGACCGTTTCTGAAATGATCGCTGCCAATCCGAAGCTTCGTAATACGCGCAAAAGCATGCAGCGCAGTAATCATCAGGGAGAGCCTGGCATCCGCTCTGTGCAGATTGCCGGTGCTGAGCCAGAGATGTTGGCCCAGGCCGCGCAGTACAATGTGCAAAATGGTGCTGAAATCATTGATATTAATATGGGATGTCCCGCCAAGAAGGTCTGTAAAAAGGCCGCCGGCTCTGCTCTTTTGCAGGATCCGAAGCTGGTGGAGGACATTCTGAATGCCGTTGTGGCCGCGGTTGAGGTTCCGGTCACCCTTAAAATCCGTACTGGCTGGAATCATGATAACCGTAATGGTGTTCAAATTGCCCAGATCGCGGAACAGGCAGGCATTCAGGCGTTGGCGGTTCATGGCCGTACCCGCGCCGATAAATATCTGGGTAACGCTGAGTACGATACGATTGCAGCAATTAAGCAGTCAGTATCCATTCCAGTAGTTGCCAATGGCGATATCACCAGTCCGGAAAAAGCCAGGTTTGTATTGGATTACACCGGCGTTGATGGTCTGATGATAGGTCGCGGTGCACAGGGTAACCCATGGATTTTCCGCGAAATCTGGCACTATCTGCAGACTGGCGAAAAACTGACACCTCCAGACTGGCAGGAAGTTCGCCAGGTTCTGTTGGGGCATGTCGCCGCCCTGCACGAGTTTTATGGCGCTGTGATGGGACCTCGCATCGCGCGCAAGCATGTTTCCTGGTATCTGCAAGAACAGGCAGATGCCAATGAGTTTCGTCAAACCTTCAATACCATTGACGATGGTGCTGAACAGTTGGACGTTTTAGACCGTTATTTTGAACAAAAGCAACAGGCTATAGCAGCATGACTATTTTTGATACAAATCTAACTCGAGAAAGCAACAACCAAGACAACCACGCAGACGGTAATACGTTTGCATCTAACCCAACTTTACGTGAGCACGTTGCCATGTCTATGCAGAACTACCTAAAGCAGATGCATGGTCAGCCGCTAAGCGAAGTGTATGATCTGGTTCTTACGCAAGTAGAAGAGCCTTTGTTACGCGCCATCATGGACCATACGCGCAACAACCAGACTAAAGCCGCTCAGGTTTTAGGTCTTAACCGCGGAACCTTGCGTAAAAAGCTTAAACGCTACAACCTTCTGTAACACAAACAGTCACCTCAAATTAGGGTTCGTATCAGAACCCTAAATTTTTTTAAGGAGCTATTCATGTCTAACTATCGCCCAGTCAAGCGCGCCTTGATCAGCGTTTCTGACAAAACTGGTGTAGTTGAATTTGCCCAAGCCCTTGCCGATAAAGGCATCGAAATTTTATC
>NZ_JABURJ010000084.1 GCF_014762745.1 Kangiella sp.
CGCTTTAAGGTTAGAAAATGACCTGAATTACCGTATAATTTCGCTCTTTGCACAAAATAAAGCAGATAAGCATCCATTAAGGGCACAGATTGTGGCAGATACTAAGACCTTTCAGGGGTTAATCCTGACCTTACAGAATTATTGGGCCGAGCAGGGCTGCGTGATTCAGCAGCCGCTGGATCTTGAAGTCGGCGCTGGTACTTTCCATCCCGCAACCTTCCTGCGTGCCATTGGCCCCGAGCCTTGGAGCGCGGCCTATGTCCAACCTTGCCGTCGTCCAACCGATGGTCGCTACGGTGAGAACCCGAATCGTCTCCAACATTACTATCAATATCAGGTGGTGATTAAACCTTCCCCGCTGGACATCCAGGAAATGTATCTAGGCTCGCTGAAAGCACTTGGCCTTGATCCGTTGGAGCATGATATTCGCTTCGTTGAAGACAACTGGGAATCGCCGACACTGGGTGCCTGGGGGCTTGGCTGGGAAGTCTGGCTCAACGGTATGGAAGTGACTCAGTTTACCTACTTCCAGCAGGTGGGCGGTCTTGAGTGTAAGCCGGTGATGGGTGAGATCACTTATGGTCTTGAGCGTATTGCCATGTATCTGCAGGGCGTTGATAGCATTTACGATCTGGTGTGGACTGATGGCCCATTAGGAACGGTCTATTATCGCGATGTATTCCACCAGAACGAAGTCGAGCAATCGACTTATAACTTTGAACATGCCAATGTCGAAAAGCTATTTGAATTCTTCGATTACTGCGAAAGCGAATGTATGCGCCTGATGGAACATAACTTGCCATTGCCTGCCTATGAGATGGTGCTTAAGGCTTCACACGCCTTTAACTTACTGGATGCGCGTCATGCCATTTCAGTAACTGAACGCCAGCGCTTCATTTTACGTGTTCGTACTTTGGCGCGCTCTGTGGCCGAAAGCTATTATGCCGCTCGCGAAACCTTGGGATTCCCTATGCTCAATAGCACTAATTCGAGCCAGCAAATCAATAAATCGGAGGAGAAATAATCATGTCACAACACGATTTATTGTTTGAGCTAGGAACAGAAGAGTTACCACCAAAGGCCTTAAAAACATTAAGCGATGCCCTGCGCGATAATCTGGCGGCCAATTTGCAGAGCAATGACTTTGATTTCGACAGCATCGAAAACTATGCTGCACCGCGCCGCTTAGCGTTAATTATCCGCAATTTAGCGGATAGCCAGCCCGATAAGAATGTAGAGCGTCTTGGCCCTGCAGTTGCCGGAGCCTTTAATGATGATGGCTCTGCTAAGCCTGCAGCAGTCGGTTTTGCCAAATCCTGTGGCGTTGAAGTGGATCAGCTGGATCGCATCGAAACCGATAAGGGCGAACGCCTGGGTTACACCATAGCGCAAAAAGGCCAGCCGCTTTCTGAATTGATTGAAGATATGCTCAATTCAGCATTGAAAAAGTTACCGATTCCAAAGCCAATGCGCTGGGGCGATCGCAGTGAACAGTTTATCCGTCCTGTGCATTGGGCTGTTTTACTGTTTGGCGATCAAGTCCTGGACGCAACTGTATTGGGTGTTAAAACTTCCAATCAATCGCGCGGCCACCGTTTCATGTCGCCTGATTGGGTGACTCTTAATACGGCTGATGATTACTTGCCTAAGCTATTGGCGGCTAAAGTAAATGCTGATTACAAGCAGCGCAAAGAACAGATTCGTGGTCAGGTCATTGCGCAGGCAGAAGCCATTGGCGGTGTTGCGCAAATTGATGAAGGCTTGCTCGATGAAGTGGCCAGTCTGGTGGAATGGCCTGTAGCCTTAACCGGCAACTTCGACACTGAGTTTCTGGAAGTACCTGCCGAGTGTTTGATTTCCTCAATGGCCGAACACCAGAAATATTTCCACGTGCTGGATAAAGACGGCAAGCTGATGCCGAATTTTATAACGGTTAGTAATATCGAAAGCAAACGTCCGCAGAGCGTGATCGAAGGTAACGAAAAAGTGATTCGTCCCCGCCTGGCCGATGCCATGTTCTTCTTCGAGACTGACAAAAAAGTCAGCCTTGAAAGTCATCAGGCCCATCTCAAGAATGTGGTCTTCCAGAAACAACTGGGCTCAGTACAGGACAAGGCTGAACGCGTTTCCGAACTGGCCTCGAAAATTGCTCCAATGATAGGTGCCGATTCCGAGCAAGCTAAACGCGCAGGCTTATTATCCAAATGTGATCTGGCCACCAACATGGTTGGTGAATTCGATAATCTACAAGGCGTCATGGGTACTTATTACGCACGCCATGATGGTGAAAACGAGAACGTTGCCATCGCCATGACCGAACAATACCTTCCTAAATTCTCCGGCGATGCACTGGCCAAAAATCCAGTCGGTCAATGTCTGGCCATTGCTGATCGCGTTGATTCTCTGGTTGGTATTTTTGGTATTGGCCAGGCACCTTCCGGTGCAAAAGACCCGTTTGCACTGCGCCGCGCAGCGATTGGTTTGATTCGCACTATCGTTGAGAATCAATTAACCCTTGATCTGACAGACCTGATCGCTCATTCCAAAGCATCTTTCGGCGACAAGCTAACGAACGCCAATGTTGAAACGGAGCTGCTTGATTTTATTCTTGAGCGTTTCCGCGCCTGGTACTTGGATCAGGGTGTTAGTAGCAATACTATTTCTGCAGTGATGACTTTACGCCCAACTCAGCCACTGGACTTTGATGCACGCATTAAAGCAGTGCAGTTCTTCCAGACATTACCGGAAGCTGAGAGCTTGTCAGCAGCCAATAAGCGTGTGAAAAATATTTTGGCGAAAGCCGATATCGAAGTTCCTGATTCGGTTGATGCGAGTCTATTGCAGGAAGCGGAAGAGCAGGCGCTGGCCAAAACCATTGCCGATGCTGAAGCTAAGCTATCAGCCATGACCAGTTACCAGGATAAGCTGCAACATCTTGCCAGCCTGCGTGATGATGTGGATGCCTTCTTCGATAAAGTGATGGTTAATGCAGAGGACGCAGCGGTCAAAGCCAATCGTCTGGCCATGCTGAAGAAATTGCAAGATTTGTTCGGCTCGGTCGCTGATATTTCCCTGCTACAAAACTAGTCATGTCTAAAATAGATTGGGATAAGATCAAAGTTATCGTTCTGGATCGTGATGGCGTCATTAATCACGATTCAGATGATTACATTAAATCAGCCGAAGAGTGGATTCCGATTGCTGGCAGTCTGCCGGCTATCGCAAAACTGAATCGACGATTTAAAGTTGCGATTGCCACCAATCAGTCGGGTATTGCTCGAGGCTTTTATGATGAGCCAATTTTGCATGCCATGCATGACAAGATGGACAGCCTGCTACAAGAGTATAGTGGCCATATTGATCACATCGAGTACTGTCCTCATCATCCCGACGATGGTTGCGCCTGTCGCAAGCCCGAAACGCAAATGCTCGAGCACATCGCCGATAAATTTTCTGCTAAACCAGAAGAAATGGTTTTTATTGGCGACTCCAGTTCCGATTACCACTGTGCACAGAACTTTGGTTGCCCCTTTGTACTCTTGTTGACCGGCAAAGGTCTGAAAACATTGAATAAATTGGCGGGCAAGGATCTCATTGTCGAAAAAAGCCTGGCCATGTTGGTGGACTCTATTGACTAGTCAGGACAGAAACCTAATCGTTGGTACTGGCAAGCTGGGCCGCCGCTTTTATGATTATCTGCAATCGAAAAAGCAGTCTGTGATCACCTTATCCAGAAGCCCGAAGGCATGGTCGAAGCAACATATTTGTTATGACTTGCTGAAAAACGATCAGGCTTTTCCAAAGCTTCCACAATTAAACAAGGTTTTCATCATCCTTGCGCCTGGTGAACGCTCTGAGTCAGCTTATCGCCAAACTTACATAACTGCAGTCTCCAACCTGGTTTCCCATCTCCATCAACAACAGACAGATTTTCACTGCGTATTTGTGTCTTCGACATCAGTTTATGCTGCCAATACAGAATCAGTCATTAATGAACACATTGTCCCCAAACCAGATTCTTTTTCGGGGCAGATTCTGCTGGAAGCTGAGAAAAACGTAAAAAGTCTCCACGCCAGCACGTCTATTGTCAGACCCTCAGGCCTTTACTCTTCGCAACGCCAACGTCTGATCGATAGTCTGCTCGATCCTGCTCAATACGATAATCCTAAATGGCTTAACCTGATCCATGAGCAGGATATTTGCCAGTGGCTTTGGCAGGCTGCTATCAACCAATGGTCATTAACCATCGCCTCAGATGGCTTTCCATTCCAGCGCAAACAGTTACAGGATTTTCAGCAATCACTTCCTGACGTAGAGACTCCCTCATTGCCAGATCATTCAGCCAAACGCTACCTGTCGCTTAATCTTGACCAGATAAAATTGCAATACCCATCAATTTTTCACTGGCTTCAGTCGCGAATGTAACGTTTTATAACATTTTGTGTGTTTTTATTAGCCACCGATTTGTTAAAATCATCAGCTTTAATGGCTTGTAGATTGATATAAAAAGCGAGAGTGGCATGAATTTCAAAAAATCCCTGGTGGCATTAGCGGTATGTTTTTCCTCACCAGCTTTGTTTGCGCAAAGCGGTTTACTTTCAGACGCACCTGAAGAAGGCTATATCGGTACTATCGATTTTGGCTATATCAGCACTTCCGGTAATACAGAAACCGAAAGCCTGAATGGTGCCTTTAAGTACATCACAAGAATTTCAGATGAATGGTCAACAGGTGTGCATATCACTGGCATGACCAATACCAATGACGATGTGCGTGAGGCAGAGCGCTATACTTTCGTCTGGAACAATCGCTACGACCTCTCTGAACGCTCATTTGTTTACAGCGTCGTTGATTACATGAACGATTATTTCGGTGCTTATGACTATCAGGCGGGTGCCTATGTCGGTTACGGTCATGAATTATTCAAAGATGACACAGGCCACTTCTCGCTTGGTCTGGGTTTGGGTTATCGTGTTAACGCCCTGGAAGCTGGCGAAGACGAGAAAGAGAACGTGGTTCGTGGCGATCTGGATTATCAATACAATATTTCTGAGACAGCTACCTTTACTCAAGTTGTTGCCGCTATCTGGGGCCAGGACTTCGACACTTATGCATCGGAAACAGCCTTAAGAACAAAAATCTCTGACAGCTTATCCCTGAAATTAGCTTATCATGTTAACTATAACTCTGAAGTGCCGGTTGGTGCTGAAAAACGTGATACCACTACCACTGTGAGTGTAAGTTATAGTTTCTAGCTTCGGATTCTATTGTTCAGCCTGATGAGGCTTTACAATTAATCTTATATGAAGAACTTATTTCTGACTGTAGGTTGGGTTAGAAGCTTGTTTCGTTTCCCAATAGCTTTCGCCACTAGTTTCTTGTCATACCGCGGCACCAAGGGCACTTCCTTCGGTCGCTCACCGCGGACAAAATCTCAGGGAGAGATTTTGAACAGCGAAGCTGGCCTTTGGTGAAATACAGGGATGTATTTCATAATCCAGAGACTTTAATCATTCCTTGATTTCTACTTTCGCTCCCCGGCGAGTTACTTTTACAGAATGCATCCTTGCATTCTGCAGAAGCCAGCGTCGTTTCACTCCGCTGTTCAAATTTGTTCCAGACAAATTTGTCTTGCCCTAAGTAACCACAAAATCGTCAGGAACGATTTTGAATAGCGAAGCTAGCCCGAAGGGTGAAGTACAGGATGTACTTCATAAAAGAAGACCACCCCGTGATTGAGGCCTCGCTTCGCTCAACTACCTTCGTCTTCGCCAAGCCACTTAACGCAGGGTCTGCCCCCTTGGGTACCGTAAAATACGTTCCATCTCCCTAAAGGGATTTCCTTTGGTCACTTACCCGAATTTTACTATTCAAAACGTCCTGTTTTGAATTGCTATGTCTTGGCTGCTTCTCAGCTCAATCAAAAGGGGTTTTCGTGCCAGCCTTGAGCTGCCTAGTTTTAATAGATTGGAAGAATTAATCTTCCTGATTTAAATACTGATTTTTAAGCTTGACGTAATTATCCGCTGAATATTTGAAGAAGGCGGTTTCTTCTTCGGTGAGCTTTCTTATTTTGCGGGCTGGTGAACCAACCCAAAGGTAGCCGCTTTCTAATACGCGGCCTGGCGGTACCAGACTGTTTGCACCAACAATGACGTTTTCTTTAATCAAGGCACCATCCATCACCACAGTGCCCATTCCAATCAGGCAGTTACTTTCGATTCGGCAGCCATGCAATATAGCTTTATGCCCGATGGTGACGTTATCTCCAACATAGAGATCGTGTCCTTCGGGATCGTAGGGGCCAGCATGGGTCACATGGCATACGGTTCCATCTTGAATGCTGGTACGTGCGCCAATATGAATTGAATGCACGTCACCGCGCAATACGGCCATCGGCCAAATGGAGCTGTCTTCACCAATATGAACATTGCCCACCACCAGGGCAGTTTCGTCAACATAGACCTTATTGCCTAATTGTGGCTGGTGCTGATTAAATTTTCTAATCGTCATTCGATTGTATCCTATTACGTTCTGCCGCTATTTTAGCCTGTCTTACCTTAATCTCAAACCTAAAGTCCCTTATCTTCCGATATTTCCTTTTAGACTTTATCAGCAGCACTTTTTACAAGTCATATTTGCACTTATCTCGATTGATGGTTATGCTTATCCAACCAACAGGGAGTACATTATAAAGGCGGATTTAGTTTTGATGTTCAGCAAACCTCCATTACCTGAATCTACCCTGCAAAGCCTTGTCGAGAATGACTATTCAGCGGTGCTGATTTGTAATGATAAATACGTCATCAAAGCGATTTGCATTGATAAATCCATACCCGCATCGACACTTCAAGGGATAGAGCTCAAAGACTGGCTACCAGCAGAATTGCTGAGTGGCGAGAAACTGCGCGCCATTGTTCCGCTCCCTGATATTCGCAAGCAGCGCTATTTTATTGCCTCTATCACCCGCCTGCCTAAAGACAAGTCGCATCTTAATGTGCTGGTTTCGTTGCAACCTGCTCCTGAACTCGATAATCATGATGCTGAGAGCGCCCCTAATCTACTGTCAGTTTATAAAAACACGGTTCTTAATAAGGCGCCGATTTTCCTTTATACCCTGGATTATCGTACTCAATTGTTTGTTGAGGGCCTGGAGTATTTCAGCAACCTGCTAGGCTACAGCGAAGAAGAGTTCTCGGCTATGCCGGAAGGTGTCTACTCGACCATCCATCCTGACGACATTCCCGTAGTAAAGGAGCAGGAAAGGCGTTTGGCAGCCAGTGACGATAAAGAAGTGATTCCCGCTGATTTCCGGGTTAAAAAGAAAGATGGTGAATGGATCTGGATTCAGGTTCACAGCACCATCTATGCGCGCGATGAGGAAGGCAATGCCATCATCGAAATTGGCTCCATTCATCAAATCCAGAAAGATTTTGAAACCGAGCAGGCTCTTCGCCGTAAAGATAAGTATTACCGCACACTGGTCGAGAATAGCTATGATTGTATTCTGATGTATGATCAGAACATGAATGTCACTTATATCTCTCCTTCAGTGACTCGTGTTACCGGTTATACCGAAGAGGATCTGGTCGGTAAAACCCTTGAAACCTTTATCTACGAAGAAGATCGGGAAGAAGCTGCAGCCAATCTGCGTTATGTCGCAGAAAACCCAGGGGCATTGTCGGTGGTCGAGCGCCGCATCAATCACAAAGATGGCCATGTGCTATGGATTGAGAGCCGCCTGGTCAATCATCTGAATGACCCTGACATTCAAGGGGTTACCATAAACTTTCATGTTATCACTGAGCGCAAGCAGGCCGAACGCAAAATTCATAACCTGGCGAATTATGACCCGCTTACTCAGTTGCCAAACCGCTATCTATTACGCAAACGTTTGCTTAAAGGGCTTGCAGATTCGGTTAAGAACGACTCCAAATTGGCTCTGATGTATATCGACCTTGACCGTTTCAAGGAAATTAATGACACCCTGGGCCATTCGGTTGGTGATGCACTGTTGCAGACGGTCGCAAAGACGATTCATAAATGTTTACGCAGTTCAGATACTTTGGCCCGCGTCGGGGGCGACGAATTTACCATTGTGTTGCCCGAAACCTCCGAGAAAGAAGCTCGCCATATTGCCGATCGCATTTTGCAGCAGTTCAGAACCCCTTTTCAGGCGGATAATCATACGGTACAGACTGGCGCAAGTATCGGTATCAGTATCTTCCCTGATCACAGTAAAAAGGCCGAAGATCTGTTCCGTTTCGCCGATATTGCCATGTATTCCGCCAAGAAAGAGCGCAATCAGTATCAGCTTTATGAACTGCGCCATAGTGAGCGCGAAAATCGTCGTCGCTCCGTAGAAAAGAAACTCAAAACCGCCATTGCTAATGATAATTTACGACTTTATTACCAGCCGCGTGTTGATATCAAAACCGGGTTAATCCGAAGCGTTGAAGCACTTTGTCGCTGGTATGATCCTGATCATGGTGACATTGCCCCCAGTGTTTTCATCCCCATTGCCGAGGAGAGCACCCTGGTCCATGAGCTTAGCCAACAAGTCACCGACCTGGCCTGTAAGCAGATTGTTGCATGGCGCAACATGGGCATAGATACAACGGTAGCCTTGAACCTGTCGATTAAAGATCTGCGTAACTTCAACCTGCTCAATCAGTTCAGCGACACCATGCGCACCTACGATATTCCGGGCAGTGCGCTGGAAGTTGAAATTACTGAAAGTGCGGCCATGACCGACGTGGTCAATACCGTAAAAGTTCTTAATCAATTCAAAGAATTAGGTATTAAGCTGTCGATTGATGATTTTGGCAAAGGCTACTCTTCTTTGGCATATTTAAGCCAGTTGCCGGTTGATAATCTCAAAATTGATATGTATTTCATTTCGCAACTCAGTAGCCAACGACAGGATCGCATGACCAATGTGAATATTATTCGCAGTATTATCTCGCTGGCTCAGAGTCTGGATTTACATACGGTTGGTGAGGGGGTTGAAACCATTCAGCAGATGTCGATTCTGCAATCACTGGGCTGTGACATGGGGCAGGGCATGTTGTTCTGTCGGCCGATGTCAGCAACTGCCATTACCGATTTGCTACGTGAGGGAAAAGTGACCTTTGCTCGTCGCTGATTGTGTTTCATAATAGCTGCTTTGCAACACACCCAAAGACTCAAGCCAGATGAAAATAGCCATTGCCACACGGCATAACCTTCCGGACTGGGAGCAGGACGACCAGCCTTTCTTTCAGGCTCTAAGCAAAGCCGGTATTCAATACGATGTGATTCCCTGGGATAGCGAAACTGACTGGAGCGCTTATGATCTGTGTCTGATTCGCACCACCTGGGATTATCAGGAGCGCTTTGAAGAATTTACCCAATGGGTTAAAACAGTCAGCCAACAAACCCAGCTTTTCAATCCACAATCGATCATTCACTGGAATAGCCATAAGAGCTACCTTCGCGAACTGGAACAAAACGACATTCAGATTGCACCATCAGTATGGCTCAATCGTGGCCAAACCTACGATATTCAAGAAATTATGCAATCCAAGGGCTGGCAGAAAGGATTTATAAAACCTTTAATCGGTGCCAATGCCCGGGAATGTTGCCGTTTTGATGTCAGTGTGCAGGGTCTGGTTACTGCTCAGGTGCACATTGATCGCCTGGTAGCAACAGAAGATCTGGTATTACAGCCTTATCTCTCCACCGTTGAGACCTTCGGTGAAACTTCCGGTATTTTCTTTAACAACCAATTCAGCCATGGCACACGCAAAGTTCCGGTACAGGGCGATTTCAGAGTACAGGATGATTATGGTGCCAGCGACTTCCCGTACCAGCTGAGCAATGCAGAAATAGAACTCGCCCATAAAGCGATTAGTTATGTCTGTGACCACTATTTACCCTCATCAGAAGATAGTTTACTGTACGCACGTATTGATTTTTTACACGATTCGGCAGGGACACCATACCTGAACGAAATGGAGCTTATTGAGCCCTCTCTATTTTTCAGGCATGGCGGTCAGGCATCCTGTGATGCCCTGGTTTCTGCCATTCAAACTAAAATAAAGAACAAGGAGTGATCCATGAACAAAACAGCCCGCATAATTTTAATCGGAATAATGCTCTTGCTGGCAGGTATTGGCGTCGGCTATTTTGCACAGAAGCAATTTGGAACTAGTGACTCTCAACCTTCCGTACCTGCCGATCAACAACAGCCGTTGGAGCAGGTTAATCCTAATCCTCCGGAGGATAGCCAGGTCGAACCGGAAACAAAACCAGAGACCCATGCAGTTACTGAACCCAACTATGATCCCGCTATCTGGAAAATCGAGCACAATGGCGTAACCTCATATTTGTTCGGCTCAATCCATATGGGTGACTCAAGCATGTACCCTTTGCCAGAGCATATTCGCAACGCATTTTCTGAAAGTGATATTCTGGTTGTGGAAATAGACATGACTAACCTGAATCAGATGGAAATTGCACAAACTGTTCAGAAGATGGCCATCGATCCAGATAAACCATTAAAAGAACACCTATCTGATACTACAGCAGAAAAATATGACGAGTACTGCACCCGTACACGCTCTCCTTGCCAGATGTTCAGCTCCTTTGAACCTTGGTTTGCAGCCATGACTTTAGAGGCTTTAGCAATGCAGCAATCCGGTTACAAGGAGCAATTGGGCATTGATATGCATTTCCTGAACGAAGCCAAAAACAACAAAACAATCGTTGAACTGGAAAGTTTCGACTCACAGCTGGCAATGCTTGATAGCATGCCAGCTCATCTTCAGGATCTGATGCTGTTGTCGACCGTTACCCGAGAAGAAGGGGCTACCGAAAAGCTGGTGAACGCCTGGAAAACGGGTGATGTAGAAGCTTTCCTGGCTGAGTCAGAAATGTCCGCCAAGGATCAAGGTATCTCCGATCAAGATTACCAGGCTTTTATGGATCTGTTTTTGTATGAAAGAAATAAAGGAATGGCCGATGGCATTGCCGAGCTGCTGGAACAGGGAAAATCTGTCTTTGCAGTTGTAGGGGCAGCCCACTATGGTGGTGATAAAAGCGTCAACTACTATCTTGAACAGAAAGGCTATAAAGTCACCCGACTATAATCCGTATAGGTGAGATATTAGAGAATAACTTCTATTTATCTCACCTGCCCTTTAGCTTTCCCCGTCTACAAATTGTAATTTTTCCTAGATAATCGTTAGTTTAACTTTATACTATCCTTTGATTATTAAGCCTGTTAATAAATATGACCCTTTTCTCTTTACTCAAACACAAACTCCTTGGTCCAAGAAGCAAGACTGCTGTAGATAAGCCTTTCTTTGACCAAAATACTATCGCTATTAATTTCTTTGAAACCACAAAAAACTGGGGCGATACCATCAACTTATATCTAATAGAAAAGGTTTCAGGGAAAAAGCCCGTGGTGGTGTCTCCCGACGAGCAACAGCATATTTTAGCAGTCGGCAGTATTCTAAGAATTGCCAATCAGAACAGCATCGTCTGGGGCTCTGGGTTCATCTCCAAAAAGGGCAACATTAAATATAAGCCTTTAAAAGTTTGTGCGGTTCGCGGACCTCTGACTCGTAAGCTGTTATTGAAGAAGGGTATCGAAACACCTGAAATTTATGGTGACCCAGCGCTTTTGATGCCGCGCTTTTATAATCCTAAAGTCGAGAAAAAGTATAAGCTGGGCGTCATTCCGCATTACAGAGATATTAAGCACCCAGCGGTCAAACAACTTGAGCAACAAGGTGCTCACATTCTAGATATCACTAAAAGCGCAGAAGCTTTTATTGATGATTTGCTCGAATGCGAACACACGATTTCGTCATCGCTGCATGGCCTGATCGCTTCGGACAGTTATGGCATTCCTAACCAATGGATTACGCTTAAAAATGAACTGACCGGCGGCACTTTCAAGTTTCAGGATTATTATCACTCAATCAATCAAACCAGCCAGTCGCCTATTAATGCCGAGCGACTAGCTGCTATGTCTGTTCAGGACATTATTGAAAAGTGCCAGCTAAAGCCTATCACCCTTGATCTTGATGCTCTGCTCGATGCCTTTCCAGCAATGAATACTAGCGAAGCGTAACAAACTCTTCCGCTGAGGTTGGGTGAATGGCAACGGTGGCGTCAAAGTCTGCCTTGGTCGCCCCCATCTTGATGGCGACCGCAAAACCCTGCAGAATTTCATCCATGCCTTCACCAATGCCATGAATACCGACAACCTTTTCGTTCTCACCCTGACAGACCAGCTTAAAGGTGCTTAAGGCACGATGAGGGGTAATGGCGTTATACATGGCGGCAAACTGCGATTTATAGACCTTGATGTCATCGACACCATATTGCTCAATCGCCTCAGCTTCCGTTAAACCCAGGGTGCCAATGGGAGGATGCGAGAAAACTACGGTTGGGATCTGGCTGTAGTCCATATAAGCATTGGGCATGGCTGGATTGAATAAGCGCTCCGCCAGCAGACGTGCAGCCTTGATGGCGACCGGCGTTAATTGTGCTTCACCTGTAATATCACCCACAGCATAAATACCCTTAACATTAGTATTCTGATACTTATCAGTGCGAATAAAACCATCCTGATCGGTTTCAACTCCGGCCTTTTCCAGACCTATGTCATCGGTAGCTGCTTCGCGGCCAATTGCCCAGATCACACAGTCCACATTATCGATACAATCTCCTGTATGAGTGTGGACCTCAAATGTACCGTTACCATTCTTCTTGATGCTCCTGACTTCGGTATGGGTATGCAGCACAGGCCCATCCTGCTGCAGTCTATCCAGCAGGGCATCGGTAATGTCTTTATCAAAATAGCGTAACGGACGATCTTTGCGCACCAGAAGATGACTGTTACAGCCAAGCGCATGTAGCACACCGGCGATCTCCACTGCGATATAACCTGCCCCAATTACCACCGCCTTTTGAGGACATTCCGTCAGCTCAAAAAAACCATCCGAATCAATACCATATTCAGCACCCGGCACATCCGGAATAATTGAGCGGCCACCGACGGCAATCACAATATGGTCAGCAGTGATCTTTTCACCATTAACCTCAACCGTCCTGTTATCGATAAAACGAGCATAACCTTCAATAAAATCAACACCATTTGACTCAAAGCCACGATGATAGGCACCGTGAATGCGCTCAATGTAGGCTTCGCGATTCTTTACCAGGCGCGACCAGTCAAAACCCTTCTGCTCCAGGTCAAAACCGTAGGCTTCGCTGTATTTGATCGCTTCTGCGATATGCGCGCCATACCACATGACCTTTTTCGGTACGCAGCCCACGTTAACGCAGGTTCCGCCAACGGCCCTGGCCTCGATGACAGCAGCTTTTGCACCACGGATGGCAGCTCGATTGGCCGAAGCGATACCACCGCTGCCAGCGCCTATCGCCAGGAAATCGTAATGTTTGATATTGTTGGACATAAGTTTCTGTTTTTTCGCTATAATGCATCGATTATAAAGGTTTTAAATGTCATATAAAGCGCAGGTTTTTACGTGAAAATACTTTTCGATGTCGCCTATCTCTATTATTTGCCCCACTTCACACCGGTTCTTGAGGAACTTAAGGTACAAGGCGTTGAATTAGGCATTGTTTTTCACAGCGAACCACCAGCGGCTATTAAAACCCAGTTGGCCTCTCTGGCTGAAATACATATTATCAATCAAGTTGATTTAGTCAGCTTTTACCTGGAACAAAAGCCTGATTGGATTGTGTTTGGTCATGCGGCAGAAATTGCCGAACAATTAAATCCACACATCAAAACCGCCTTGATTTTGCATGGTCTTGGGCCAAAATCGACCTATTACAACGCTTCATCCAGTCCAATTCAGTATCGCTTCGTCGAGTCTGAACATCGTAAACAGACACTGCAAAAGCTTTATCCAGATAAAACCTTTATCACCACCGGCTACACCAAACTCGACCCCATTATTAATGGCTCCTGTCAGGCCATTGATCTGGCAGAGAAAGGCCTGGTGCCGGGTAAAAAAACCATTCTCTACTCGCCAACCTTTTATCCGAGCACCATCGAGAACTTCCCTAAAAACTGGCCGGAACAATTTGCTGATTACAATATTTTAATCAAGCCGCACTATCTGTCCTTGATTAAATCGGCTTATAAAAAACAGCGAGAGCTGTTTGAGCATTGGAAAAACTACCCCAATGTCTATCTGGCCAGCCCTGAAGAACAAAGCTTATTACCATTCATGGCCACTGCCGATCTGATGATTAGCGAAACTTCATCTGCTCTATTCGAATTTATGGCGCTGAATAAACCGGTCATAGTTGGCCACTTCCTGAAACTTAGAGTGGGTTATTGGGGCTTCCTGAAATTTCGCTTACAAAAACGTCTTTCCGATGACTATCAGCTATTCCACGAAATAGGCACTAATATCAATCATTACCGCGAACTCAAGGCAGCTGTTGAAAATAACCTGGATAACCCCAAGCTCTTTGAACAGCAACGTTTAAAATACATTGAGCAGATTGTCGGTGCAGTCGACGGTCAGGCCTCCAAGCGCGTTGCAAACTTTTTACTCAGTCATACCTAGGACAGTCTATGCGCGTCATCACTTTTGGTACTTTTGATGTTTTTCATGTCGGTCACGTCAATATTCTTGAACGGGCACGCGCCATGGGCACAGAGCTTTATGTTGGCGTTTCTTCCGATCAGTTGAATTTTGAAAAGAAGGGACGTTATCCGATTTATTCTGAAGAAGATCGCATGCATATATTGAGCGCACTGACCTGTGTCGACTTTGTATTTTTAGAGGAGTCACTGGAAAAAAAAGCGGAATATATCCAGCAGTATAATGCTGACTTGCTTGTTATGGGTGATGACTGGCAAGGCAAGTTTGATGAAATGAAGCAATTCTGCGACGTCAAATATTTACCTCGAACACCGTCGATTTCAACCACTGAAATTATCGAAGTGGTTCGACATACTCCACACAAATAATTGGCAGTCAGACGATGAACCAAGACATGAGCCAAAACACAAACGAAAAAATCCCCGTCAGCGTTTTTATTATTGCCCAAAATGAGGAGCAGCATATTGCGCGAGTCATTAACAGCTGCAAAGATTTTGATGAAGTCATTGTGGTTGATAGTGGCAGCACGGATAACACCAAGCAAATCGCGGAGTCCTTAGGAGCCACAGTTGTTCATAACGATTGGCCGGGATATGCCAAACAGAAGCAATACGCAATGTCCTTATGTAAACATGAGTGGGTATTAAACCTTGATGCGGACGAAGAGCTGACCTCTGAGTTTATTCAAGAAATAAAAAACTTCATTCAACAGGATCACTTTGTCGCACTTAAATGTCGCCGCAATGATCTATTCTTAGGCCGCTTTTTCCCTACTTCGATTCGCTTACCAACCAATACACGTTTATTCAAGAAAGACCATATTCAATATTACCTTGATAATCTGGTTCATGAAGGGCCTGAAATACAAGGAAAAACCAAACATACGTCAGTTTATTTCAAGCATTACGGTTATTCTGATATTGAAACCTTAAACAAAAAGTACGAATACTATTCAACGCTAAAAGCCCAGGAAAAATTTAATAAAGGCAAAAAGGCCTCTCGTTTAAAATTACTTTTGGTAGCTCCTTTGGAATTTATTCGTGTTTACTTTATTTACCGCTATTGCTTTGCCGGCTTGCGCGGTTTTATCTTCGCTAAGCTTTCCGCCCACTATGCATTTTTAAAAGAAGCGAAACTTTATTCCTATCATCAACGTCAAAAACATTCTCGAACACAAGATTCAGAAAAGGCTAAAAATCAATGACTAACCCTTTATTAAACCTAACTGGTTTGCCCCCATTTTCTAAAATTCAGCCTTCGCACATGCAGGAGGCTATCAAAACCATTATTGACGATAGTCGTAAGCAGATTAATGAACTGATTGATTCGCTGGATAAAGAGTCAGTGACCTGGGAAAACTTTGTGCTTCCTATGGAAGAAATTGGTGATCGTCTTGACCGTGCCTGGTCGCCAATCAGCCATATGCAGGCAACCGTTAATTCACCTGAAATACGTGATGCCTATAACAGCTGTTTGCCGTTACTATCCGAGTATGGTACTGAAATGGGCCAACATCAGGGGCTTTATCAAACAATTGAAAATCTAAATGAAAAAGCTGATGAACTAAAGCTCGATAAAGTTCAACGCAAAATTCTCAAAGATGATTTGCGTGACTTTAAATTGTCCGGTGTTGCGTTGCCTAAAGATAAACAAAAACGGTACGGTGAAATTCAGTTACGCCTGTCAGAACTGACGTCCAAGTTCGAACAAAATCTGCTGGATGCCACCATGGCCTGGCACAAGGATTTCAAAGATGCCTCTGCTTTGGAAGGGCTCCCAGAATCTGCCATAGAAGCCGCTCAACAAACAGCCAAGATGGCTGAAGTGGATGGCTATCGTATTACACTCGACTTCCCTTCCTATTTGCCTGTCATGATGCACGCCAATGATCGTGAGCTACGCAAGGAAGTCTATACTGCATTTTCTACTCGTGCCTCCGATCAGGGTCCTAACGCTGGAGAATTCGATAACTCGCCATTGATGCCGGAAATTCTCGCCTTGCGTCAGGAACTGGCAGAGCTTTTAGATTTTAAGAACTATGCCGAGTTATCGCTGGCCACCAAAATGGCAAAGGATCCTCAGCAAGTCATCGACTTCTTAAAAGACCTGGCCGATAAATCCCATCCACAAGCAAAGGCTGAACTTGCAGAGCTTGAAGCCTATGCCAAAGATCAACATGGGCTTGATCATCTTGAAGCTTGGGATATTTCTTATTACAGCGAAAAACTGCGTATGGAAAAATACGCCATTTCACAAGAAGAGCTTCGTCCCTGGTTCCCTGAGCCGCAAGTGATAAAAGGTTTATTCGATATCACAGGTCAGTTATTTAATATCCGTTTTGAACAGCGTGATGATGTTGATATCTGGCATCCTGATGTCCGCTTCTATGATATCTATAATGCCGATAATGAACATATCGCCAGTTTCTACTTCGATCTTTACGCCCGTAAGAACAAACGAGGTGGTGCCTGGATGGCGGATTGCATTGGTCGTCGTCGCACTGCGAACGGCATTCAAAAACCGGTGGCTTTCCTGACCTGTAATTTCAATAGTCCAATTGGCGGTAAACCTGCACTATTCACTCATGATGAAGTGACGACTCTATTCCACGAATTTGGTCATGGTCTGCATCATATGCTGACTCAGATTGAATATGCTTCTGTGTCAGGAATCAACGGTGTGCCATGGGATGCGGTTGAACTTCCCAGCCAGTTTTTGGAGAACTTCTGCTGGGTTAAGGAAGGAATCGACAAAATCGCCAAGCATTATGAAACCGGTGAAGGCCTACCTGTGGACAAACTCGAAAAATTACTTGCAGCCAAGAACTTTCAATCTGCCATGCAAATGGTGCGCCAGCTAGAATTCTCACTGTTTGATTTTGAAATTCATACTGAACTGGATTTGTCGCAAGACAACCCGATTCAACATGCATTGGATGAAGTACGTAAAAGAGTGTCTGTCATTAAGCCACCGGCATTTAACCGCTTCCAGCACAGCTTCAGTCATATCTTTGCAGGCGGCTATGCGGCAGGCTACTATAGTTATAAATGGGCAGAAGTGCTGTCAGCCGACGCATTTTCACGCTTTGAGGAGGAAGGTATTTTCAATCCTCAGGTCGGCCAGGATTTTCTTCACCACATTTTGGAAAAAGGCGGCTCTGAAGAACCCGCGGATTTATTCAAAGCCTTCCGCGGTCGTGAACCTTCGGTTGAACCCTTACTAAAACACTCTGGAATAGGCCATTAATGACTGACAAGACCCTGCTCGCTATCGACAATGGAACGCAAAGTCTGCGCGCCATCTTGTTTGATATGCAGGGTCAGATTGTTGCCAAAGTTCAAATCCCACTGAATTATTACAGCGACCAGCCAGGTTGGTCAGAACAGGATCCGCAAGTCTTCTGGAATACCTTGTGCCGTGCTTGCCGCAAACTTGGCCAACAACCCAACGTCGAATTGTCCAGCATTCAGGCAGTTTCCGTCACCACACTACGCAATACCGTAGTCAATCTCGATCAGAACGGTGAGCCATTACGCCCCGCCATTATCTGGACCGATCAACGTGAACTGGAAACTATAAAGCCGTTAAAGGGCACCTGGCCCTATCTGTTCAAACTGGTCGGCGTTAGTGACACCATTAAAAACTTCCAGACTCGTTGCCAGGCGGCCTGGATTGCCCATCATCAGCCCGATATCTGGCGCAAAACCGATAAGTACCTGATGATGTCCGGTTATCTAAACTATAAGCTCACAGGTGAGTTCAAAGACTCAACCGCTTCGCAGGTTGGTTATATTCCCTTTGATTACAAACACCACCGCTGGGAAAAACACAATAACTGGAAATGGCAGCTAGCTCCAATCGAACTCAAGATGTTGCCAGAACTGGTTAAGCCTGGTGAGCTGATTGGCCGCATCAGCCAAAGCGCCAGTGAATCTACCGGTCTGCCGCAAGGATTACCGGTGATTGCGTCCGGTGCCGATAAAGCCTCTGAAGTGTTAGGCAGCGGCTGCATTAAGGATCATCAGGCTTGTCTTAGTTACGGCACCACCGCCACCATTAATGTTACTAGTCAGCGTTACATTGAACCGCTGCGCTTTATTCCACCCTATCCTTCTACCGTGACCGATGCCTACACCATTGAGTATCAAATTTATCGCGGCTACTGGATGGTCAGCTGGTTCAAAGAACAATTTGGCCACCGTGAACAGGATCTATCGGTGGAGATGGGTATTTCAGCCGAACAGCTGCTTGATGAAGCGATAGCGCAAATACCACCCGGCTCCGATGGCCTGATGCTGCAACCTTACTGGTCACCCGGTGTCAAAGTCCCAGGCCCAGAAGCCCGCGGCGCCATTATCGGTTTTCATGATGGTCATACTCGCGCTCATGTCTATCGTGCGATCCTGGAAGGGATTGCTTACGGATTAAAAGACGGCAAAGAATCGATTCAACTCAGAACGAAACATCCGATTGATCAACTAATGGTCTCCGGTGGCGGCTCACAAAGCGACGTCGCTATGCAGCTGACTGCCGATATCTTTAATCTGCCAGCCACACGCCCACACACCTACGAAACCTCAGCACTCGGCGCAGCCATCAACGCCGCCGTTGGCATTGGTCTTTTTGACAATTATCAGGATGCAGTCAAAGCTATGTGCCACAAAGGTGAAACTTTCCAACCAATCCCACTAAACGTCGAACGCTATCAGGAACTTTACGAAAAGGTTTATAAGAAAATGTATCAACGACTGAAACCGATTTATCAGTCGTTGAGGAAGATGGACTAATTTGTCTGTGTTGATTCAGTTGAACTTCCAGTCATAGCAACGCTAATAAAATTTATGACTGGAAGGTAAAAAGATCATGTTACAATGGTTTATACGTACTGAACGTTAAGCTAACTATTCTTACGGAACAGTTCCCTTAATCTTTCTGTGTAATTAGGGCATTGAAAATTATCATAAATATTTTCCGCATAACTTATAACTCTATTTTCTTGCTCTTTAGTTACAATCGGCTTTATTTTGTTTAAAAGCGCTAAATTGCATTTTGATACAGCCATTTGTAATAAAGATATATCATTGTATGGCTTATAGTCTAGATCAACATTTCTAAAGACAAGATACTCAATTTGCCACTCATTATGAATAGATTGTTTATCTGACTTCATAATCAGCTCATACATTTTCAGCTGTAGTGGTCAACAAAACCCGGATACCATTTTAGTTAATTTTTCAGTTTTTGCTGGTGGTAGTCCATCGTTAAATTGATGTGGTCGCTCCCAGTTGTAATAATTCATCAGGAAGTATCCCACATCGCGTTTTGCTTCTACCGCTGAGCAGTAACCAGTTGTTGGCACCCACTCAGATTTCAAACTTCTAAATACTCGTTCCATTGGGCTATTATCCCAACAGTTTCCTCGACGACTCATGCTTTGTGTCATTTGATAGCGCCACAGTCGCTGTCTGTACTTACGAGCCCCATACTGTGAACCTTGGTCACTATGGAACAGCACCCCTTTTGGCTTCCCCCGCATTTCATAAGCCATATCTAAGGCTCGCACAGCCAGCTCGGTATCGGGGCGTGGTGACATCGACCAACCGATAACACGACGTTTATATAAATCAATGACAACGGCGCAATAGTGCCAGTTTGAACCTGTCCAGATATACGTGATATCACCGCACCAGACGGTATTAGGCTTATTAACATCAAACTCACGGTTCAGCTGATTCGGGATATCGGGTCGCTCAACATTCGCTACTCTATAAGCATGAGGCCCTGGCTGCTTGCTGGTCAGGCCTTGCTCCTTCATCAGGCGACCTACCTTGAAGCGCCCCATGACAATGCCTTCATCTTTGAGCATATCGACCAGCGTGCGAGTACCGGCTGAGCTGCGTGACTTGACGAACAAACGCTTCACTCTTGCACGAAGCAATCGTCGCTTTGCCTCTATCTGAGGGCGCCGATTACGGCGCTCATAATAACTACTTAAACCAACACCTAAAGCTGAACAGACCAATGCCGTTGTTTCATGCTCCCTCAACCGGTCTATCAGCGCGTAGATTTCAGGTCGTCGGACATCAAGAGAGCGGTAGCCTTTTTTAAAATGGCTTTTTCACGTTCCAGTCGGTTTACGCGAGCTTCAAGCTCCTGGATCCGCTGCTGCTCTGGTGAGAGCGCCTGACTGCTTGGTGTGTGGCCACCGCGTTCTAACTCTAATTGTTTCACCCAATTGCGCAGAGTATTGTCATGAACATCCAGAACTCGACAGGCTTCTGTAAAACTATAACCTTGATCGAGTACCAGGCTCGCTGCGTCATATTTAAACTCTGAACTGAACGTTCGTCTTTGCTTTCTTTTCATTGAACACCTCTTTGTTAGGGGTAATACTACCACTTAAAATGGTGTTCGGGTTTAGTGTGCCACTACAACTTTACTTTTTTACGCTTTCTTGTATTACTAAAATTTCCCTTAAGTTTATATCTTCTCCTTCATATAAGTGTTTGAATCTTTGGTAATATCTTTCTTTATCGTCAGGGTTAACTTTCATTGATAAAAGTCCGAGTAACTCTTCATTCTTAATGTGGAAGGCCATTGCGTACACTGTTGTATCAGTTCCTTTAAGTTCAAACAACGGATCCGCCCCATTCCAAAGTAAAAACTTTACTTTTATGCTATCAAAATCTTCTTTACTGGCTTCTGCTACTTCTAACCATAGCTCTTGGTTTGATTTAAAAATTGCGGGAATAGCCCTCTCATAGGTTAACCATGCAATAATTATTAAAATTAAAACCGCTATAATTTTATTTCGCATTTTAGTATCCCCCACAATTATTTTTCCTTATTTCATTTATAAGGTTGCCATCTTTATCTGTAAGTTGTGTAACTGTGGCTTTATGGTGCCCATGACTTAACTCATATGTAATTGAACTCATCCCTGGCGCATAATAATCTCCCTCTACAAAGTAATTCCCCGCTGCACCAATCACTCCTACAGTTATAGCCACAGGTGTTGAAAAAGCAACTAAACTAGTAGCAACTACCAATTCTGCTGCAGTATACTCCATTGAAGCCTTTGTCCAACTTTGACTTGTTAGTTGTCTAGCCTGATCCATAGTTAAATTCTCAAAGTTGATATTAACGTTGGTAACTCTTGATATATTTGGTGAATCACCGGGCATTTGAGAACTGTGACAAGTACAGTTAGTATTTAGTTCAGCTAATCCTAATGGATCTATCAAGTTAACCGGATTCCCTCCCACATACGCATAAGTATTAATACCCCCTGCTAACCCAATCGGGTCGCTTTGGATATAGCGGCCGATTTTTGGATCGTAATCACGGAAGTAGTTGTAGTAAGAGCCCTTTTCACTGTCATAATATTGGCCTGGGAACCCTAGGTTATACCAGTCAGTCGAGCCATAAGCCACTACGCGGTCAAAGTCATGGTTATTCGCACGCCAAACCGTTGACTTACTGGCATTAGTAATGCGCTCTGCGCGACCTAGATGATCGTTATGCACATAATACAAAGCACCATTGACGGCAAAACCAACTACCTGCCCATGCAGATAAATATACTCTTTCCATTTATTCTCGGCTACTAAGTATTCTGCGATTAGACGACCTGACTCATCGTAAAAGAAGCGAGTTGTTGAGTTTGAATTCGATTTCTTAACTCTTTGGCCAAGAGCGTTGTAGCTATAGGTCGTACTTTGACCACTTTTAGTATGCTGCGACAAACGATTCTCATCGTTGTAGCTAAAGCTGCTGCCCAGTTTCGATTGTGTCTGACCATTAGAGTTATAGCTTATTGAACTACCGCCCACCGATACCAGTTGGTTACTACTTGCACTATAGTTATAAGTCTCGGTCGAGCCATTTTTAATCTGACTTTTGCGGTTACCCACTGCATCGTAGGTGTATGTATTGGCTTTATAACCTGTTACTGAAGTAAGACGATCCATCGCATCATAAGCATAGTTTTGGGTCGCTCCTGACACCACACCATTAGTAATTTTGGTTATATTATTCTTTTTATCGTATGTGTAGCTTAGACTTTGAATTCCGCTGGTTGAAATTCCTGTTAATCTGTAGTCCTGGTCATGATACATTCGTCTTAATGCACCGTTACCAAAGGTTAACTCACTGACAGGTCCAAACGGGCGATAGTTTATTCCAGAAGCTACATTTTTTACTGTTGAGCCTAAGGAGTATCTGACTTGAGATACCTGACCTAAAGCATCGTAAGTATAAAGCGTCTTTCTTCCAGATGGGTAGGTCATTGAAGTGAGTCGATTCATACCATCGTAGGTGTAATAAGTATTGTAGTAAATGCCATCTACTTTTGAGCGCTTTCGTGTGATGTTACCTACCGAATCGTACCAATAGACGGTTTGTCCGGATGGATCATTTACATAGTATAGACGACCAATTCTATTGGCATATTGATCATAACCATATGTTTTAGTCAGCGAGCCATGGGTTTCTGACTTAATACGCCCCAAAGAGTCATAGGTAAAGGTTGATACATCGCCATTGTTTCGAATTATCTTGGTAACTAATCCCGCCTTGTTATACTCGTATCGTGTAGAGCCAGTGTCTGGACTCACCTGCTCCACAAGCTCACCGAAACCTGAGTAATAATAATATGTGGTTAACCCTCTTGCGTCTGACACAGAAGCAATACGTCCAGCATTATCATAGGTATAGTTCGTTTCATTTCTTAATTTATCGTTAACTGCAGTTACTCGATTAAATGAATCGTACTCGTAAATAGTCCAGTTTCCATAAGCATCCTTGATTCTGAAAACATTACTATTGTTATCATAGGTATATTCTGATTTTTGACCGTTAGCTCCATTAGCAACTTTTAATCGACCCATAGCATCATATTCATATGAACTTGTCTTATGCGTTGTATAGGTCGTTACTGGCGTAGGAAGGCATTCACTATACAAGAATGTTCTGAGTAGTTTCAGCTCTTCTATCTTAGAAGCTATAGGACCGCTACAGCCTGGCGGCATGACATAGGTAGTAGAGGTGGTATATATCGACGTATGGGTTAAATTCCCGTTAGCATTGTAATTAAATACTTTATAAGCACCATTCTTATCGGTCGTTTTTGTAAGTCTATAAGCCTGATCATATTGGTTGGTATAGTAGTTACCATCTGGATAAGTAACCTTTAATAGCTGCCCCATTGGATTATAGGTATAGCTGGTTTGCATATTCCCACTAGGGTGTTGAACTGTTTTGGTTAATATTCGTCCTTGTGCATCATATGTTAGGTTTGTGACTAATCCATTTGGGCTAGTTATTGTTTTTGGATTACCTAACAAATCATAGTTGCTAAATGAAGTGGTATGACCTAGCGCGTTTACCTGTGATGTTAAGTTACCCTTGCTGTCAAAGTTCATTGTCACTATGTCGTCAATACTTAAATCATCTCTGGGGCCATTAACAGTTACAGTTTGTACCATGCCATTTGAATGATTTGTATAGCTGTATGTTACAGTTCTTTGCTCATTAGCAACACCATAAGAAGACAAGTTAGTTTGCTTGATGCTGCTTACTCTACCGGAAGTATTATAGGTATATTCTGTTTTTAGGTCTGCCAGCTCTACTTTGCTTACTTTGTTTTCGCCAGCTATCCAGGTGTAAGTTATTTGCTGAGCATCAGGTCGCCCTTTTGCAATTGTCTTAGACTCAAGCTGACCCTTATCGTTGTATACATACTCTGTTATCCGTCCTTTCCAGTCCGTTGTTGTTTCTACCATGCCTCTATCATCGTAGGTAATACTTCGTGAAGCATTTGGGCAACTTGCATCAAAATACTGCCGATTAACGTTAGTTAATTTTTTTACCCCATTCATGGTAATAAATTGATAATCTCTTTTATGTCCCAGCGGGTTCATTACTGTGGTAGTTGAGCCACTATAGGTGAAGGTATGCCTATCTACCTCACCACTACCTGATGCCCAGTGTGAACTTGACTTACCTCGACCATCACTATGGTAGCTAAAGGTAGCGTATTTTTTATTGTTAATATTGATTTGAGTAAGTGCGTCTGGATAGCTTGAATTTGTGTAATAGTAATCCTTTACGAGAGATGGCGTTCCGGGTATTGTAACCCCTGTTAAGCGACCACCGCTGTAACGATATGTGTATTGATTACCTGCTGTATCCTTGATTGAAACCAGTTTACCACTCGACCAGGTTAGATCTAAGAACCTTCCGTTCGAGTGAGTAATCCTATCTAGAAGACCTCCCGAATAGCTATACACATGCTTTATGCCAGATGGATTAATTACTCGGACAACTTTTCCGCCTGAATAATACTCTTCTGTGAAATTACCTTCCGTTTTAAAGATCCATCTTCCACTTTTTGCAGACTTATAAATCTTATTTATTGAGTCAGGCTTGTTATCAACCCAATGGCCTTTTGCAGAGTCATAATGAAATTGAAGTTTTACACCGTCTGGTCTATAAGCATAAATCTCTGTTGGTTCATTAGAAGAAGTTCCGCCTGATTCGCAGTAAGATGGTTTTGAGTTAAACTCTTCATACCCGCCACAACCCGACTCAGGATAAACAAAAGTTAGCTTCCTGCTTAAGTTAGTAACCCAGTTCTTGCCAAAGACACTTTCATTATTCCAATAATGGTTATAGGTTCTTGAGATTCTTAATGGGAACTCTTCCTTACCAATAAAGTCGGTTTCATACTGCACTTTGTTGCCAGTTGCCATTATAATTGGATTTGATTCTGTACACTGTTTTGGATCAGAGTCTGTATCAACGGTTTCTGCGGCTTGAAATAAATCACTAGAACCTCCACCACCAATAATAACTCCTAGAGCGAATCCCTTGCCCGCCATACCACCAAAGCCGCCAAACCAACCTGTAATTGACGAACCATGAACGATTTGAGTTTCAAAGTCTTCTTCCTCTTCTTCCCGTTGATCCCAAGAGTATGTAGGTGCACTTAAAAGTATTAGCAGGAGTACGATTAGTTTATTTTTCACTTTGTTTTCCTAACTATTATTAAATTTATAAAGCTAGGGAATTTATTACATGATTTGAACAGGAACAAGAAATTATTGCTCTTTGGCTAGTCTTTTCAGATATCACCCATTTTACTTGTGAGATATATCCTAAAAATATATGCATATACGCATTAATTCATGAAATTTAAATCAAATTTGCATCAATAAGTTTGTGTGTCTAATTATCAGGCTCTCAATGTTTTCACATAGTCCTGCAAACATTTTCCGGCTTCATCAAAAGCCTGGTCACTCATGTAACATTTACACTGCCCGATGATGCCTTCAATGGTGGCGATCAGGAAGCGGGCGATGTTATGAGGGTTAACATCTTTTCTGATGATACCTGTTTGCTGTCCTCGCTCGAAAGTTTCCGCCAATGCTTCGTACCAGATTTCCCAGATGGCAACGATGCGCACTCGGAATGACTCATCCAGTGGTGACATTTCGTGCGTGAGGTTATTAAGGGGGCAGCCTGTATGCAGTTCCTTGATATTAATTTCTGCACGGGAATCATTCATCATTTTAATCAGGTCATTAATCGGGTCTTTTACCTGCTTCAATGGCTCAATCCATCGCTCATGAATCCACGGCTTTAATACTTCATCAATGACTGCATGGCCAAGTTCTTTTTTGCTTTTAAAGTGATGATAAAAGGCACCTTTGGTAAATCCGGTTTGTTTCAATACTTCATCCACGCGCAATCCCTGATAGCCTTTTAACAGAATTTCTTCAAAGGCGACCTGTAAAATATTTTGCCGGGTTGCATCAGGATTTCTTACCGCTGCTTTACTCATTGATTTACCTTTTACCATCACTGTATTATTGCTTATCTGGCGCGCTTCAGACTACTTTTATTAAAATCGTCTTCTGTCAGTCCCACGTTAAATTCATAGTCCTTCCATATAATAGTCGTGCTTTTGCCGGTTTGTACATTTTCCATTTCCTGACGATGTGCACGCCAGTATTTGCCCAGATACTGTTTAAATTCAGACATGTTCAGTTCTTTTAACTTATCATTTTTCTGGTCAAAGAACTCAATGCGATGAACACGATAATGCTCCTGATCGATCCAGGCAATAGTTTTGCTGTAGCCAGAGTTGTTATAGGTTGGCACCATTTCTACCACAAACACTTTTTCGCCATTCAACTCATCTTCACGCAGAAATTTGTAGTCATACTTTTCCACTTCGAACGAAGACAAATCTTCATAAGCAAACTCACTGCCCATCCAAGGGCCAGATTTATTGGACGATGAAATTCGTTTTACACGCTTCAGGGCTGGCAAATACAACCACTGATCATCATTACCATGAATGTGTGAGTAGGTCAGGAACGCAGTACCTTCGACATCACGCGGCTGTTCAAACACACTCAAACCTTTATCGCCGTCACCTTTGACTTCAAGGCTTTTAACTTTGACGATTCGCTCGGCTTCATTGCCGCCTTTGTCGCGCAAAATCATGGTCATGTCTGCCTGACTATCACCCCAGCCAGTATTTCTGGCTTTGGCTTCTTTGGCAATGGCTAAACCTTTTTCTTCCGGCGTTTCGGCGATAGCTGTTGCAGTCATGCTCACAGCTGCAACGACCAATAGTAAACTTGCTAGTATTCGTTTCATGCGTTTCTCCTAATTCGCTACTTTATCTTTCAATTTTTTGCCGCCCAGCATTAAGAGTGGGGGCAGTAATAAGAAATCAATAATCAAGGCTACGGCTAAAGTGATTGCCGTTAGAATGCCCATGTGGCTATTCATCACATAATGGGATAAACCTAATACCAAGAAGCCTAATACCAGAACAATGGTAGTCACGGTTAAAGCCATACCTACGGTGTGGAAAGCGTATTTGACTGCTTCCTGTGGTGGCAGTTTTTTCTCGCGGCGTGCACGCAGGTACTTACTCAGAAAGTGTACCGTATCATCAACCACAATACCTAGCGTCATGCCGGTTACAACAGACAATCCCATACCGATCTGCCCCTGAAACAGACCCCAGATACCGAATGCCACAGCCATGGGTATAATATTGGGTATCAAGCTTAAGAGCCCCAACTTCAAAGATCTTAGCGCAAATATCAATAACAGCGATATCAGCACCAATGCCCATGCAGTACCTTTTAGCATTGAGTAGATATTATTTTGTCCGATGTGAGCAAACATGATGGCCGGGCTTGAACCTGAGATTTCCATTTGTGGCGCATTTCGCTCAAACCATTGGCTGAAACGCTCTTCCAGATTCAACACCTGCACACTGGATAAGTTCTCAAGCGAAATCTGCACACGGGTGGCCGATTTATCACTATTGACCTGATTATTGATCGAGAGTCCGCGTGGTAATGAGGTCTCATAGATCAGGGTATATTGCGCGGTCAGTTCGCGAATTAATGTTTCTAACTCCGTCACTTCACCATCTTCCAACAGCACTGCATTACAGCCCTTTTCCAATGATGGTTTTGGCAACGCATAACATTCTTCACGATCACCGTTCATACTTTTATTGAGCCGCTTCATAACATCGGTGTAACTTTGTACGTGTATCACTTCTGGCTGCTGCTCTGCGTATTCGACAAAGTTTTCCAACATTGCCATAAACTCTGGCTCATGAATGCCGCTGCCAGTCTTAGTGTCGATGCTATAAAAAGCCGTATACAGACCAGTAAGATTTTCTGCCGTATAGTCAGAGTCCACTCGGAAATCGATAGTCTCATCAAAGTATTTAACGAACTCATCGTTCAATTCATTCTTCGGTATCGCAGCAATGATGGCGATGCTCGCTACCGCCATCACTGGCAGTAAAATTTTGCGTTTGTTTACTACAAAGTCAGCAAAGCGATCCATTAAATGATGGCCTTTGCTTTTTTGTTCGCTTACCTTAACAGGCAGGAGCATCATCACAGCAGGCAGGAAGGTGATAGAGAAAATAAATGCCAGAGTCACACCGACTGCTACCGTATTACCCATATCACGAAGCGGCGGTACTTCGCTGAAATTCATGGTCAAAAAGCCAATTACAGTAGTAATACTGGTCAGGAAGATCGGCATCATATTGATACGAATACTTTCCACCATGGCATCCTGCTTGTTCATGCCATGGCGCATGCCCTGCAGGAAGGTGACCAACAGGTGCACCGAATCCGCTACCGCCATGGTCGCCACCACCGTCGGCACCGAGAACATTGGTGCTGTCATGGCAATGCCCAGCCAGCCCGCACCGCCTAATGCACCTATAATCGAGAATATGATAATAATTACGCTGGCTAGAGTGCCGCTGGTGCTGCGAATCATAAAGTAGAGCGCTAACGGAATGACCAGGAATAACATGATCGGTGTTAAGGTCATCATGTCGTTCTTGCCGGTCTCGGCGAAGGTGTTGTTCATCATCACCACGCCGGTCAAACGCACCTCAAGGTTCGGGTTCCGCTCCATTAGCTGTGTCTGTAGTTCACTAACGTGCTCTGACACTTTAGTCACTGCAGTCAGAATTTCAGTTTTCTTCTCCTTCCAGGCCTTACCTTCCAGTCCTTCCAAGTCAGGGTCCTGAGGCAATTGCACGGTCACATTAACCGCTGTGACACTTGAATCTGGATTAATAACACGATTCAGTAACTGGGGTTCATGCAAAACGATATCTTGCAGACGCTTAATTTCGTCATCGCTCAAACCGTCAATCATCTGCTCGGTGACGGACTCATGCTCACACTCACTGTCAAAGTTTGATGACTTATCCGGAATACACAGCAAGGCACCAACCAGCATATAGTCTTCATCTTCAGGAGTTACCCAGGTGTGCTGGTAATTGGTGATTGAGTCTACGCGAGTGGTATAAGGAATCTGCCAAGCCTGTTCAGTCAGCCAATGAATACTCTTCAAGGTTTCGCGATCGAATACCGAGCCTTCTTTCGGCGTAATGACAAACATGGCATTGTCGGCTTTGTCATAGGTGTCCTGAATGTTCTCAAAAGCCATTAACTGGGGATTATCTTCCTTAAAAAAGACTCGATAATCGGTCTTTATCTCTAAATATTTAGCCCCGAACGTGGTTGCAACCACTAACAATAATGATGCGATGATGATTAGCCATGGATGGTTAATCACAAAACGCCCAAACTTAACGGTATTATTCTCTGGCATAGTCGATCCTGACTGCGTTGATTTAAGACTGCGCTGTTTTCACAATCTTATGAAGATCTTGTTTGAAAGGCTTGCTATTTAACTACAGACCAACTAGTCTGTCAATTCTTCAAATGTAATAATGGTATGGTCTAGCAAGGAGTTGTAACCATGTCACAGAAACTCAGAATGGCTTTTGCCAATGAACTTAATAAAGGCAAGCTGTTATTTTATAAAGGCCAGTTAGACGAGGCCTTTTATCACTTCGAACGTGCGCATATTCTGAGCCAACCTTTTTATGTGCGCCACGTTAAAAGCCACTGGTGGATGTTTCGCATAGGCATCAAACGTATTGATTTGGCTGAAATTTTTGGCCAGATTATTCGAATAATAGGCTCTGCCGGGTCATTATTCGGTAAATATCCGGTAGGAAATACCGGCGGCGCCAATGTTTCGCCTTTTAAACCAATGCCGATTCCAGAGGATTTAAAGGTTTATTTTGAGTAGCTTTTGTGGGCGACCGCAGGTCGCCCCTACAAGTTCTGCTCATTAACCACCAACTCTGCTATCATTAGCCGACTTTCTCAAAGCCCAATTTATTATGCCTCAACCTTCTAACACTTCAGTTATAAAAGCCACTCGCTACTGGCTGGAGCACTCGGTCATTGGTTTCAATTTTTGTCCCTTTGCTAAACGTGAGTTTATTCGTCAGTCGATTCGTTATTGGGTGTCTGAAGCTGACAAGATCGAAACGGCATTAGAGGATTTGATGGCGGCAGTCGCGGAACTTGAGAAGGACAGTTCGATTGAAACCAGTTTACTGATCCTGCCGCAGGGTTTCGCTGATTTTGAGGATTATCTGGATTTGCTGGATATGGCGAATGAGTTAATGGCCATGCAGGAGTTGGAAGGTATTTTCCAGTTAGCCAGTTTCCACCCTGATTACTGTTTTGACGGCCAATTGAAAAATGATCCAGCCAATTACACCAATCGTTCGCCCTACCCCATGCTGCATCTACTTCGCGAAGCGAGCATCGAAAAAGCGCTTGAATTTGTTGATGACCCCGATGCTATTCCAGAGCGAAATATCGAATTTGCACGCGAACAAGGCAGCGATATTTTTAAGCAGATCCTGCAAGCCAGCTTAAAGCAATAACTCATTCACTCGTTGCCTGAGCTCAGGCAACAAATCTTCCTCAAACCAGGAATTTTTCTTCAGCCAGATATTATTGCGTGGACTAGGATGAGGTAGCGGTAACACTGGTCTTTCTCGGTTTAAGTAATGACGCCAGTTCTTGACGGTTTCAGTGAGGTTCTTTTCCTGTCGATTGGGTAGATGCCAGTCCATCGCGTACTTACCTATAACTAAAGTTAGCTCAATGTCAGGCAAAACATCGAGAATCTTATGGCGCCAAGTTTCTGCACAGATTGCTTTCGGAGCCAGGTCACCGGATTTTCCTTTGCCCGGGAAACAAAAGCCCATCGGCACAACTGCTAATTGTTGAGGATCATAGAAGGTATCTCGATCAATGCCTAGCCAGTCACGAAGCCGGTCACCACTCGCATCGTCGAAGGGCCGTCCCTTGTGGTGGGTGATTTGTCCGGGGGCCTGGCCTGCGACCAGAATTCTTGCTTCAGCACTGAACTGTAGAATTGGATTAGGACCCAGCGGCAAGTCTTGACAAATGGTGCAGCCTTTAATTTCTTTAAGCAGCAGCTGGTCTTTTTTCATGGTTTCTGATGCCAATTATTCCAATTGGTATTGCTTTTGATTACCTGTGATAGGGCACTGGAAAATGAGCCTATAGGCAAGCAGCTGCAAATCAGGACTGTCTGCATCGGCATTGCCATACTGACGGTCGCCGATAATTGGGAAGCCTTGCGACGCCAAGTGAATACGGATCTGATGTTTTCTACCGGTCAGGATCTGCACTGACAGTAAGCTACGATCCTTGTCGGCATCATATTCTTTCAAGGTCACGATACTTTTGGCAGGTTTTTTATCGATAGGCTTATCGATGGTTATGCTTTGGTGCGGAAAGTGGCCCTTAACCCAGGCCAGATAATGCTTTTCTACGGTGCGTTTGGCGAACATGGCCGACAAGGCCGCTGCTGCCTCTTTATTATGAGCAAGAATAATCAAGCCTCTAGCCGCTTTATCCAGGCGATGCACCACATAGGTCTGTCGATTGTAGTCAAAATGCTCTTCAACTAAACGACCAATGGAGCAGTGATCACCCCATTTGGAGCCTTGCGACCAAACGCCATAAGGCTTATTCCAAACCGAGTAATCACCCTCATCCGCTATCAACTCGGGTTTGGCTACCGTTTCGCTCAGCACCTGCTCGTTATAGTACAGATGTAGCTCTTCACCTAAACGCAGTCTGGCATTTTTGCGACGCAAAGGCCGTGCCTGTTTTCCATGCGATAACCAGACAGCGCCTTTAGTCATAGCATCTTTGACCTTCTGTTTTGACAAACCACTGGCTTGCACCAATAATTCGAGCGGGTTGGTATCATTCAGATCAGCAACGTCATCAAGGTTTATATGTTGCTCAATAATGGTATTCTGTGCGGGTTCTGTCATCATCGTGTGAATTATTAACTGTGAAGCATTCTTTAGCTTTTTATCAAACCGATTCTTTATCGCCACCATCGCTGCTGGCTGATTTGCCAGTGATTACTGATGCTGGTGAGCTAGAGCAGTTTGCTGGCTATTTCTGTTTTGAGCCAAAGAATGCCAATCAAGTATTACACTTTTACGCCAAGCTGGAGGGACATGCAACCGGCTTTTCACTGGATTTCACGCAAGGTGCCATTGCCTGGCGCCGAAGTCATGGTGGTGGCCGCAAACAACAGATCGCCAAAGCCTGTGGTTTAAAGCATAACTGGCAGCCCTCAATCCTTGATGCGACAGGTGGTCTAGGCCGCGATGCTTCTGAGTTGCGCAATCTCGGCTGTCGCTTAAGACTCATCGAGCGTTCGCCTTATGTAGCGGCTCTGTTGCAGGACGCTATCGAACGTGCCGCCAGTCATCCTGATACTCAGGAGCTTTTTGGTCGCGATTTTCAATTGTTTCAGGGCCAGGCCAGCGAGCTGATTCCACAGTTATCATCCGAACAGCAACCCGATGTCATCTATCTCGACCCTATGTTCCCACCACGCAACAAAAGTGCTGCGGTCAAAAAAGAGATGCGCCTGGTCAAACTGCTGGTTGGCGAAGACCTTGATGCTGATGAGCTGTTACCGCTGGCACTGGAACATGCCAAGTATCGGGTGGTCGTAAAACGGCCCAGTTACGCACCCTATCTCAATCAGCAAAAGCCGTCCATGAGCATCGAAAGCAAAGCCAACCGCTTTGATGTGTATGTGAAGCAGGCAATTCCCAACTAACTCTGTAAAACCTATCAGGAACACACCATGGCCAAAGCATCTGCATTACACATTCTGGTTAAAACCGAAAAAGAAGCCCTGGCGCTCAAAGCCAAGCTGGAAAAAGGCGCTGATTTCTATCAACTGGCCAAACGCCATTCCATGTGTCCTTCAAAAAAACAGGGCGGTGATCTCGGCGAGTTTAAGCGAGGCCAAATGGTCAAGCCGTTTGATAATGCGGTATTCGCCAAAGGTAGCGAAGACAAACCCTTAATTGGCCCTGTCAAAACCCGCTTTGGTTATCACCTGATTAAAGTGTTGTATAAAAGCTAAAACCGCTCACTTGTCAAATAAGGCACATTTCTTCTTTACCTGATCAAGCTACCGCCAAGCTGCTTTAAAAGTCACTGGACCCCGCGGTCATAGCCGCGGGATGACAAGATTTGGATTTACAGTATAGTTTTATCAGATCTTCTAGTTACCTGGGCTCACTTCAAACAACTTATACTGTAGCTGCCCTGCTTTTTTGTCTTTCAGTTCTGTCCAGTTGTTCGGAACATTCAGTTCCAACCCCTGCTCTACCTCTATATAAATCAGGGTTTGCGGCTTGAGCCACTCTGCCTGCGCCAGTTGCTCGATAACTTTCTGGGCAATCCCTTTATGGAATGGCGGATCAAGAAAGATGATATCGAAGGTTTGTTGGTTACTCTGGATAAAATCGAAGGCATCACCGTGTAGTACATGGGCATTATCGGCATTAACCAGCCCGAGATTTTCTTCCAGCTGATGGAAGGCTTTACGGTTTAGCTCCACAAACTGAACATTGGTTGCGCCACGCGATAAGGCTTCGATACCAATAGCGCCAGAGCCAGCGAAAAGGTCGAGGCAGGTGGCGCCATGAATGTCATTCTGTAGCCAGTTGAACAGAGTTTCACGAATTCTATCCAGGCTTGGCCTGAGTCCCTCTACTTCTATAAAGCGCAGTTTACGGCCCTTCCAGTTACCGCCAATGACCCGGAACTGGCCAGTCTTTTTAGCGTGCGGTGATGAGGATTTCTTTTTGCTTTGCTCAACAATCTTATTTCGATTAGCCATACGTGGCCTCTTCTACTCTGGCGCTCAAGCTTGCGCTGTCCTTGGACTGCAAATCTCTTACGCACCTGCCTTGAAAGTGATAGGATAACGCCTTTATAAAGTTTAACAAGTCATCGATACCGTCACTGCCATGAGCGACTCAAAATCAAACGATAAATCAAAACGCGGCCTGTTTGGCTGGTTTGGCAAAAAAGATTCCTCACAACAGAATTCAAATCCCGAAACCGAGCAGACTCCTGAAGAGGAGGTTCTTGAGGAGGCCGAGCACCAGTTAGAGGAGCAACTTGATGAACAAATCGAGCATGACATCGAGGAAGCTTACGAACATCAGGAGCAACAGGAAGAGCAGATCGAATCTTCTGCCCCTACTCTAACCGAGCAAAACCCAGACCAAGCGCCGACTGAAAAGAAAGGCTTCTTTGCACGCCTCAAAGCCGGTCTTAGCCGTACTCGTGGTCAATTGGCTGATAGTCTGGCTAACCTGGTGCTGGGTAGCAAGGAAATTGATGACGAACTTCTTGAAGACATTGAAACTCAATTATTGCTGGCGGACGTCGGAGTTAGCGCTACCCGTAAGATTATTGATGACTTAACCGATAAGGCAGAACGCAAGGAACTCAAAGATCCACAGGCATTGATGGAGCGTTTACGCGAACTGCTCTCAGAAATTATTGATCCTTGCAGCAAGCCATTAGAACTGACCCATAAGCCTTTTGTTATTCTGATGGTTGGTGTTAATGGCGTTGGAAAAACCACCACTATTGGCAAGCTGGCTAAAAAATTCCAGAGTGAGGGCAAATCAGTGATGCTGGCGGCGGGTGATACTTTCCGTGCCGCAGCGGTTGAGCAATTGCAGGTCTGGGGCGAGCGCAACAATATTCATGTTACTGCCCAGCATACTGGCGCGGACAGCGCTTCGGTCATTTTCGACGCGCTCAAAGCAGCACAGGCCCGAAATATTGATGTCTTGATTGCCGACACCGCAGGACGCCTGCATACCAAGTCTAATCTGATGGACGAGTTGGCAAAAGTTAAGCGGGTCATGCAAAAACTCGATCCCAGCGCACCGCACGAAACCATGCTGGTTGTTGATGCTGGTACCGGCCAGAACGCACTCAATCAGGCCGAACACTTTAATAAAGCAGTACCACTTAGCGGAATTACCATTACCAAGCTGGATGGAACGGCAAAAGGTGGTATCATTTTTGCATTGGCGGATAAGATGAAAACGCCGATTCGCTTCATTGGGGTGGGCGAAAACATTGATGATCTGCGCGAATTTAATGGTCAGGATTTTATTCAGGCGCTTTTTGCCACTAACGACAACTCAGAACAATAACTAACGACTCATAACAGATGATTGAATTTCACCAGGTTTTTAAACGCTATGAAGGTGGCCACGAAGCGCTCAAGGGCGTCAGCTTCGAGTTGCCTGCTGGTGAAATGGCATTTTTGACAGGCCATAGCGGCGCCGGTAAAAGTACCCTGCTGAAACTGATTGCGCTTATGGAGCGCCCTACTCGCGGCCAGGTCATTCTCGACGGCCAGAATATCAGCAAGGTCAAAGATCGCCACATCCCCTACCATCGCCGTAAAATCGGCATGATCTTTCAGGATCACCGTCTGCTTTTCGACCGCACCGTTTTCGATAATGTCGCCCTGCCCTTAATAATTGCCGGCGTATCGGATCGCGATATTCCCAAACGAGTCAGAGCGGCATTAGACAAAGTAGGCTTACTTAGCAAAGAAAAGCAATTACCGATCCAGCTGTCTGGCGGTGAACAGCAACGCGTTGGCATTGCCCGTGCAGTGGTTAATAAACCTCCGCTGCTGCTAGCGGATGAGCCCACCGGTAACCTGGATCCTGAGCTGTCTGCCGACATCATGAATCTATTCGCGGAATTCAATCAGGTCGGCGTTTCAGTGCTGATTGCTTCGCACGATCTGGCTTTGATCGCCCGTATGCGACATCCGGTCATTACCTTAAAAGAAGGCCGCACCATTCGTAACGAACTGGCGGAGGCAG
>NZ_JABURJ010000097.1 GCF_014762745.1 Kangiella sp.
CATAGCGATAGTAAAGCAGAGCAAATGGCGCTCTTAATTGAGCGCCTTTGCATTTCTGCTTAGTCTGGTTTACTGGATGCTGGGTAATTCTAGCTCACCAACCATCTCATTAAATACTCCCTGATCAATCAGCGCCTTGATGGCTTCTATGTCAGGCCCAAAGTGACGATCTTTCTCGTAGTAAGCCACTTTTTCGCGAATCAGATCATAGGCTTTTTGCAGGCGTGGTGAAGTTTTCAATGGCGCCCTGAAATCAATGCCCTGTGCGGCAGACAATAATTCCACAGCAATCACACCGGCAGTATTGAAGTTCATTTCACGCAAACGGCGTGCGGCAAAGGTGGCCATTGAAACATGGTCCTCCTGATTGGCAGAGGTCGGTAAGCTATCTACCGATGCAGGGTGTGCCAGTGTTTTGTTCTCTGAAGCCAATGCTGCTGCGGTAACCTGGGCAATCATGAAGCCTGAGTTTACGCCACCATCCTTCACCAGAAACGCTGGTAGTCCACTTAAATGCTTGTCCAGCATCAGTGCAATACGTCGCTCAACAATGGCTCCCACTTCTGAGATTACTATGGCCAGTAAGTCTGAAGACATGGCTACGGGTTCGGCGTGGAAGTTTCCGCCAGAAATAATGTCGCCTTGTTCAGGGAATACTAGTGGGTTATCAGAAACAGCGTTAGCTTCAGTAAGCAGAACAGAGGCAGCAAAACGCATATGGTCAAGCGCTGCGCCCATCACCTGTGGCTGACAGCGAAGCGAGTAGGGGTCCTGGACCTTTTCACAGTCTTCGTGTGATTCGTTGATTTGGCTACCTTTAATCAGATTCAATAAACTGAGCGCAACCTGTTGCTGCCCTTTGTGGCCACGAACCTGGTGAATACGTGCATCAAAAGGAGCAATACTGCCCATGACCGCATCCACGGAAAGGCCACCGGCAACGATTGCTGCAGCAAAGTTGTTCTCGGCGCCGAATAGGCCAGCAAGTGCCAATGCTGTTGAGCACTGGGTACCATTTAATAGTGCCAGACCTTCCTTTGCGCCGAGGGTCAGCGGCTCAAGACCTGCAATTTTAAGGCCTTCTACGGCAGAGATAATTTTACCCTGGTGACGTACTTCGCCAACACCAATTAAGGTACAACTCATGTGAGCAAGCGGTGCCAGATCGCCCGATGCGCCAACGGACCCTTTTTCCGGAATGCAAGGATACACTTCGTGATTTACTAAGCTGATAAGGGCATCGACCGTTTCACGACGTACCCCGGAATGGCCCTGCGCAAGGCTGGAAAGCTTTAACACCATCAATAAGCGCACGACATTGTCTGGCAATAATTCACCGATACCTGCAGCGTGAGATAGCACCAGGCTTTCCTGCAACAGTTCCAGTTTTTCTTTTGGGATGCGGGTTGAAGCGAGTAAACCAAAACCGGTATTGATGCCATAAACGGTTTCATTATTGTTAATCACATCAGCTACTGTTTGTGCGGCGCGATCGATGACCGGATAAAAACTGTCGTTTAAGGTAATCGATACGGATTCCTGATAAATGGCACGGCAGTCTGCTAAAGAAAGCTCACCAGGTGTTAGAGTAAATGAATGCATTGACATAACCTCTTATGAATTCTTGTCGTTGAGCATAGGTAAGTCTAAACCTTGCTCTTTGGCAGAGCTAATGGCGATATCGTAACCGGCATCGGCATGGCGCATGACGCCGGTAGCTGGATCGTTAAATAAGACTCGCTCGATGCGTTTGTCCGCTTCTTCGCTACCATCACAGCAAATAACAACACCGGAATGTTGCGAGAAGCCCATTCCAACACCTCCACCGTGATGCAAGGATACCCAGGTTGCACCACCTGCCACATTGAGCATGGCGTTTAATAGCGGCCAATCGGACACCGCATCAGAGCCATCCATCATGCCTTCAGTTTCACGGTTCGGGCTGGCCACTGAGCCTGAATCAAGGTGGTCGCGGCCAATGACGACAGGCGCTTTTAATTCGCCGTTACGCACCATCTCGTTAAAAGCCAGACCAAGTTTGTGGCGTAGACCTAGTCCAACCCAGCAAATTCGCGCAGGCAACCCCTGGAACTGAATACGTTCACGGGCCATGTCCAGCCAGTTATGCAGGTGTGGGTCATCAGCAATAATTTCTTTGACCTTCTGATCGGTTTTATAAATATCTTCTGGGTCACCGGAAAGGGCTGCCCAGCGGAATGGGCCAATGCCACGGCAGAAGAGGGGGCGAATATAGGCAGGAACAAAGCCCGGGAAGTCAAAAGCATTACTGACGCCTTCTTCCAGAGCCATTTGGCGGATATTATTACCGTAATCGACCGTTGGGATGCCTTCATGGTAAAAGTCGAGCATCGCTTGAACCTGAACCGCCATCGACTTTTTAGCTTCTTTACTGACAAGCTCAGGGTTAGCTTGCGCTTCTTTGCGCCACTGTTCAACCGTCCAGCCAATCGGTAAATAACCGTTCACAGGATCATGGGCAGAAGTCTGGTCAGTGACCAGATCAGGTTTGAGACCTCGTTTATGCAGCTCCGGGAAAACTTCTGCAGCATTGCCTAGCAGACCAATGGAGATCGGCTGACCTTTATCTAATGCTTCCTTAAGCTGAGCGATGGCTTCATCCACACTGGTCGCTTTTTTATCGACATAACCGGTGCGGATACGGAAATCGATTCGAGTCTCATCACACTCAACCGCAATCATGCAATAGCCAGCCATAGTCGCAGCAAGAGGCTGGGCACCACCCATGCCGCCTAGACCGCCAGTTAGAATCCATTTGCCTTTGGTATTGCCATTAAAGTGCTGTCGCCCAGCTTCTACAAAGGTTTCATAAGTACCTTGCACGATGCCCTGGCTGCCAATATAAATCCACGAGCCAGCAGTCATCTGGCCATACATCATCAGGCCTTTTTTATCGAGTTCGTTGAAGTGTTCCCAGTTAGCCCAGTGAGGTACAAGATTAGAGTTAGCAATTAACACTCGCGGTGCATCGCTATGGGTTTTAAATACCCCCACTGGTTTACCGGACTGAACCAACAAGGTCTCATCATCATTGAGGCGCTTCAGAGTTTCGACAATTTTATCATAGCACTCCCAGTTACGTGCAGCGCGACCGATGCCACCATAAACCACTAAGCCCTGAGGGTGCTCAGCAACATCAGGATCAAGGTTATTCATTAACATGCGAAGCGGTGCTTCTGTCAGCCATGACTTGGTGTTTAAAGTGGTGCCGTGTGGCGCTCGAATGACGCGGTCAGGATCGAAACGATTCTTGTCAGTCATAGTTGTATTCCTCTTTATCGAGCTGTTATAGCTCAGTTAATTGATGTTCGGTTTTAAAGCGACCAGTAATACGGAAACGGCTTGCCGGATGATAGAGCTGGCTATAACTAACCAGGGTATCATTTGACCAGGTTGCCCGATCGATGCATAACACTGGTTCATTGTCCTGTAGCTTGAGGGTTACCTGCATAAAAGGGTCGGCCTCGCGTGCTTCAATCTGGTGCTCAGCTTCGGTCAGCGGTGCCACTTTTGACAGATAAACATTGGGGGTAATGCTGGCATAGTCCTGTTTTAAATAGTCTGGTGCAGCTTTGGGGTTAACATAACGCTGTTCGATTTGAATGGGCTTGTCGTTGTCTTTGTGCACCATAATCGAATGGTAAATATCGTCACCTTCTTCAAGTTCAAAGCGCTCCAGCAGGTGAGTAGGGCATTGCTCTTTTTGCAACAGGATCAGTTCGTTTGAGTAGTTGCCGCCACGCTCAATGATCTCTTCGGCAATGTTTCGAATTTTAAGCATCGGCGAATAAAGCTTTTTTGGGGCGACAAAAGTGCCGCGTCCCTGTACTCGATAGAGAACGCCTTCTTCGGTCAGTTCATCCAGGGCGCGACGCGCTGTCATGCGACTGACTTTACAGGTTTCGACCAGCTCATTCTCCGAGGGAACGCGCTTGTGTTCTTTCCAGCGTTGCTGCTCGATGCCTTGCTTAATAAATTCTTTAACCGTGATATAAAGGCGAGTATTCTGTTCTGTCATTGATGGTTCCAATATACTCTGTGGCCTGATAATGTTCGGCAAAAGTCGTAGATTGGACTATGCCGTTTGACTAATAGTATCCGTCTTGTATGCTAAGTTGTATATACAACCAAAAACCAAGTTCAAAAGCAACTCCCAAGTAGCATAAATTCATACAGTGAATTAATAGAGAAATAACCATTTATATGAATATCAATCAGTTAGTAGAGAAATTTGAAGCCCAGTCGATAACTGGTGGTGACTTTAACCATAGAAATCATTTGCGAGTGGCCTGGTATTATCTAAATCACTACTCGATCATGGCTGCGCGCGAGCGTGTACATCAGGGATTGATCAAGCTGACCAAGGTTCTAGGTGCCGAACAAAAGTACCATCGAACCATGACCGATTTTTTTATCGACTACCTATTACAGGTTAAATGGTATCTGAACACTGATTCCTGGGATGAAGTCGAGTCTCTTTGTGAGTTCTTATTAAAGGATGCCAAGTCGCTAATACGGATTTATTACTCTGAATCAGTGATCGAATCTGAACAGGCTCGCACGGAATATGTCGAGCCTGATCGATTACCGCTCGACAGAGCAACTTTGCAACTTCAGGCAGAAGAATACCCGGTTTATGACCTGGAGTTTCATGATTCGCCAATCATTGTTTCAATGCCGCACCATGGTCAGTTTATTCCACACGATATTATTAAGCAGATGCAACCCGCTGCTTATGACAGTGCAGATACCGACTGGTATCTGGTCGATCTCTATAGCTTTCTGGATGAGCTGTCGATTACTCGAATCAATGCCAACTATTCGCGTTATGTGATTGACCTGAATCGTGATAAGTCAGGCGAAGTGCTTTATGCAGGTGCGGATAACACTGAGCTATGTCCAACCAGTAACTTTGATCGCGAAACTTTGTACACCGAATCTCAATTGCCCACCGATGAGGAAATAAGTCGCAGAATCAAACAGTATTGGCAACCGTACCATGACCAGCTCAAGAACCTGATTGAAAAGGCAAAAGAGAGCTTCGGCTATTGCCTGTTATTTGAGGCGCATACCATTCAATCGGAAGTACCAAGGTTTTTTGAGGGCCGCTTACCCGATTTCAACTTCGGTACCAATAACGGTGCCACGGTCAATCAGAACATCAAACAGTTGCTTGAGGATTTCGATACAAGGCAATACACAAAAATTCTCAACGGTCGCTTTAAGGGCGGGTATATCACTCGCCATTATGCTGATCCTGCTAGCCGGGTGTACTGCCTGCAGCTGGAGCTGTCGCAGATTACCTATCTTAATGAGCGTCTGCGTACTTTGGATAAATCAAAAATGCTTTCAGTGCAAAGCGTTATAAGTGATTTGATGCAGAAATTGCAGGCAGTTATTGATTAATTAAAATAATCCTATAGAGAGAGTTTCATAAAAAGATATACAGCGAAAATGTGCGCATATTCATGTCATATTCACCTTAAACTGGTATGCTAGATACGTGTTTAACCCAACGTAAAAGGTGACAAGATGCGTAAGATTTTATTAACAGTTGTTTTAGCTTTATTCGCTATGCCTTTGTTTGCAAAAGATGTTGTTGTAAACAGTGATGACGCCATGAAATTTGATGTCAGCGAAATTAAAGTTAAAGCTGGTGAAGAGATTAAATTAACTTTAAATCACACTGGCAAGCTAGGTAAAGATGTCATGGGTCATAACTTTGTGGTATTGGCACAAGGTACTGATGTTCAGGCGTTTGCTAATGCTGCTATTCAGGCTAAAGCTACTGATTATGTCCCAGAAGGAAATGACAGCGTTTTAGCTCACACCAAAGTGATTGGCGGTGGTGAAAGCGATACCATTACTTTCACTTTGAAAGAGAAGGGTACTTATGAGTTTATCTGTAGTTTCCCTGGCCACTCTTTCATGATGAAAGGTGTGATTGTTGTAGAATAATTTGTTGTAGAGTATTTAAAATTACTGACTTGGAAAGAGCGTTCGTGAGAACGCTCTTTTTTTATATTAGCTTTTGAAAGTTCGTGCCCAGTTACTTCCCCCTAACTGATAGCTAAGCTGGTTCGGATGTTCAATGTCCCAAAGCACCATATCCGCTTTTTTCCCTACCTCAATAGAGCCAACTTCTTGGTCTAAACCTAGTGCTTTTGCTGCGTTGATAGTTACGCCCTGTAATGTTTCAAGCGGTGTCATTCTGAAGAAGGTGCAGCCCATATTGAGCATCAACAAAATAGATTCTGCAGGCGAGGTTCCGGGGTTGCTGTCGGTGGCAATCGCCATGGGTACTTTGGCATCCCGAAGGGCCTGAATTGGAGGTAGCTTGGTTTCGCGCAGGAAATAAAAGGCTCCCGGTAGTAGCACCGCAACGGTACCACTTTTTGCCATCTTCTCAATGGAGTTCTGTGATAAATACTCTAGATGATCAGCAGAAAGAGCATGGTAATCTGCGGCTAAGCCTGCGCCCGATTGATCGGATAACTGTTCGGCATGAAGCTTCACTGGCAGACCAAGCTGCTTTGCTGTTGCAAAAACTTTTTGCGTCTGCTGATAGCTAAAGCCGATATTTTCACAAAAGGCGTCAACTGCGTCAGCCAGCTTGAGTTCCGCAATGGTTGGAAGCATTTCGTTACAGACCAGGTCAATATAATCATCCGAACGATCTTTGTATTCTGGTGGTAGCGCATGTGCGCCAAGGAAGGTAGTGGCAACCCTAACCGGAAATTCCTTGCCAAGTCGTTTGGCAACTTTCAGCATTTTTATTTCCGTTTCGGTATCCAGACCATAGCCTGATTTGATTTCGATAGTGGTGAGGCCCTCCTTGAGTAGCGACTTTAGTCGTTTTGTTGCACTATCAAACAGTTCTTGCTCACTGGCAGCGCGAGTTGCTCGCACTGTGGAAAGAATTCCACCGCCAGCTTTGGCAATTTCTTCATAATCAGCACCATTCAAGCGCATTTCAAATTCATTGGCACGGTTGCCGCCATAGACCAGATGAGTATGACAATCAATTAGACCAGGGGTTAACCATTGTCCGTGTGCATTGATGACACTGTCTGCATTCTTGTCCAGTTCATTCGGATGGCTCAGTTGTTGCTGAGTGCCTATAAATTGAATAACCCCTGATTTGACGCCAACACAGGCATCTTTAACGACACCATAATCATCCGTGCTGGCCATAGTCGCGACATGTACATTGTGAATAAGGTAATCAAAGGGTTTAGTTTCTGGTTGGCTCATATTATGATCCCATTTCTTACAAAGATTAGCAGACAGGTTAACCCATCAATGACTTCTACCACTGAAAAACATATTTTTGCCAAGCAAGTTCTAACCGAAGCCGGCTGGGCCAGTGATGTTCTGATAAAGGTCGATTGTAATGGGGTTATTCTTGAATTGAAACCTGACGCAGAGATTGAAGCAAACTTTTCTGGAACGAGACTGCAGGGTGCGCTTATTCCAGGTTTGCCAAATAGTCATTCGCATGCCTTTCAATGGGCGATGGCTGGTTTAGGCGAGAAGAGCGGCAAAGGTGGCGATAGCTTCTGGACCTGGCGTCAGGCCATGTATGGGTTTGTCGATGCGATACAGCCCGAAGACCTGCAGGCAATTGCCTCAGCGCTGTATATGCAGATGCTGAAGGCGGGTTATACATCTGTTGGGGAATTTCATTATCTTCACCATAACACTAATGGATCTGCGTACGATAATCCTGCTGAGATGTCGCAACGAATTTTTGAATCAGCCAGGGAAAGCGGTATTGGTCTAACTCTACTTCCTGTGTTTTATCGCTACAGTGGTTTTGGAGAACAAGCACCTAATGCTGGGCAAAAGCGTTTTATTCACGATCAACAGGCTTATGCAGGGCTGATTGACCATGTGGCAAAGTTATCTGAGCAGTATCAGCAGTCTTTTGGTATCGCACCTCATTCGCTACGCGCCGTTAATCATCAGGATCTTAGTTTTGCTATCGAGCACCTGAATTCTATTGACTCTAAAGCGCCCATCCATATCCACATCGCTGAGCAGATGAAGGAAGTGAATGACTGCCTGGATTTTAGTGGTAAACGTCCAGTCGAGTGGTTGATGGAACAGCAGCAGGTGAGCGAGCGTTGGTGTCTGGTACATGCCACTCATATGACGGCAGAAGAAATCAAAGCGGTCGCTGATTCAAAGGCTGTGATTGCAGTCTGTACTACAACGGAAGCTAATCTGGGTGATGGCTTATTTTCTATGCTGGAATACAAACAAAATGCTGGTCGTTGGTCGGTGGGGAGTGATAGCCATATTTCGGTTGATGCTACAGAAGAATTACGCTGGCTCGAATATCAGCAGCGTTTAGCACAACAGTCGCGCACTCTACTAGTTGAAGCAGAGCATAGCTCTAACGGATTGTGGTTATGGCAACAGGCAGCAACTGCTGGTGCTCAATCACTCGGTCAGAAAGCAGGAGTAATTAAAGTCGGTAACCAGGCGGATTTTATTGAGCTGAACACAGATAGTTTTGCTTTGCTTGGCAAAGAACAGAACCAATTAATCGATGCTTTTATTTTTAATCATCAGCTTAGCAACGACGCGATCCAATCTGTTTGGGTAAAAGGGCAGTGTCAGGTGAAAGAGGGGGGTCACATGCATGAAGATGCGATCAGAAAGAACTATCAGAAAAGCATCAGCCGTTTACGTCAGTGCATAAATTGATTAAGGTCGATTTAAGCTGATGAATATCGATAGGTTTGGGCAGGTAGTGAGCATTTAGTGATTGGAATAGTTCTGTATTCTGTACACTGGAATCACTACTGATGACCAGGATTTTGGTTTGTTCTTCCTGATCATTGAGCTCACTTGCGAAGTTAGTAAAGAAGAAAGGATCAGGTTCATTCAGAAAGTCCGAATTAACCATGATGACATCAAATTTTTCGTGTCGAATCTTTTGCAGAACTACCTGTTTAGCGGATGCTTTTTCAGTATTTACTCCAAGCTTTTCCAGGTAGCCCATCAATACCATTTTATCAATCGGATCTGAGTCAAAGATTAAGGCACTAATATCAGTCTCGATTGGACTGACACTTTCTGTCCAGACTTCTGGTTCATCGGTGGCAAGAGTCGCAACCGGTATTTCAATTCTGACTTCTTTTTCAAAATAGAAATATTCACCGCCAAATTTTCGCAGCAGGTGTTTTGCTGCGATCAGGTGTACGTTATTACTGTAGCAGCTGACAGGAGCTTCATGTGAAAAATGGAATAGACTTTGAGTGGTAATACCCTGAATAAAATTGTCAGCATCGGACTCAATCGAAATCCGTAAGATGGTATTGTCTTTTATTGCCTGTCTTTGATCAAAAGAAATGCTCAGTTGATGTCCCGCACAAACTCTTATCAGTTGCTCAACAAGCAGTAATAAAAAGCGTTTGAAGTTATCTTTATCGATGATTAACTGTCGATTTATCCGGTCGCCGCTGTAGGTATCGTAAATAGTAACATTCTCACTTTTGGCTAAGCCTGATAGTTCGGTTATTACCTGCTTTAATAGATCTCTCGACCAAATTGAGCTTTTTCGATCACCAATATGTTGAGTAATGGATTGATAGAAAAGTTGGATAGTTTCATCATCATGCTCAATGGGGTGTTCGAGTAGGAAGCCCAAAAATTCCTGCAGTTCCGTATTGGCATCTCGTCTGGCCTGGGCAACTTCTGTTTTTAATAAAGTGAGTTGATGCTCAAAATTTTTATTCTGTAAAAAGATATCAATAATGGCTTTAATCAGAGCCTGTGCTTCTTGAGTTTTAGTGTTATAAAGAATGTTTCGTGGTAATACTGAGCGGTTAAGTGACTCAGTCATTTTTTTCATAACCCGGCTGGTATAACTTAACCGATAATACATATAACCCCATAATAGAACCATCAAAACAACGATGGAGGTATTAAGCAGCGCTCGGTAGGTCTGTAGTTCGTCTGTAGTCGGGCTGTACTCTAATGGGGTCATGCCTAGAGTCACTTCACCAAGTCGCCTTTCTAGTTTGACGCTTTGTAGTATCTCTTCATTTAATAGCAATGAATCACTGAGTGAGCTACTAGGACTTTGTTCGATTGGTTGCGTAAAGTAGATCAGCTCTTCTTCATCGGGAATGGATAACAGATCGCGGTTATCGAGTTGTGCCATGATATTGTTTTGATTGTCATAAACGGTGATCATTGCAAGCCCCTGATTGTTTCTTAGAGCTTCTAAAGAGTTCTTAAGATCTACTTTATTACCGAATGATAGGCCATACTCTAACTCGATAGTTAAATTTGCCATGATTGTCTGGCTTAGGTTTTGTTGCTGATAGTAGTGCTGTTGCTGACTTACTTTTGTGAACAAATAATTGGCGATAAACAGTAGCGCAATGACGGCAAGTATAAATGCTAGATTGTATTGATTAACATACTTTGTGCGCTTCACTGTTACTGCCTTTCAGGTTTATTGGTTTTGGGATTACTCTGGTTGTAAGCAGGGTCGTCGGTTTCTAATTTCAATTTATCCAGCTCTGATTGTAACTGCTCTTTTGAGATCATATCCAGTTCTAAGGAGCGAGCGACTTCAGTGTTATATTTTATATCATAGTATTTACAGTACCGCGCAAAAGACTGAAAGCCCTGTTCCAGAAATTTTGCAGCAGACTCTTTCAAGTCATCAACCAACATTTCCGGGGTGGTGAAGGTGGTTGCTACAGCTCCAGCATTGACCACTCCGGTTGAGTAGCCAATGATAACCTTTCTTTGTCGATAACTGCTCAACAATACTCTGGGCAGGGTTTGACTGTTATAGATGATGGGATCTGGCTGAGCAATAATGAAATCGGACTCTTGTGACAAGGCGGGGAAGCGTCTTGCTACCTCTGATGTTTGCTTGATTTTGATGGCCTGTAGGTTCAACTCCATTGCTTTAAGTGCTTGTTCATAGCCTTGCAAAAAATAAGGGGTGTCGGTTGAGTACATGACACCCACTGATTCCGATAAAGGAAGCAGTAATTTTCCAAGCACAATCTGACGATTTGGATCCGGGTCGTAAAAAATAGCACTGACAGTATCCATGGCAGGGTATTGATTAACGGCTTTTTTCCAATCCTGGTAGGTAATTAACCCGGCCAACACCGGCTCTTGATGTTCTGATTTTAGCAGTTCTTCTAAAGGTGAAGGGCCTAAGCTGATCACCAGCTCTGATTGCGGGCGCTGGCTTTTCCAATCCTCCAGAGACATGTTGACGATTCTATAGTCATTCGACAGGGAAGATAAGGATAGGCTTTTGGCGATGGTTGAGTAATAACTGGAGAAGTGTTGCGCGATAATGGTGATTTGTTTTTGTGGTGTTTGCTGGATTACAGGGGAATCCATTTCAGTTTGCGCTGCGTAGACAAAATGAGATCCAGCCGCGAATAGAAGTAAAGCTATAAGCAGATTGGTAAGTGTTCTCAAAGCTCTAAGAAAGCAGTCCATATTCCATCAATCTATTTCTAATATTCCTTGCTACTAATGCGCATTAATATCAATTTACGATATTTTAATCACTTCTATACTCATCAAGTATTGTTTTTAAGCCAAGTTAAGCTAACCCCATTTTATAGGTGTTTGGTCATTTTCTACAAGTATTTGATTTGTTTTAGAAAAATGCTTACAGCCAAAAAAGCCCCGGTGCGCAGAAAGTGGCGACGGATGCGGTGCGCTTAAGATAGTGTGTTTAGGATTTTTTATCAAGCCAGATTTGGCCTGAGCCTGTGAACCCCATAACAGGAATACAATTGGTTGCGGCGCCTGATTGAGGCTGGCAATGACTGCGTCGGTAAACAGCTCCCAGCCTCGGCCCTTGTGTGAGTTAGCCTTAGCGGCTTCAACGGTTAAAACCGCGTTCAGTAATAACACACCCTGTCTCGCCCAGTGGCTCAGGTCACCGTTTGCTGGGGGGCGGCAGCCGATGTCGTTAATGAGCTCTTTGTAAATATTGCGCAGGGATGGCGGAAGAGGTTGGTCAGATCCGACTGAGAAGCAAAGGCCATTGGCCTGGTTGGGGCCGTGATAGGGATCCTGTCCCAATATCACTACCTTGACCTCGCTAAACTCTGTGAGTTTTAGCGCTGAAAACACCTGTTCTTTGGGTGGGTAGATGGTTTTGCCAGAGTTTCTTTCAGACTCTACAAATGCAATTAACTCTTTGAAATAAGGCTTTTTTTTCTCTGGTCCCAGCGCGTCCGCCCAGTGGGTAATTGACTCTGACATTTTTTATTTGGTTATCTGATTGTCTGGTGCAGATTATAACGAATGTGAGCCGAATGACCACTTTATATGCCGTCGTCAACAGGCCCAATAGCAAAACAAACCATGATTTGCCATCAAACGTTGGGTATTGTTTTAGTAGTCGTTCGAGTCAATGATGTTAAGCACATCATCGAGAGAACCCGGTGCCAGTTCTAGTTCGTCGCCAAGGGTATAATCGTCTACTTCCAGCGCTCCACTCCAGTCTTCAGGTGGTGCTGCCTGACTGAGTTCAAGTAATTGCCAACTATTAATATCAAATTCTTCGATTTCGCCACCAAAATACTGTACTTCAATAGTGCCTTCATCATCATCTAAAGCGACTACTTCAAAGATAGTGTCTAAATCGGAGCGTTTATACCAATGGCCACGTTGTGGCGTTAATACTTGTGCCATGTGACCTCCTTTATTGTTGAGTATTCAGATTAGCATATTGCTCAAAAAATGCACGGCTCCGACTATTGATATTGTCTATTATGCGACGTGGGTTAACAAAGAATGCTCGCTAGTATTTGCCCGCATCATTATTTACAATGTGCGCAAATAACAGACCAACTAGTATGGAACTGATGTCTAAATCAATTGTATTAAAATCTCTTTTCTCCAGCTCCTTGATTTTATTGTCCATGTCGGCATTTTCAGCGGAATGGCGTGGTGTTGTGGCTGCTGAAGGTCGCTATTATTTTGAAGAGGGTGATTTTGGCCAGGAGCAGGAGCTAGCCTCGGTGATGATCGAGCCTGAGTTTTATCATCGATGGGATGAGCATGATATAAGCCTGGTTTTTAAACCTTTTTATCGCTGGGATAGTATGGACAGCGAGCGGACCCATGCTGATATTCGGGAGCTGATGCTCAGTTACGTTGGGGAAGAGTGGGAAGTTAAAGCGGGTGTCGGCAAGGTTTTCTGGGGAGTGGCGGAGTCGCAGCATCTGGTGGATATCATTAATCAGACGGATTTTGTCGAAAATATTGACGGGGAAGACAAGCTCGGTCAGCCAATGATTGCCTTATCTACAGAGCGTGACTGGGGTCTTTTGAGTATTTTTGCTTTGCCAGGCTTTCGTGAAAGAACCTTTGCTGGTGAAGACGGGCGCTTACGCTTTCCTTATGTCATTGATACTGATAACCCTGTTTATACCGATCCCGATGGTAAATCCCGTCTGGATGGTGCCATTCGTTGGTCAAACTGGTTTGGTGACTGGGACATTGGGGTTGCCCATTTTTCGGGAACCAGTCGTGAGCCACAGTTTTTGCTAGATAATAGCAATCCGCTTCAGCCAAAGTTGAGACCTGTTTATGTGACAATCGATCAAACCAGTATTGATTTACAGGCAACCAAAGGTGCCTGGTTATGGAAACTGGAAGCCATGAGTCGCTCAGGTTTTGAAGAGAGTCGTTATTCAGCGGCTGTGGGTGGGTTTGAATACACTTTCTATGGAGTTACTGAGGGCGGTGCTGATTTAGGTTTAATCATGGAGTATCAATATGACTCGCGTGATACTTTGCCCGGTGGTTTTGAGCAGCAGGATACACTGGTTACTGGCTTGCGATTAGCAATGAATGACATTCCTTCAACTGAAGTTCTGCTGGGCTATTCCCATGCCGATAATCAGCAGTTCATCAACCTTGAAGCCAGCCGTCGCCTGGGTGATAGCTGGAAGTTGGTCGTTGAGGGGCGTTGGTTTGAAGGTATTGATGAAACCCGACCAATGGAGAGTATGCTTTATCCTTTTAGAAACGATGACTACTTGTCGATAACCTTTGAAAGATATTTCTAGTCAAATTCTCTATAGAATTCTCAAGGCGCCACTGGCGCCTTATTTTTTGTCACCAGTTTCTGTGGTCAGGATATATTCAAAAATATCATCATCCAGACCTAACTTGAGCGCATAAACCTGACGATAAGTCATGACTCGCTTGATGTAATCACGGGTTTCTGTATAGGGAATTGCTTCTATCCACACTTCTGTCGGGTATCGACCATATTTTTTCCACTGTTCAATACGGCTTTTTCCTGCGTTGTAAGCCGCTGAGGCATAAACCGGATTCTGTTCCAGCTCTTCGAAGCGCATCTGCAGGTAGCGACTTCCCATCTGAATATTAATCGCAGGGTCGAGCAGGTCGCTACTGTGTGAGTAGGGGATCTGGAATTTGCGTGCGAAAGCCCTGGCGGTGTTTGGCATGACCTGCATCAGGCCATAAGCTCCGGCTGGTGAAACTGCGCGTGGGCCATAGGCGCTTTCCTGGCGTGCCACCCCCATCAGCCAGTGTGGTGGTAACTGTACCTGCTTGGCCATTTTGATGTAATCATCTTTAAAAGCGGTTGGAAAACGAATATTTGTATCATCCCAAACCTGCGCCCGGGCAATGGTCAGAATACTTTGGTTATACCAGCCCCATTCATTAGCAATGACAGCGGCAGCCTGAAACTCTTCGGGTGACTCAAGACTGCTCAGTAAACTGCGCCATTCACGGCTGGCATCCAGATAACGCTCAATGGCATAAAGTTCACCAGCTCTTTCAACATTAGCAGATTGGCGAACTGAGTTCATGACTTCCTCGGAGATAATCACAGGAGCATGGTTAAGCTGAATTGGTTGTCCGGTCCGAGTGGCCGCTTTGTAACCATAATATCCCCGCTCTTTGGCTAGCTCTGTCAGCAGAATTCTTGCTTCTTCTTTTTGTCCCAGTTCGTCTAAAGCTACCGCATACCAGTAACGCCATTGTTCACTGCTTTGCTGATCAAAGGGTAATAGTTCGTAGAGCTCAGTGATAGTTTGCCAGTCCTCGGTACGCAGGAAAGTGACCAGTTTCCAATGACTGACCAATGCATCGCCGAGGAACTCATTCAGATTATTTTTGGCCATATCCACGGCTTTGGGATTATTTTCCGTAGCCAGGGCCAGGAACAGGGTTCTTTCGACATCTGATTTATGTTCCCCAGCCAATGGCACCCGGCTTTGAGTACGTTTCCAGGCATTGTAGGCATCCTCGCGATCGCCCCAGGCAAGACGTTTCACGGCATAGACCAGTATCGGAGCTTCTTTATTCGGGTTTTTGCCGGGGAAAAAGTTAGAACGGGTGACCACCTTGGGGTTGCGTCGAACTTTCAGCCATAAGTCAGCCAGGTATTGCTCATCCCTTGGCAGGTATCGTTTGAGGTAGTTGAGTAAACCGATCGGGCCTTCATGTGCAGTCTGATAAAATCTCTGGTATGCCACATCCTGTTGCAATTGGTTGTTATCAATCCATTTTTCAAATATGTCATCACATTCCTTGGGCTGTGATTTGGATACATTCCAGAGATTGGCAATCTGTTCAGAAAGTGCGCTGATGGGTTTTCCTTGCTTTAATTGATGATCCAAAATCTGGCAGTCGAAGCTGGCAATTGAGCCAAAGCTATAATACTGCTCCATCAGAGTATAATCTTTGGCTTTCGCCAGCTCACGGATGAAATCCCAGCGCAGACGACTACTCAATGGTGAGGACTGGTACTTTTCAATAAAACTATCCACCTGCTGTTTACTGTTTTTATTGAGGTTTTTCCGAATCTCTTCATATTCCAGATAGGGCAGCAACGAATAGTGAGCAAGATCCTTTTTAAGTTTCTGGTATTCGGACAGTTTGCCCTGCTTAAAGGCCCTTTCAGCCTCTAAAAAGGCTTTTTGTTCAGTGCTGTAGGCTGGTTTGGCCTGCGCAGAGTTAAAAAACGCTATAATGGAAAGAGCTAAGCTCAGTACGAGAGTGCGCATTGTCATTAACATCCTTGATTGACTAATGGAATTATTTCATCAGTTGGAGTGTGGTTGATATAGTATACGTGGGTTTGTTTTTTTGGCATTGGTTTGTTTTGTTCAATTAACATTTTTTTCAAAACGGGCAATCGGCTAACGCTTGAATTTATATCAATAACCATAGACCGTTTAAAGTTAAATTCACGTGAAAAGTGTTACTAAACTTTAGTATTGCAGGATACTTAAAAGTTCCATTCGTTAAATCGAGAGTTTGGCAATTTTTACTTGTTTTCGTGGTCCAAGGTATTGATAATGTGGCGCGTAACGCGCAAAGCAAGTTAACAAGGTAAGATAAACTCATAGAAACATTAAAGAGGTAATTACATGGGTACAGGTACCAAGTATAAAGCTCGTCCGATGGATGAAGATGGCTTTATTCACTACACAGACGAAGAGCATCAGGTTTGGCACGAGTTAATCACGCGCCAGGAAAAACTGATCAAAGGTCGTGCCTGCCCTGAGTATTTCGAAGGTCTTGATAAGATTAACCTGCCTAAAGACCGTATTCCGCAACTGGAAGAAGTTTCCAGTGTGTTGCGTAAAGAAACCGGCTGGGAAGTAGCCTGGGTTCCGGCTTTAATCAATTTTGATAAATTCTTTGCTTTATTAGCAGATAAAAAATTCCCCTGTGCGACTTTTATTCGCACTCGTGAGGAAATGGATTATTTGCAGGAACCTGATGTTTTCCATGAGATTTTTGGCCACTGCGCCATGCTGACCAATCCATATTTCGCTGAGTTTACCAGTGCTTATGGTAAGTTGGGCTATGAAGCTTCTAAAGAAGACCGTGTATTCCTGGCTCGTCTATACTGGTTCACAGTGGAGTTTGGCCTAATCAATACCGCGGAAGGCCAGCGTATCTATGGTGGTGGTATTCTGTCGTCCATTGGTGAAACACCGCACAGCCTTGAAAATCCGGACGTGATTCGTAAACCTTTCGATCCGATTGATATCCTTAGAACGCCATACCGCATTGATATCATGCAGCCTCAATACTTTGTAATTGATGACTTCAAGCAGCTTTTTGAACTGGCTAAGTCTGACGTTATGGCAATGGTTAGAGAGGCTAAGCGCTTAGGATTGCATAAACCTTTATATCCACCGAAAGAAGAGAAAATGGCCAGTTAAGATTTAGCCGAACCTTCTTACTCAAACAGCCCGCGATATTGTTAATATTGGCGGGCTGTTGCATAATGTGGGGATCGTAAATAGCTACTTAAAAATCAAGCTGTTACAGGGCAAATGACATATATGTTATTGATATACAGTAAACAAATCACACCAACGTTTATCGTTGCCGACCAAATTCGCGCTCAATGGAGCTGATTCCGTTCTTCGTTGCGTATGCTTCATGCGCAAGCTCTGCTTTACCCAGTAAAGAGCAGGCTAACCCTTTAAATGGACGGCTTTCATCACAAGATAGTATGAATCCGTCTAAATGCTTTAGATTGAGGCTGCAAAACAAGTGTTGCACCTCTTGACCAAATTCGAGGAGTCAAACATGACTGATACTACATTTAATCCACTAGGCACTGATGGTTTTGAGTTCGTTGAGTACACGGCACCAACCGAAGAAGGTGTTAACAAATTAAAAGAATTATTCGAATTGCTGGGCTTTACAGAGATTGCCAAGCACAAATCTAAAAATGTTACCCTGTTCCGCCAGGGGGATATTAACTTTATCGTTAATGAAGAGCTTAACGGTTATTTCCATGAATTCAGTAAGCAACATGGCCCATGTGCGTGTGCTATGGCATGGCGTGTAGCCGATGCACAAAAAGCCTTTGATTATGCGGTAGAGAAGGGTGCCAAGCCTTTTGACCATGAAGAACACATGTCACATCCAGCGGTTTATGGTATAGGCGGCTCGGTGCTTTACTTCATCGACAAGTGGGGCAACAAGCCAAACAGTTTCTACGATGACGATTTTGAATATTATGAAGGTGTTGAGAAATTCCCTAAAGGCAAAGGCCTTCTAACTCTTGACCATCTGACTCATAACGTTAAGCGTGGTGGTATGGATGTTTGGGCAACTTTCTATGAAAACATCGCCAACTTCCGCGAAATCCGCTACTTCGACATCAAAGGTAAGCAAACTGGCTTGTTCTCAAAAGCCATGACAGGCCCATGTAATAAGCTGCGTATTCCAATTAACGAATCTTCTGACGAAAAGTCACAAATTGAAGAGTTCTTGAAAGAATATAACGGTGAAGGTATCCAGCACATCGCACTATCAACAGATGATATTTACCAAACTATCGAAGATTTACGTGCCGGTGGCATGAAGTTCATGGATACACCGGACACCTACTACGATATGATTCCAAAGCGTATTCCTGAGCATCATGAAGACGTTGATGTATTACGTAAAAACCGTATTTTGATTGATGGCTCATTGGATCATGAAGAAGGCATTTTGCTTCAGATCTTTACCAATACTGTGATTGGTCCAATCTTCTTTGAGATTATTCAGCGTAAAGGTAACCAGGGCTTCGGAGAAGGTAACTTTAAAGCGCTATTTGAGTCGATTGAACTTGATCAGATCCAACGCGGAGTAATTTAAGATGCGTAAATGGATTGCATTTCCTCATAAGGAAGGAACCATTTCACGCCAGGCGCATGCGGATTTGCCTGAAGAGGCAATCTACGAGCGCGAAGCCGGACGAAGTGGTTTCTTCGGTCCAACGGCGCACTTTCATCATAAACGTGCGCCAACCTCGTGGGAAAAATGGGAAGGTCCATTACGCCCACGTGCGTTTGACTTGAATGATCTCGACAAGGCGAGCCTCTCGCCTTGGAGTGCCAAAGAATTATTGCATAACGCCAGCTGTAAATTTCGTATCTGGGAGTGCGCTGAAGCTATGCCAGCTTTGGCACGAAATGGCGATGGTGATGAGTTACTTTTTATCCACAAGGGTAAAGGTGATTTGTTCTGCGATTATGGGCATATGGAAATACGCGATGGTGACTATGTGGTTATCCCGCGCGGAACCATGTGGCGTCTTGAACCGCATGAGCCGATGACTATGCTGTTAATCGAGGCGACTAACGATAGCTATCAACTGCCTGAAAAAGGCCTGGTTGGTCCGCAGGCGATTTTCGATCCGGCGATGCTGGATGTGCCAAGCGTTAACGAGAAATTTTTGGCACAACAGGATGACAAGCCATGGTCGGTAGAAATCAAACGACGTGAACAAATTTCGAAAGTTCATTTCAACTATTCGCCGCTGGATGCGATCGGTTGGCACGGTGACTTGTCGGTTGTGCGCATTAACTGGCGTGACATTCGTCCATTGATGTCACATCGTTATCATTTGCCACCTTCTGCGCACACCACCTTTGTCGCCAGTCGTTTTGTGATTTGTACTTTTGTACCGCGTCCGATCGAGTCGGATCCTGGTGCATTAAAAGTACCTTTCTACCATAACAATGATGACTTTGATGAAGTGATTTTCTATCACGCAGGTGATTTCTTCAGCCGCGATAATATTGATGCAGGTATGGTCACATTCCACCCATCTGGCTTTACTCATGGCCCACATCCAAAAGCCTTCGAGGCAGGGCGCAAGTACGCCAAGAAAGAAACTGATGAAGTGGCGGTAATGATTGACACGCGTGATGCGCTGGAAGTTTCCGATGCGATGAGCAGTGTGGAGAATGAAAATTATTGCAATAGCTGGAAAGCAAGCAAATAAAGTCATCCGCATCATTTAATTGATTTGAAAGAATTTAGGAAGAGATAATGAAATTAGCAACTTTAAAAGATGGCTCAAGAGATGGCCAGTTAGTCGTAGTTAGTCGTGATTTAACGCGTGCTGTAAAGCCTAGTTTTGTAAAAACCATGCAGGCTGCGTTAGATGATTGGGATAACTTCAAACCACAGCTTGAGTTGTTGTACGCCGATCTTAACGAAGGCAAGGCAACTGATGCTTTTGAATTTGATCAGGCAGCCTGTGAATCACCACTACCTCGCGCCTATCAATGGGCAGATGGAAGTGCATATGTGAATCACGTTGAGCTGGTTCGTAAAGCTCGCGGCGCTGAAATGCCAGAGTCATTCTGGACTGACCCATTAATGTATCAAGGTGGTAGCGATACTTTCCTTGGACCACGTGAAAATATCAGAATGGCCAGCGAAGAGTATGGTATTGATATGGAAGCGGAAGTCGCCGTAATTACAGGCGACGTGCCAATGGGTGCTACCGCTGAGCAAGCGGAAAAAGAAATTCGTTTATTGATGACAGTAAATGATGTGTCGTTGCGTAATCTGATTCCTGGCGAACTTGCTAAAGGTTTTGGTTTCTTTCAGTCAAAACCATCATCAGCGTTTTCTCCTGTAGCAGTAACTCCAGATGAACTTGGCGACAAATGGGATGGCAAGAAGGTTTATCTCCCACTCGTCACTCACCTCAACGACAAGCTTCTTGGTAAACCAGAGTGTGGTGTCGATATGGTCTTTGACTTCCCAACCTTAGTAGCCCATGCAGCGAAAACACGTCCATTAAGCGCCGGCACAATCGTTGGCTCTGGTACTATTTCAAACAAAGACCAGTCTACCGGTTCATCATGCCTGGCTGAAGTTCGCATGTTAGAAATTATTGCCGACGGCAAACCATCGACACCATTCATGCAATTTGGTGATCGTGTGACCATCGAAATGTTTGACGCTAATGGCGACAGTATCTTTGGTCAAATCAATCAGGTAGTTGAAAAGTATCAACCTGAAGGCTAATTGAAGGAGAGGGTTTATGCTGAAATTGTATAGTTACTGGCGTTCAACGGCAGCTTATCGAGTCCGCATTGCATTAAATGTAAAGCGCCTGTCTTATCAAATGATACCTGTTCATTTAGTGAAAGATGGTGGTGAGCAGCATAAACCCGAATACCGCGAGCGAAACCCACAAGGGCTTGTTCCCCTGTTAGATGACAATGGCAAGCTTCTAAGCCAGTCGATGGCTATCTGTGAGTATCTGGATGAAGTTTACGATGGTCCCAAGCTGCTTCCGGATGAACCTTTTCTCAAAGCCAAAGTCAGAAGCCTTTGTCAGGTCATTGCCTGTGACATTCATCCTATCGACAACTTAAGAGTACTTAAGTATTTGAAAGGTGAACTTAAAGTCAGTGATGAGGACAAAGATAAATGGTACGCCCACTGGATCCATGAGGGCTTTAGAGCAATTGAGAAAGAATTGCACAGTTACAGCGAGCAGGGACCATTTGCTTTTGGCGAGCAACTGACATTAGCAGATGCCTTTATTGTTGGCCAAATGTACAATGCCAGACGCTTTAATGTCGATTTAACGGATTATCCGCGGTTGGTAGAGATTGAACAACACTGTTTAACTCTGGATGCATTTAAAGACGCCAAGCCAGAATCGCAACCTGACGCTGAATAACATTAGCGATAAAGCAACGCTTTGATAACACAAAATTCTTCAATATAAGAGAAACAGAATGAAACAACAGCAATTTAAGAAAACTTTACTTGTGTCATTACTCACAATAACTAGTGGTGTAGCATTGTCAGCCCCTTATGACATAGTAGATTTAGGTGGCTTAGAAGGTAGCTACAGCGTTGCTTATGATATCAATGAGCAGGGTATTGCTGTTGGTACAGCTAATGGTCCACTGATTGATGAAGATGGTGATAGGGAGTTTTATTCTCATGCTACTAAATTCCAGGATGGAGCAAATGAAGATTTAGGTGTTTTACCAGACGGGGACTTGAGTGAGGCTCTAGGAATTAATTCGTCCGGTGTTGCGGTTGGATTTGCCAATGTGTTAACAGAAATAGAACAAGAAGATGGCACTACTCTTGTTGCAGAGAGTAACTTTGCAGTAATATTCGATGGCTCTGTTAATAAGTTAGTCGAAAAAGAAAATCTATCAGGCACACGTGCTTACGATATTAACGATAACGGGATTGTTATTGGGCACGGTCGTTTTGATGTTGACCCAGAAGATGATAACAACCCTGTAGATAGAGGCTTTATCTACAATAATAATGACCAGTCTTATTTTATGGTTCCGTCTCTAGCTGATGAAGCTACAAGAGCATCCTACCTAACGGCCATTAATGAAACCGGTAAAGCCATTGGCTTTTCTGATGCTAAAATTCCAGATACAGAACAATACACGATCCAGTCTTTCATCGTAGATACTACTGATAACAATAATATTATTGAACTACCTACAAAAGACGATAGAGCTACTTTTGCCCACGATATTAATATTCATGATGAAGTTGTGGGAAGCATTTATATTTCTGGTAGTAGGAATAACCAGGAAGCTTTTTATTATGATGCACAAAGTGGCTCCGGTGAGTTAACATTCCTTGGGTTCTTTCGTAATGACTTTACAGATTCCAGAGCAAGAGCTATCAATGATAATGGTCAAATTGTAGGTCGTGCTTTAGTTTCGGTTCCTACACTGGAGGAGCATGCTGCATTCATATACGAAGAGAATGAGATGAAGAATCTTAATGAGCTGATTCCTTGCGATAGTGGGTGGAAATTAACTGAAGCCACTGACATCAATAATGCAGGTCAGATTGTTGGCTTTGGCGTGAAGGATGGAGAAGTAAGAGCATTTAGATTAGACCCTACTGGTGGCGCAGTTGAAACCTGTGAATCAGAGGATGAGCCAAAGTCCGGCGGTGGCAGTGTTCCATTACTGATGCTTGTTTTACTTGGTCTCTTTGCATTAAGAAGGGAAAAGTAGGAAGTCATTAGACATTAAAGATAAAAAAAGCGGCAAATAGCCGCTTTTTTTGTGCCCGATACCAAATTACATGTTTGGATAGTTTGGACCGCCAGTTCCTTCTGGTGTCACCCAGTTGATATTTTGGCTTGGATCCTTGATATCACAAGTTTTACAGTGCACGCAGTTCTGTGCATTGATCACAAACTTTGGATTGTTGCCGTCATCATCACGAACCACTTCGTAAACTCCGGCAGGACAGTAACGCTGGGCCGGCTCGTCATATTTCTCAAGGTTAACCTCAATTGGGATGGAAGGATCTTTTAGCTGTAGATGCACCGGTTGATCTTCTTCGTGATTGGTGTTGGACACGAATACTGACGACAGCTTATCAAATGATAACTTGCCATCTGGTTTTGGATAATTAATTTTCTTGCACTCAGAAGCCTGTTTCAACTGGGCAAAATCTGGCTCAGGATCACGGAAAGTCCAAGGTAGTTTGCCATTAAAAATATTGAGATCAATGAATGCGTAAGCAGAGCCTAACAGGTTACCCCACTTATGCTGTGCTGGGCCAAAGTTACGTTGGGTATGTAGCTCTTTCCATGCCCATGAGCTCTTATAATTTTCGGCGTATTCAGTCAGATCGTCATTAGCTCGTTCATTGGTAATGGCGGCCATCACCGTTTCTGCGGCAATCATACCTGACTTCATGGCGGTATGAGAGCCTTTAATCTTGGCGAAATTTAAGGTACCGGCATCATCACCAATCAACAGGCCTCCTGGGAATGACATTTTAGGCTGCGACTGCAAACCGCCCTTTGTAATCGCGCGTGCACCATAAGAAATTCGCTCGCCACCTTCAAGATATTGCTTGATAACCGACTGGTGCTTGTAGCGTTGGAATTCATCAAAGGGACTAACGTGTGGATTGGAGTAAGACAAGTCGGTAATCAATCCAACAACTACTTGATTGTCTTCAATATGGTACATGAAACCACCACCGGCAGAACCTGACTCCTTTAAAGGCCAGCCCGCGGTATGCACTACCAATCCCTGTTTATGCTGTTCGGCTGGAACTTTCCACAACTCCTTGATGCCAATGCCGTAATGCTGAGGGTCTTTGCCTTCATCAAGCTTGTATTTGGCAATCAGTTCTTTGCCAAGATGGCCACGACAGCCTTCTGCGAATAATGTGTACTTTGCATGTAGCTCCATGCCCGGCATATAACTGTCTTTCTTTTCGCCATCGCGCCCAATGCCCATATCTCCAGTGGCAATACCTTTAACTGAACCATCCTCATGATAAAGCACTTCAGATGCAGCGAACCCTGGAAAAATCTCAACGCCCAGGGCTTCGGCCTGCTCGGCTAGCCAGCGGCAAACATTGCCAAGGCTGACAATATAGTTACCGTTATTGTGCATGGTTTTAGGGGCAAAGAAGTTTGGGATTTTGATGGATTTGTCCTGACCTCTAAAGAGGTAGATATTATCTTCTGACACCTTGGTCAACAGGGGAGCGTTTTTTTCCTGCCAGTCAGGAATGAGTTCGTTGAGAGCTGTCGGTTCAAAGACAGCCCCAGACAGGATATGTGCACCGACTTCGGAGCCTTTTTCAACCACACAGACCATCAAATCCTGGTCATTGTCTGCTGCCAGCTGGCGAAGACGAATCGCGGCTGATAGACCCGCAGGGCCGGCACCAACGATTACGACATCAAACTCCATAAATTCACGTTCCACTTAATTCTCCCCTTATCTGTTTTTTTACTCAAAAACGGTTAAAATCTGTTCAAAATTGGCTCAAATTGACCGTTTACTATTGACCTTAAGGCCTTAAAACGTCACCATTGCGGCCTATTTTACTAAAGATAGGCGCTCCAGTCGTCTATATCTGGCGAAATTATACATAGATAGGGTTTTCATGAAAATTCTCGTTGCAATAAAACGTGTTATTGATGCGAATGTTAAGGTTCGTGTTAAGGCGGACAACACTGGCGTTGAAACTGCCAATGTAAAAATGTCCATGAATCCATTCTGTGAGATTGCTGTCGAAGAAGCTGTACGCCTGAAAGAAAAGGGCGTAGCTAGCGAAGTGATTGCAGTTTCAATTGGCACCCAGCAGTGCCAGGAAAGCTTACGTACAGCTCTAGCTCTAGGTGCTGATCGCGCTATTTTGGTTAAGTCTGAAGATGAGCTTGAGCCATTAGCGGTTGCTAAAGTCCTGAAGACAGTTGTTGAAAAAGAGCAGCCAGAAATGGTGCTTCTTGGTAAACAGTCAATTGATGGTGATAACAACCAAACTGGCCAGATGCTTGGTGCATTACTTGGCTGGGGGCAGGGTACCTTTGCTTCAAAAGTTGAAGTTGCTGATGGTAAAGCTCAGGTAACTCGTGAGATTGATGGTGGTCTGCAAACCTTGTCGGTCAAAATGCCAGCGATTATCACAACCGACTTACGCTTGAATGAGCCACGCTTTGCCTCTCTTCCAAATATTATGAAAGCAAAACGTAAGCCGCTTGATGAGCTTGCGATTGCTGACCTTGGTGTTGATGTGGCACCACGCACAGAGACACTAAAAGTGGAAAACCCACCAGCACGCAAAGAAGGTATCAAAGTTGAAACTGTTGCTGAGTTGGTTGATAAATTAAAAAATGAAGCGAAGGTGATCTAATGGCCACTTTAATCATTGCAGAACACAATAACAGCCAATTGCAGGCTGCTACTTTTAATACCATCGCTGCCGCAAAACAACTTTCAGGCGAAACTGTAGTTTTAGTAGCAGGTCATAATTGCCAGTCAGTAGCTGATGAAGCAGCGAAAGCAGAAGGCGTCGATAAAGTTCTTTTGGCAGAAGCTGAGCATTATGCACACTTGCTAGCAGAAGACTTGGACAAATTGGTTGTTGAGCAAGCGGAGAACTTTACTCATATTCTTGCGCCAGCAACGACTTTCGGTAAAAACATTGCTCCTCGTATCGCTGCACTACTGGATGTTCAACAAATTTCGGACATTATTGCGATAGAAGGTGATGATACTTTCAAACGTCCAGTGTATGCCGGTAATGCAATCGCTACTGTAAAAAGTAACGATAACAAAAAAGTCATCACTGTGCGTGCAACAGCATTTGACGCTTTGTCGCATGAAGGCGGTTCAGCTTCTGTTGAGTCAATTGGCACCACAGAGCACGGTGCTTTAGTTGATTATGTCGGTGAAGAATTGACTGAGTCTGAGCGCCCTGAGTTAACCTCTGCCAAAGTCATCGTTTCAGGTGGTCGTGGTATGGGTAGCGGTGAAAACTTCGCCATGCTTGAGCAATTAGCTGATAAATTAGGCGCAGCAGTTGGCGCATCGCGTGCAGCAGTAGATGCAGGTTTTGTGCCAAATGATTATCAGGTTGGTCAAACTGGTAAAATTGTTGCTCCAGAACTTTATATCGCTGTTGGTATTTCTGGTGCCATCCAGCATCTGGCAGGTATGAAAGATTCCAAAGTGATTGTTGCTATTAACAAAGATGAAGAGGCTCCAATCTTCCAGGTCGCTGACTATGGATTGGTAGCTGACTTATTTAAAGTGATTCCAGAATTGATCGAGTCACTGTAAATAAAAGCTGAAATCATAAAAAAACCGCCAAACGGCGGTTTTTTTATGCGTGCCTATTAGCGCGAAGAACTAAGCTGCTGCGTTTGTTGACTCAAATATTTTATCAGCGCTTGCAGCGACGAATCCTTGATAAAGTTCTCCATTGCTCATGGCAAAGCGCTCTGCAAATTCATAGAAGCATGAACGGATAGGGTAAGTGCCGTCTTCAAATTTCCAGTCGACAATATTGGCCATGGTCGAGCTTTGCTTTAGGCAGACTTCTTCGTTGCCTTTGATTTCGCCGCCACTGGTGTTGAGTTCAAAGTTCTGTTGCTTGAGATACTCGTTTACATCTTCAATAGTTCCCAATTTTGTAAGATGGTTGATTGAAACTGTAAAGTGATTTGCGCGTAAGCCAAATGCTGCGAGCCAGGCCGCATACTCACTTTCTTCAAGCAATTTCTCATAAGCGGTGCGGGAAATTTTTCCCCATGGGCGGCTCGGTAGCTGCAAACCATGCTTAGCGATATTCCAGTTGGCTTCGGCAATTAAGCCGCGGCAGAACATTTGCAGCTCTGGAGAAAACTCTTCCAGCAATAATTCGCTGACAAAGATCTTGGGAGCATCTTTGTCGCTTTCATGAGCAAAGTGCTTGGCATAGAGTTTCTTTTCTTCAAAATGGTATTCACCAGCTTCCTGATAACCGAATTGCTTAAGATGTTCGCCAATGTGTTTAAGGCTGATTAAACCGTCATTAAAGGTTCTCAACGCTATGTGATCGTTGGTGATAACTTCTTCACCCAACTCTTTGAATTTATTGTGAATTGCCAATGCGTCAGGAGTGATTGCGATATAATCTTCCCAAAGAGCATTAAACAGAGTATTCATATCAATAAGTACCTTTGTGCTTTTGTGTGAACCTGGTAAGAGGACAGACCAATTGTATAATAATTGACCTGTCGTTCTCTAGTGAATTCTGAAAAAGAGTGAACTTTGCTGTGAATTAGATATTCTTGACCGTCTGCAAGAAATGCTTAAAGACGCCTGGATTAGCGGCCAGAATGCTCGCTGAATCTCCTGTGTACTGGTTACCTTTGATGTCACTGACCATGCCGCCAGCTTCTTTAACGATTAAAGCACCAGCTGCAGTGTCCCAGTCGCTCAGACCAAACTCCCAGAAACCATCAAGACGACCTGCGGCTACATATGCCAGATCCAATGCGGCAGAACCTGCGCGACGCATATCAATGCAGTGCGGGTATAGCGTATGGAAGTATTCAAGGTATTTGTCTAAGTCCTGGCCATCACGGAACGGAAAGCCAGTTGCTAACACTGCACCTTCAAGTTTCTTAACACTGCTGACGCGTAGGCGTGTATTGTTAAGCTGGGCACCAGAACCATTTGCAGCGCTGAACATTTCGTCCTGAAGCGGATCGTAAACAACAGCAGCAACGGTTTTACCTTTCTGGCGAACCGCAATAGAAACACAGAAGTGGGGGATACCACGAAGGAAGTTAGTTGTGCCATCAATAGGATCGATGACCCAGACAGTATCGCTCTTCCCCTGGTGACCACTTTCTTCGGCGAAGATTGCGTGATCGGGAAAGCTTTTTTTAATGGTATCAATGATTAAATACTCGGCCTGCTCGTCGATGTTGCTGACAAAGTCATTAGGACCTTTGTTTTGCGAAATGATACGATCACGATTCGCAAATGCTTTTGCAATAAAGTCACCCGCACGGTTAGCCGCGCGCACGGCAATTGTTTTGTACGCATTCATATTGATACCACCACTGTCAAAGAACTACTGGCAAAAAGGCCAAAATCGCGCGCATCATACCAAATATTTATTCTGGGTAAAATATTTATCATTATAAATAGGGGTTTCGATTGTGCTTTGTTATCATATCGCTTTACTTTTTATGCTTCTCTTCAATACGTTATGAGCAACTCCCTATCCCAAGAACCTGAGTTTGATTCACAACTGCTCGGCAATGTTAAAGTTGTGCTCTGCCAAACCAGCCACCCGGGCAATATTGGCGCAGCAGCACGAGCTATGAAAACCATGGGTTTAACATATCTGGTGCTGGTAAATCCCAAAGAGTATCCATCGCATGAAGCTTCGGTTCGTTCGTCCGGTGCTCTGGACGTGCTCGATAGTGCTGTGGTGGTTGATACCATTGAAGAAGCTTTGGCAGATTGTCGATTAATTATTGGCACCAGCTCTCGAAATCGCGCTTTACCCTGGCCATTGATTGAGCCGCGAGAGATGGGCGAGATCATTCGCCAGCAAACCGATGCGAGACCAGTGGCGATTGTTTTTGGTCGTGAAAGTACCGGGCTTTTGAATGAGGAATTACAGCTCTGCCATTACCACGTTAATATTCCTGCCAACCCGGAATATATGTCTTTAAATCTGGCGGCAGCTGTGCAGTTGATAGCCTATGAAGTTCGTTTGGCCAGTAAAATAGAGTCTTCACAGAATGTTAACACCGAGCAGGGTTATAGTGACGCCCCGGCAGATGATTTAGACAAGGAAAGCGAACAGTTGGCGAGTTTCGAGGAAGTGAATGGTTTATATAACCATTTGGAATCGACCATGAAGCAAACGGAATTCTACAACCCCGAGCAACCCAAATTATTACCTGCTAGAATACGAAGAGTTTTAGCCAAAGCTCACCTCAATAAAGGTGAGGTGAATATCCTCAGAGGATTTTTATCTTCGATGGATAAGTACATTAAGCGTCAGATAAAAGGCCAGTAGTATGTTTAAACGCATCAAAGAAGATATCAAAAGTGTTTATCACCGCGACCCAGCGGCGCGTAACAACTTTGAAATCTTGACCAACTACCCTGGTCTGCATGCCATCTGGTATCACCGCCTGGCTCATAAACTCTGGAATGCAAACTGGAAATGGCTGGCGCGTACCATTTCTACTTTTGCTCGCTGGGTGACCGGTGTTGAAATCCATCCGGGCGCAAAAATTGGTCGTCGTTTCTTCATCGATCATGGCATGGGCGTGGTGATTGGCGAAACTGCTGAAATTGGTGATGACTGCACTCTGTATCATGGCGTTACCCTGGGCGGCACCAGCTGGAAAGCTGGAAAGCGTCATCCGACATTAGAAGACGGTGTAGTGATTGGTGCCGGAGCAAAAGTGCTCGGGCCGATAACCTTGCATAAAAACGCCAGAGTCGGCTCCAATGCAGTTGTTGTCAAAGACGTTCCAGAAGACACGACAGTTATCGGCATTCCTGCGCGAGAGGCCTCTCGCTCGAAACATGACGGTGATGAAATTTTCGAAGCCTATGGTATTAGCGCTGATCAGCAGGATCCTCTGACCCAGGCTATTCGTAGCATGTATTCACATGCTAATGCTATGGAAGCACAGTTGCACGCCATCTGCTGTGCGCTGAAATCAAAAGGTTTTGATCTCAACGAGTTTGACCTGCCAGATATCGACTGTAAGGCCATTCTGGACTCAAATGGTAAGCAAAATTCGAACGACAAAGCCAGTGAAGCTGTTGCTGAAGCGGACGAAGGTGATGCTGATTCCAATAAAACCAGCTAATCGTTAAATATCCTACTAATTCATTTAGGTATCTGCTTGATATTGATCATGAAAATTTATAATGGATCCATGCTGTTATGATTAGTTATTTTAAAATCAATAAGTTAAAGCAGTTCTGCCAATAGTTACCCTAATCATCAAAGTTGACTAAATTAGTCAGGTATGGGATCATGAGCGGGTAACTTACGGGATGAACTTATGAAACTCAGTACTAAAGGTCGATATGCTGTAACTGCCATGCTTGATTTGGCTTTACACAGCGGAAATGGCCCCATCACATTGGCGGAAGTCTCGAGTAGGCAGGATATTTCTCTGTCTTATCTGGAGCAGCTGTTTTCCAGACTTAGAAAAGCAAGTCTGGTTGAAAGTGTGCGCGGTCCCGGCGGCGGCTACGAGCTTAAGCGGCCACCCAGCCAGATTTCGATTGCTGAAGTTGTGCTGGCTGTTAATGAACCACTGAGTGCTACTAAGTGTAACGGTAAGGGCGGTTGTCAAGATGGCGACCTTTGCTTGTCGCACCAGCTATGGAGCGAGTTAAGCGATCAGATTTATCAGTTCCTGAGTGGTATTACTCTGGAGCAAGTGATTCAAAGACGTTTTGTTAAGAAAATTGCAGAGCGTCAGAACCAACGTTTTCGTGAAGAAGACGTTATTTTATTTAGTTAACGATTTATCAACTGCATCTAGAAAGTTGCAGTTAATAGGCAAACGAAACAGCGGAGAAAAGCATGAAATTACCCATCTATCTTGATTACGCAGCAACTACGCCTGTCGATCCGCGTGTTGCCGAGAAGATGGTTCAATACATGGGTGTTGACGGTATCTTTGGTAACCCGGCTTCTCGTTCTCATAAATTTGGTTGGGAAGCGGAAGAGGCGGTAGATATTGCCCGTCAACAAGTAGCTGAATTGATTAACGCAGACCCTCGTGAGATTGTCTGGACTTCCGGTGCAACCGAGTCTGACAACCTGGCAATTAAGGGTGCTGCGCATTTTTATGGTAAAAAAGGCAAACACATTATTACCGTAAAAACTGAACATAAAGCTGTCCTTGATACGACTCGCCAGCTTGAGCGCGAAGGTTACGAAGTAACTTATATGGACGTTCAGGAAGATGGCCTGTTGGATCTTAAGGCGCTTGAAAACGCTATGCGCGATGACACGATTTTAGTCAGTGTTATGCACGTCAACAACGAAACTGGCGTGGTACAGGACATTGATGCTATTGGTGAGATGTGTCGTGAGCGTAAAATTATTTTCCACGTCGATGCAGCGCAAAGCGCGGGCAAGTTACCAATCGATGTTGAGAAAACTAAAGTCGATTTATTATCCATTTCAGGCCACAAAATGTATGGTCCGAAAGGGATTGGTGTTTTATATGTGCGTCGTAAGCCGCGTGTTCGCTTAGAAGCACAAATGCACGGTGGCGGTCATGAGCGCGGTATGCGTTCTGGTACCTTACCAACACACCAAATCGTTGGCATGGGCGAAGCGGCACGTATCGCAAAAGAAGATATGGCTAGCGACAATGAGCGCATTATTCGTCTGCGTGAGCGTTTATGGAATGGCGTCCAGAATATGGAAGAAGTGTATCTTAACGGCCATCCAGAAAAGCGTGTTGCAGGCATCATCAACATCAGCTTTAACTTTGTTGAAGGTGAGTCATTAATTATGGCGCTTAAAGACCTCGCTGTTTCATCAGGTTCCGCCTGTACATCAGCCAGCCTGGAACCTTCGTATGTATTACGTGCATTAGGTCGTGACGATGAATTGGCGCACAGCTCGATTCGTTTCACTATCGGACGTTTTACCACCGAGGAAGAAGTTGATTACGCCATTGAGAAAATTCAAAGCTCAATCGGTCGTTTACGTGAATTATCACCTCTTTGGGAAATGTACAAAGAGGGTGTGGACTTGTCTAAAGTTGAGTGGCAGGCCCACTAAACAATTGTAGGAGATACTACTATGGCTTATAGCGAAAAAGTAATTGATCATTATGAAAATCCACGCAACGTTGGCTCTTTCGAAAAGACTGACAACAGCGTTGGTACAGGTATGGTCGGTGCGCCTGCGTGCGGCGACGTAATGAAGCTGCAAATTAAAGTGAATGAGCAGGGCGTTATTGAAGACGCTAAATTCAAAACTTATGGTTGTGGTTCTGCGATTGCTTCCAGTTCTTTAATCACTGAGTGGGTTAAAGGTAAAACAATCGATGAAGCACAATCTATTAAAAATACGCAGATTGCTGAAGAGTTGGCTCTACCTCCAGTAAAAATTCACTGCTCGGTATTGGCGGAAGACGCCATTAAAGCTGCTGTGAAAGACTACAAAGATAAGCACGGTCAGTAATTGAGAGTTTAACAGTAAAACCAGTAAGTAGATTAGGATTTAATATGGCAATCACCTTATCAGATGCAGCTGCAGATCGCGTGAAAAGTTTTATGGCTAATCGTGGCAAAGGACTTGGCATTCGGCTTGGTGTTAAAACCACAGGTTGCTCTGGATTAGCTTATGTCTTGGAGTTTGTTGATGAGCTCGAAGAAGATGATGTCGTTTTCGAAGATAAGGGCGTTAAGGTGATTGTTGATCCTAAGAGTAAACTTTATCTGGATGGTACTCGATTGGAGTTTAAGAAAGAAGGTCTGAATGAAGGCTTTGAGTTTGTGAACCCCAATGTAAAAGGTGAGTGTGGTTGTGGTGAGTCCTTTACCGTATAACTATTTTAAACAAAGTAATTACGTCTAACTCTCAATTTGGTCAACTAACAGTAATACTCTGAACCTAGACTCCGATTATGACTAAAGCACAGCAGAACTATTTTGAACTATTCGGCCTTGAGCCGAATTTTTCTATAGATGTACCAAAACTATCTGCAAAATTAAGAACGCTTCTTAATAGCGTCCATCCCGATAGGTTTGCAAGTTCTGGCTCTCAACAGCAGATGCTTTCGATGCAAAAAACCACTCAGTTGAATGATGCATTTGCCGTACTTAAAAATCCCGTTAAGCGTGCGCAATATTTATTGCAGCTTAAAACAGGTATTGATACTTCAAAAGAGCATACCGTTAATGATCCCGAGTTCTTAATGCAGCAATTAGAGTTACGTGAGGAACTGGAGGAAATATCATCCAGCAATGATATCGGCAAGCTCAACCAGTTTGCTGATAAAATTGATGAGTTAGAAGTTGCTCAGGAAAAGCAAATGTCTGAGCTGTTTTCGCAGGAGCCCCTGGATACAGATGAGCTTCAAAAAGCTATTTATAAGCTACAATTCTTGCATAAGACCTTGTCTGACATAGAACTCGCTGAAGACAAGCTTTTAAGCTAAAAACCTCAAACAGTAAGTATTATTTATGGCGTTACTTCAAATTTCAGAACCCGGCAAAAGTACAGACCCACATCAGCATAGACTGGCAGCGGGGATTGACCTGGGCACAACTAACTCGCTTATAGCCACGGTACGCAGTGGCAAAGCTGAGACTTTACCTGACTTAGAAGGCGACCACATTTTACCTTCGATAGTTCATTACGCAAAAGATGGCACTGTGTCGGTGGGAAAGTCTGCGAAATTGTTTGTATGTTCTGATGCTAAAAACACCATTAGTTCAGTTAAGCGTTTGATGGGGCGAGGCCTCAAGGACGTGCAAAAGATTAAAGAATTCAGTGCCAACCAGTTGACTGCATCAGGTACAGGCATGCCAGCGGTCGAAACCGAGAACGGCATTAAAAATCCTGTTGAAGTTTCCAGTGAAATTTTAAAGGCTTTAGTAAAACGCGCCGAAGACTCGCTTGGTGATGAGCTTGGTGGTGTTGTTATTACCGTACCTGCATATTTCGATGAAGCACAGCGTCAGGCAACCAAAGATGCTGCGCAAATTGCGGGCGTTAAAGTTTTACGTTTAATCAGTGAACCGACAGCCGCGGCTCTAGCATATGGGCTTGATACAGGCAGTGAAGGTATTCACGCCATTTATGATCTGGGTGGTGGAACCTTTGATATTTCAATTCTGCGTCTGGAAAAAGGCGTCTTTGAAGTTATGGCCACTGGTGGCGATAGCGCACTTGGAGGCGACGATTTTGACAGAGCGATTGCAGGTTATCTTGTTGCGCAGGCTAACATTGATAAAGGTGATCGTAGCGCCTATCAGATGGCCATGATTAAAGCGCGTGAAGTCAAAGAAGCATTAACCAGTAAAGAAAGCGTTGAAATTAACTTTATGCACTGGAAAGGTTCAATGGATCGCGCTTTGATGGAGTCCTTAATTGAGCCCATTGTGGATAAAACTTTAGCGGCATGTCGTCGGACACTGAAAGACGCTGGTCTTAAAGCTTCTGAAGTGCAAGATATTGTCATGGTGGGCGGCTCAACTCGCGTACCATTGGTTCGCCAAAAGGTTGAAGACTATTTTGGTAAAAAGCCATTGACCGATATTGATCCGGATAAAGTGGTCGCCATTGGCGCTGCTATTCAGGCTGATGTTCTTATTGGTAACAAAAGCGATGAGGACATGTTGTTACTCGACGTTATTCCTCTTTCGCTGGGTGTTGAGACTATGGGTGGCCTTGCTGAAAAGATTATCCCAAGGAATACGCCAATTCCAATTGCTCGAGCTCAGGAATTTACTACCTATAAAGATGGTCAAACGGCTATGGCCATACACGTGGTTCAGGGAGAGCGAGAGCTGGTGGAAGATTGTCGTTCATTGGCCCGCTTTGAATTGCGTGGTATTCCGCCGATGGTCGCAGGAGCAGCACGGATTAAGGTGACTTATCAGGTTGATGCTGATGGATTGCTCAAAGTGACTGCCGAAGAGACTATAACCGGTGTAAAATCGGATATTGCTGTAAAGCCTTCTTATGGCCTTAATGATGAACAGATCACCTCAATGCTGCAATCGTCAGTGAGCCATGCCGAAGAAGATATGAAAGCGCGTATGTTGCGTGAGCAGCAGGTAGAAGGTAAACGTGTGATTGAGGCTGTTGAAGCCGCTTTAGCTGAAAATGGCGACGAGTTGCTCTCCAAAGATGAGCGCCATGCTATTGAGGAAGCGTTGAAGCAGTTGGCCTATATCATTGAGAATGGCGATATCGAAGCCATTGAAGAAGCAATTAAAGTCGTAGATAAGAGTACCGAAGAGTTTGCTAGCCGGCGGATGGATGCGAGTATCGCAAAAGCTCTGGTTGGCCATGAAATTGATGAAATATAAGGGTTTATAATGCCTAAAGTAATTTTCTTACCGCATGAAGAGTTATGTCCAGAAGGAGCCGTTTTCGAAGCAGAGAAGGGCGAAACGATACTGGATGTTGCCTTGCGTAATGATATTGAAATTGAGCATGCCTGCGAAATGTCCTGCGCATGTACTACTTGCCACGTCGTTGTTCGTGAAGGCTTTGATTCACTTGAAGAAAGTGATGAGCTGGAAGATGACATGCTGGATAAGGCCTGGGGATTAGAGCCTGAATCGCGTTTAAGCTGTCAGGCTGTGGTGGATGATGAAGACTTGACGGTTGAAATTCCAAAGTACACCATTAATCAGGTTTCAGAGCGTCATTAGAGGCTGGTTTTTACAGGCAAGTTTTGAAGAGAGCATTCCTATGAAATGGATAGATAGTTTAGACATAGCCATCGAGCTTTATGAAAAGCACCCAGATGTTGACCCCAAAACGGTTAACTTTGTGGATTTACAAAAGATGGTCATGGGTCTTGAGGACTTTGATGACGACCCAAAGCGCTGCGGTGAGCGCATCCTTGAGGCCATTCAAATGGCTTGGATAGAGGAAGCCGAATAGGCCAATATTTGAGCGTATAAAATTCAGAAAAGAGTCAACAAAAGGTTGTATTTTCTGCAAA
>NZ_JABURJ010000106.1 GCF_014762745.1 Kangiella sp.
TGATTGCTTGAGCGCCAGACCCTTAGAACCTGATCCGGGTTATGCCGGCGTAGGGACAGGGAGTTCAGAAAATGTTTTTTTTTGGGAATCTGGCTTTTCTCTTTCTCAGTTTTAAGCCGTTCATTGACAGGGATTGAGTCAGTTTAGCTTAACCGCAATTTTCTGTCTTTTCTGTTGTTACTCCGCATACCCCCTAAAATATTGTGCTATGTGGAGTTGTCTTTTGATACACGCTATTCGTTCTTTTAAACCTCTTCTTTTGACCAGCTTGCTGGCGATGTCGTTTGCTGCGCTTGCTGATGAGCAGGCGGATGATGAACTCTTGGATGATGAGATTGAAACTCTTATCGTTACCGCTGAGCATCTGACTGAGAGTCCTTTGACCCTGCCGTCGAGTGTGACTGTGATCGGTAGTGAGACTGCGCGTAAGAACAATGCTCATCATGTGTCGGATATTTTCAATTTAGCGCCAAACGTTAACTTCGCAACTGGGGCATCGCGTGGTCGATTTATTCAAATCCGTGGAGTAGGCGAGCGGAGTGAGTTTGTTGAGCCGGTTAATTACTCAGTCGGTGTGATTGTTGATGGCATCGATATGACTGGTATTGCAGGTGGCGCCTTGATGCTTGATACGCAGCAGGTGGAGATCCTTCGTGGGCCGCAGGGTACGCTGTATGGTGCGAATGCTTTGGCGGGTTTGGTCAATATGGTGTCTGCCGCTCCTGAAGCCGATCTATTGAAAGTTTCAGGTTCCTTTGAGTCTTATAACGGTCGTAGTGCTTCTTTGATTAGCAGCGATCAGCTATCTGATGCCTGGGGTTATCGTTTCGCGGTGGGGCAATACCGTAGCGATGGCTATACCGACAATATTTTCCTTGGCCGTGATGATACCCAGAATTTTGACGAGTCGAGTATGAAGGCGCGTCTGGTCTATCAGCCAGATGATAGCTTTTCATTAACTTCGAATCTGATTCTGGTTGATGTCGATAATGGTTATGATGCTTTTAGTCTTGATAACACGCGCCAGACGTATTCTGATGAGCCGGGTCATGATCGCCAGGAAACGATTGGTGCTTCCTTTATCGCTGAGTGGGCCTGGGATTCGACCAAGTTGCAAAGCACCTTGTCTTTTGCCGATAGCGAACTGGATTACGCTTATGACGAAGATTGGAGCCACACCGGGATTTGTGACGGCACGCCGTGCGATAGCGATGGCTGGGGTTTTGACTGGTGGTATTCGTCTTTTGATCGCTTCTTGAGAGAGAACCGTAATCTGAGCCTGGACGTTAAATTGATTGGTGGGCAGGGCAGCCAAGATGAGTTATCCAATCAGTGGGTTGTCGGCGCTTATTTTCGTGACCAGTCAGTGGATCTGTTGCGTGAATATACTTTCAATCCTGTTGATTTCACTAATCAGTATGATACGAGCAACGCAGCGCTTTATGGTCAGCTGGATATCCCATTAAATAGCAACTGGACGGTGGCAACCGGTGCACGTTTCGAGCGTCAGACTGCTGATTATATTGATAACCAGCCATTTGTGGATGATCGTTCTGAAAATTTCTGGGGCGGTAAGGTTTCGCTTGAGTATCAGGCCAGCGAACAGGCGATGCTGTATGCTTTATTGTCGCGTGGGTATAAAGCAGGAGGCTTTAATACTGCACAGGAATTACCGGATTCGCAGCGTGAATATGACTCAGAATACATGCTCAATCATGAGCTAGGCATAAAAGGTCTTTGGCCTGATGCTGGATTAACTTTGCAGGCATCTGTGTTCTATCAAAACCGTGATGATATTCAGTCCAAACAATCTTATGTGACCTCGCAGGCTGATGGTCGAACGTTACAGGAAGGCGGCGAGTGCCCCTGTAATTTCACCGATTACAACATTAATGCCGGTGGTGCAAAAAGCTATGGTGCAGAAGTCGAGTGGAATTGGCGTTCGCTGGATTGGGCGCATTTTTATGGTTCGGTGGGCATATTAAAAACCGAGTTTGAAAATCTGCAAAGCTTTACGCATGTGTTGGCAGACCTAACTGCCAATCCACCAGTGCCTTATGACCTGACCGGTCGCGAACTGGCTCATTCGCCTGAGCTGCAATGGGTGGCTGGCGCGGATTTTTATTTGAACGACTATTGGTCGTTGAATGTGCAGACTGAATTTAAAGATGAGTTCTACTTGTCGGATCGTCATCAGGTCAGAGCCGATGATTATCAGTTGTGGCATGTGGCGTTGACCTATGAAGACGCCAATTGGCTGGTTGAGTTTTATGGTCGTAATCTGACCGATAAAACCATTGTTAATCGTGGTTTTGGCAGCTTCGGTAATGACCCGCGTAAGTTCTACGAAACTGAGCCTTATTTCCAATATGGCACGCCAAGAATCGTTGGCATTCGCGCTGCTTATCAATTTTAAAGTTAGAAAGGAGTTTGTGATGAAGATTTCTGTTGAATTAAGTTTGTATCCGCTGGACGATCAGTTTCTGCCGATTATTCAGGATATTGTTGAGCGTCTGATGGGCGACAAGCGAGTAGAGGTCATCGTTAATACCATGAGTACGCAGATTTTTGGTGACTTCGAATCGGTTATGGCGGTGGTTAACGAAACCATTGAGTACTCGTTTAAGACTTATGGCAAGCAGGTGTTTGTGGCCAAGTTTTTGAACAGCGACGTTAAGCCTTGAGGGAGCTCCGCGAATTTAAGGTACGCATCTGCGTTTGTTTTTCTGTGAAAAAAAATTAAGAGCAGATCCTGACTTTCGTCAGGATGACAGGCTTTGAGGTGATTGCCCTCCTGTAGGTTGGAAAAGACTCGGAACGAGCCGCCTTCCAACATTGGAGCGGGCGACCGCAGGTCGCCCCTACAAGCCTCGTTAAAAAATTAAAGAATAAATAAGGAAGCTGATGAGCGACTTTTTAGAAACTTTCGGCCAGCAGGTGGCTGCCACATCCGTCTGGGAGTGGCTGGCAGTTACCCTTGCTATTGCCTATGTTTTATTGGCAATTAAAGAAAACATCTGGTGCTGGGTTGCAGCATTTTTCAGCACGGCGATTTACACTGTGTTGTTCTTTGACGTTAATCTGTTCATGGAATCGCTGCTGAATATTTATTATTTGCTGATGGCGGTCTACGGCTTCTATCAGTGGCGATTCACTGGGAAGAAGGGCAACGACAAACCGATCAGTCGCTGGTCAATCAGGACGCATCTGATATGGATTGTAGGTTTGTCGGTGATTGTGGCTATTAGTGGCTATTTGCTCGATAACTACACGACACAGGATTTTGCATACGTGGATTCCTTTACCACCTGGTTTGCAGTGTTTACAACCTATCTATTGGCGCAGAAAGTTCTAGAGAATTGGCTGTATTGGGTTGTGATTGATTTCGTATCGGTGTTTTTGTATTGGGAAAAAGGCTTATTGATTACGGCGATTCTTTTTGCTGGTTATACGGTGATGGCGATTATCGGTTGGCTGGAGTGGAAGAAACATTATGAGCATTCAGCAACCTAATTGGTGGCGCTATTCAGCAAATAGCTGGCAACAGCTGGTGGAGCTGTTGATGCAGTTACAGCCGACCAGCATTGCTCACTCTGCCAATCAGGTCAACTGGCAGCTGCTTTGCCAGGGCGACACTAATGCGAACTATAAACTGTGCCTGCCGCACCAGGATTATTTTGTACAGTTAGCGGATCAGGCAAAAGTCAATCAACTGCCAGGTGGTCACTACGGCTCACAGACGCGTTTGGTCAGTGAAAACCCGGCACTTTCAAAGTGGCTTCCAAAGTGTCTGTTGGATAATGAGGATATAAGAGTTTCAGTCTGGCTTTATGCAGGCCCGACGGTCAGTCAGCATTTCAATAACCCTGATCTTATTGTTGAGCTGAGCTACTTACTAAGTGAACTGCATCATTCGGAATTGTCATTGCCAGAGTTAAATATGAATAAGCATCTTGCGCGATATTATGAAATCGCAAGAGCCAATAAAAATGCTGACACTCTGCGTGTCGATGTTTTGTATGAACAGGGACAGAAGCTAGTCGATTATTTTGAAGCGACCCACAGTTGCCACAATGATATTTCACCTGGCAATTTGCTGACGGGGCATCAGCTGTTTTTGGTGGACTGGGAGTACGCGGCTTTAAGTGATCCACTGTTTGAGCTGGCGGGAATCATCTGTAACTTTGACCTTAATGAACTTCAGGAGAGTGAGCTGATTGAAGTGTATCAAACACAGTCAAAGCTAATGGTTGATTTGGATAAACTGGATGCTATGAAAAGCTTGTATAGGATTATTGGTGAGCTTTGGTATATGGGGAATGAGAAGAGCTAAGAACAGATCCAAGAGCAGATCCTGAACTGTGACCAAAGGGAATACCTTTAGGTAATTCAGGATCTGCTCTTTTGCTTTCATTCTACTGAAGAAGAGGGTTCATTACCCAACCTACAGAAATTACAGAAACAAAAAAGGTGCGTTTGGACGCACCTTTTTTAATTAAAAGACTAACTATTAATGTGCGTCTTGATGCTTGTTCAAGTAATCAAGCGCCAGTTGAGATAATGCTTTAACACCAGTTTTCATTCCGGCTTCATCAACGTAGAAATCTGCGGTGTGATGAGGTGCAACTTCACTAAGTGGTTTATCTACAGGCTTACCACCAAGGAAGAAGAACATACCTGGAACTTCGTTAGCGAAGATTGAAAAGTCTTCAGCCCCAGTGACTGGGTTAACAATGTGGATTTTGTCTTTGCCGATGACGTTTTCAAGGGTTGGCATCATTGCTGCGGTAAGGCCGGGATCGTTATAAGTTACCGGCAATGAGCTGGAGTATGGCAGTTCAACCACTGCGGTGGCGCCCATGCTTTTTGCAATTAACTCTGCTTTATCACGAACTTGCTTGGCGATATTTTTTCGGTCAGCCTCATCTAGCGCACGAATGGTGCCGAGCATTTCCACTTCTTCAGGAATGATGTTGGAGCGTACACCGCCGTGAATTGCGCCAACGCTGACAACCGATGCTTGCTGTGTAAGTGGCATACTGCGGCTTACGATGGTTTGCAGGCTGTTTACGATCTGCGCCGCAGTGACTACTGGGTCGACCGATAGCCAAGGCGTTGAGCCGTGAGCTCCTTTGCCTTTGATGGTGATTTTAAAATCATCCACGCTGGCCATCAGGCCTTCAGATTTTATGCCAATTTCACCGACATTAATTCCAGCCCAGATGTGCAGGCCGAAAATCACATCTACATCAGGATCTTTTAGTGCGTCTTGTTTCACCATTAATTCAGCGCCACCTTCTTCACCCGGAGGCGAGCCTTCTTCGGCAGGCTGGAACAGGAATTTTACGGTACCGGGAATCTCGTCTTTCATGCTGGTTAGAATTTCAGCAACGCCCATCAGCATGGCGACGTGGGTATCGTGGCCACAAGCATGCATGACGGGAACTTCTTTACCCATGTATTCGCCAATGGCGGTAGATTTAAAGGGCAGGTCATTGCGTTCTTTAATGGGCAGGGCGTCCATGTCGGCGCGTAATGCGACCACTGGGCCAGGTTTGCCGCCTTTTAAAATGGCTACAATACCTGTGTGAGCTACGCCTGTCTGGATCTCAAGGCCGAGTTCACGTAAATGCTGCTCAATGTATTTGCTGGTTTCGAACTCGCGGTTGCTGAGCTCTGGATTCTGGTGGAGATGACGACGCCATTCGATAACCTTTGGTTCGATTGCATCGGCCTTTTCGGCGATAATCTGTTGGGCATCCTGCGCGTGTAGAGATAACGAAAATCCTGCTAATAAAAGACTGACAATAAACTTCATATAGGGGCCCTCAAAATTTAAGCGCATCCAGTTTGGCCTTTTTTAGGGTTTAATGCAAATGTGAGTTGCAATGACTTTCTTCGAGTAGGGACAACTTATGAGTACCCAGTGGGGCAGACCCTTGTCCGTACAAGAGCGTGGGGTAGGGGCAAGCCCTGAGGTATCCCCATACAATAAAGTCATTAATTCAGAATCTCATCGAATGAAGTGCTCAGGGTGCTCCCAAATATCAATTAATAGCACGTCATTGCGAACGACTGAAAGGAGTGACCGCGGTGCGACTGAAAGGAGTGTGGCAATCTGGTAATACCGAATGCCTTTAGTCCTGTTCACGAGATTGCACCCGAGGGCATTTCCGTTGGTCACCACGTCATTCGGTCAATAAAACGACCTCATGACTCGCAATGACAAGGCTGGTGCTTAACTTAAGTTTGAACTTAAATTCGAGGGGGGCCGTTATTGGCTCGCCACTACCTAAGATAATTACTTATTCCCAGGATATTGATGTACAAAAAAAGGCGTCCGATTGGACGCCTTTCGAGGGGTGTTGCTAGGGGTGTATCTTGAACATGGTTAAACTTTCTCGTGCACCATTTCTTCTGGTGCAAAGTCGTCGACGTTGATGATGTCGAGGCGCGCTTTTTCGGCTTCGATAATCAGGTCGTATTCTTCACTGGTGATCACAGCGTCGTTTTTCGCCTGTTCTGCGTAAATAACCACTTCATGGTTTTCAGGTTTCACACCAAAGCTGGTTGCTACCTTTTTCACCAGTGGCTCAATTTCAAGTTGCAGACGTAGGGCGCGGTCAACTTTGGCGGCGTTATTAAACTCCGCATCTGTTTTGAACATGCCATGAGTCAGCTCTTCGCGCATCGGGCCTGGTTCCTGCAACTGACGGGCAACTCTGCGCTGCAATTTGTCGGATGGGGCTGAGACTGGCATGCCTAATGGGAAGACCACTAGACGCAATGCTTTGCCTAACCAACCAATTGGGAAGTTGCGCAGCACGCCATCGGCTGCCATCTGGGTCTGATACATGCAGTAATCCAGTGACCATTTAACGATGTCGCGGTCATGCTCAGGGCGACCTTTGTCGTCATAAAATTTAAGTACGGACGATGCGATATACATATAGCTCAACATATCGCCTAAACGACCCGAAATCATTTCGCGACGTTTTAGCTCGCCACCAAGTACGCCCATGGTCACGTCAGACAAGAAAGCCAATGTGCTGGAGAAGCGTGTCAGGTGCTGATAGTAGCGGCCGGTAAAGTCTGACTTTGGTTTGAAGACCAGACGGCTGCTGGTAAGGCCTAACCAGAAAGTACGGATCTTGTTACTGGCTGCAAAACCGAGGTGACCAAACAATGCCTTATCAAAGTCTTTAACAGCCTGTTTTGTATCTGGATTTTGGGTTGCAGCAATTTCTTTCAGTACATAAGGATGGCAGCGAATTGAGCCTTGACCATAAATGATTAGGCTTCGCGTCAAAATGTTGGCACCTTCAACGGTAATTGAAATTGGAGCGCTCTGATAGGCTTTTGCCATGTAGTTTTTCGGTCCCATGATAATTGCCTTACCGCCATGCACGTCCATGCCGTCTGTGGCTATTTCGCGTGACATGTTAGTGGTATGGCATTTCACAATCGCTGAGGCAACCGATGGTTTTTCACCGGCATCGATGCCAGCGGCTGTAAAAGTGCGCACCGCATCAATGAGGTAGGTTTTACCGGCAATGCGTGCCAGTGCTTCCATCACGCCTTCCATGTAACCGACTGGAACTTTGAATTGCTTACGGATGCGAGCATAAGCGCCTGTGGTGTAAGAAACGGCTTTAGAACCACCAGTAGCACCTGATGGTAACGAAATTGCACGACCTGCTGACAAACAGTCAACCAGCATGCGCCAGCCAATACCAGCATTTTTTGCGCCACCGATAATATAGTCCAGCGGTACGAATACATCTTTACCGGTTGTTGGACCATTTTGAAACGGAGTGCTGATAGGGTGATGGCGACGGCCGAAATTTACTCCGGGGGTGTCAGTTGGAATCAGGGCACAGGTGATGCCTAAATCTTCTTCGTCACCGAGTAAGCCATCAGGGTCATAAAGCTTAAAGGCAAGGCCGAGCAGGGTGGCAACGGGTGCAAGCGTGATGTAACGCTTGTTCCAGGTCAGGCGCATACCTAATACTTCTTCGCCATTCCATTCACCTTTACAGATGATACCTTTATCCGGAATACCGCCTGCATCTGAGCCAGCTTCAACAGCTGTTAGCGCAAAGCAGGGAACTTCTTCACCGGAAGCAAGGCGTGGCAGGTAGTGTTTCTTTTGCTCTTCGGTGCCGTAATGAAGCAATAGTTCAGCAGGGCCAAGCGAGTTTGGCACTGACACGATACTGCCGACAGTGGCACTGCAAGAGTTGATTTTGGTTAGAACTTGCGACTGGGCGTAGGATGAAAAACCCAAACCGCCGTATTCTTTAGGGATGATAAAGCTGAAGAAGCCGTTCTTTTTGATGTATTCCCACATTTTGGGCGGCATATCGCGGTCATATTCCGAGATAGTCCAGTCATCAATCATTTTGCACAGTTCTTCAACCGGGCCATCAAGATAGGCTTGCTCTTCCTCGGTCAGCTTTGCTGGCGGTACGTCATGCAGACGTTTCCAGTTAGGTTTACCACCGAAAACTTCCGCTTCCCACCAGACAGTACCGGCATCCAGCGCTTCTTGCTCAGTGTCGGAAATGGTTGGCATGATGCCTTTGAATACTTTTAACAACTTGCCGGAAATGATTTTACGGACAGGCTTAAGATTCAGAGGGATAAAAATGGCCAGGAATATAACCCAGTGGACGTAGGGTATGGAAACCTGAAGGCTGTACAGCACCAGAATAGCGCCGAGTGTTAGAGTCGTTACCAGCAGGCTCAATCGATGGTATAGCGTAATACCGAGAGCTGCCAATAGAACGAGCGTTAGGATAAGCAAATTCATGGAATAACCTACCTTTTGGACGTTTGTGTTTCGATACCGGTGTCGATATCGATAAGTGAGCAATTTATCAGCCTAGAATAACACATCGTACCAGTTTTGCTAGAGTGATTTTTTGTTTCAAAGTTTGTAACTGCTTGAACTCAAAGAGCGGTTGTAACAAGATAGGCGTGAACAAAATATAAAGATAAAGCGAGGAGCGGGAAATGAAGCGTTTAGCTGTAGCTATTATTCACGGCATTGGTTCTGAGAAGGAATTTTTCTCTGTTGAGCTAAAACACCGAATTGTTCAGGAATACCTCAAGGGTGATCCTGAGAATCGTATGGAAGACGACCTATTATTCCATGAAATCTACTGGGGTGACCTGGTTAAAGACGAGCATGGCGAGCTACTCAAGCAGCTGGATTATCGTAATGAACTGACTTATCAGGGCGTTCGTAATATGTTCGTAGACTTTATGCGCCTTGGCCTAAGCTATCGAAAAGGTAGCGAGAGCGGTTTATATGAAGCCATTCATGGTCGAATCAAAGAAAGTCTAGCCAAGTTTGCTACCCATCGTCATGTGGATACGGATTCGACGCCAATGGTCTTAATGGCTCATTCGTTTGGTTCAGTGATAATGTCTGATTATATCCATGACTTGGCTGGTAATGGAGCCAACCTGACTCCTTTTGAAAGCTTTCAGACTCTAGCGGGTATCATAACTTTTGCCAGTCCACTCGGCGTTTACTCTGCCCATCATGATGATTTCCATGGCCCAATGCCAAAAGTAGGTAAGGCGTTGGAAGAAGGGCTGCAAGATCGTGTCAAGTGGCTCAACTTCTATGATAAAGATGATGTGGTGGCTTATCCGCTTAAAAATGTCAGCGAAGATTACAATCAGGCAGTTGATGAAGATATTGAGATCAATGTGGGCAGTGCGGCGACTTCCTGGAATCCTGCCTGTCATACCGGCTACTGGGAAGACAAAGATTTCTACAAGCCAGTGGCAAAATATCTTGGTGACGTTCGCGCACCGCACGAGTTCTGGAAATTGTCATAGTCTTTAATTTAAGCGACAATACAGCAATCGTATTACAAGCTCCTGTCAGTAACCGGTAAAAATCGGTCATTGGCAGGAGCCTGTTTGTTTAAGCCATGATTGTTTTTTTGAGCCTTTATTGTCGTTTATGTCCAAACAAGCCACCGAGCCGAATAAGAAAAACACCGATATCCTGAACCTTCCTTCTGAGCAGTTAACTCAGTGTCAGCTTATGGATCAGTTTGAACTGGCTAAGCTGAAATCCATCATCACAAAGCGCCAAAAGAACAATCAGCCTGTTAGTAAGCTCATCGCAAAAGCACAAAAGATTCTGAATGATTCTATTGATGTGGTGGAGCAGCGTAAAAAACTGATCCCATCAGATATTGAGTTTGATTTGGCCCTGCCGGTTTGTCAGGCTAGAGACGATGTGCGTAAAGCAATTGAAGAGAATCAGGTGGTTGTCATTGCTGGCGAAACCGGTTCGGGTAAAACCACGCAGCTGCCTAAAATCTGTTTGCAGCTTGGTTTAGGGGTTTATGGCAAGATTGGTCATACGCAACCGAGGCGAGTAGCGGCTACCAGTGTCGCACGCAGGATTGCCGAAGAGCTTAAATCTGAGCTTGGCGAGCTTGTCGGCTATAGCATTCGCTTTAATGATCAGTCTAACCCTGTGACGCCAGTGCGCGTCATGACAGATGGTATTCTGCTTAATGAAATCACTCATGATCCCTTGCTGCGTCAATACGACACCTTGATCATTGATGAGGCTCATGAACGCAGTCTAAACATTGACTTCTTGTTGGGTTACATTAAAAACATTCTTCCTAAGCGCCCTGATCTTAAAGTCATCATTACTTCTGCAACCATTGATGTTGAGCGTTTTTCTAAGCACTTTGCGATTGATGGCAAACCTGCGCCCATTCTTGAAATTAGCGGAAGAACCTATCCGGTTGATGTCTGGTATCGCCCTGATGATGAAGAGAATCCAAGCCCGCAAGTTGAACGCATTGGTCATGCGGTCGATGAGCTTATCAGCTATGCACCGGGCGACATCCTGATCTTCTTGTCCGGTGAGGCCGAAATTCGCGAAACGGCTAAGTTTCTACGCAAAGAGCGCTTTCAAGGCTGTGAAGTGTTGCCGCTCTATGCGCGGCTATCGATGCGCGAACAGGAAAAGATATTCCATCCTTCCGGTGGCAAGCGACGCATTATTCTTTCGACCAATGTAGCTGAAACCTCGGTAACGGTTCCGGGCATTCGTTTTGTGATTGATCCCGGTTTTGCACGAATCAGTCGTTATTCGGTACGCAATAAAATTCAGCGCTTGCCGATTGAGAAAATTTCGCAGGCCAGCGCTAACCAGCGGAAAGGACGTTGCGGTCGTGTCGCTGATGGTGTCTGTATTCGTTTGTATGAAGAGGAAGATTTTTTAAATCGTCCTGAGTTTACTGACGCAGAAATTCTGCGCACTAATCTCGCTGCAGTTATTTTACAGATGAAACAGTTGGGGCTGGGCGATATTGAGGCCTTTCCGTTTATTGACGAGCCTGCGCCAAAGCAAATTAGTGATGGGTTGAATTTATTGTCTGAGTTGCAGGCAGTGGATGATAGCAAGCAACTGACAGCGATTGGCCGCAAGATGGCGCGCCTGCCGATTGAGCCGCGATTGGCTCGTATTTTGCTCGCAGCAGAAGACGAATCCTGTATTCGTGAAGCCTTGATTCTGGCAGCATTCTTGTCGGTTAAAGATCCCAGGGAGTGGCCTTTTGAGAAAAGAGAGCTGGCGCAGCAGAAACATGCCAAGTACAAACACCCACAATCGGACTTTATTGCGATTATCAATTTGTGGGATCACCTGCATAAACAGCAGGAAGATTTATCGAACAGCCAATTCCGTCGCTACTGTCAGGAAGAGTTGATTAATTTCAATGCGTACCGTGAATGGCGCAGTACATATCGCCAATTAAAGAGTTTAGTCAAGTCCGAATATCATCAGACACAAGAGCAGTCACAGCCAATTAATCCGGAAGACAAGGTCTATTACGCCAAGCTTCATTCGATTTTGTTGACCGGTTTGCTGAGCTTTATCGGGCAAAAGGATATTGAGAAGGGGTATTTAGGCACGCGCCAGACCCGCTTCATGATTCATCCGCAGTCTGCAAACTTTAAAAAGCAGCCGCCATGGGTGATGGCTTTTGAGATTGTGGAAACTACGCAGAACTATGCGCGCTTAACAGCCATGATTGAAACGCCATGGATTGAGACCATCGGCAAGCATTTAATCAAGAGTCATTATTATGATGCTCACTGGGAGAAAAAGCGCGGCGCAGTAGTAGCTTCATTGCAGCAAACTCTACTGGGTTTAAAGATTGTTTCTAATCGAACGGTGGATTACTCCTCGATTGAGCCTGAGCTGTGTCGGGAATTGTTTATTTTGCATGGACTGGTTCGCAGGGAACTGGAGCCAAGACATTCCTTTCAGCAAGCCAATGAGCAACTGTGGTTGGAGGTTGAACAGGAAGTGGCTAAAGCCAGACAGGCAGATATGCGTGCTGATGAGCGTGATCTGGTTGCCTGGTTTGATAAACGCTTGCCTGAACATATCTGCAATGCCAAGCAGCTTAATCAATGGCTCAAGAAAAATAGCAAGCAGAATAACCAGCAGTTAACTTTGAATAAAGATGTTTTATTCAAGGCAGAAGAGCAGGATGCCAACCTTTACCCTGAAACCATTAAGGTCAAGTCAATTGAGCTTCCTTTGTCTTATCATTTTGAGCCCGGTCATCCGCAGGATGGTGTAACCGTTAAAATTCCGCAGTCTCTCAGTCAGCAGTTTAAGGACTCTGACTTTGAGCGCCTGGTTCCGGGATTACTGGAAGAAAAAATTGAGTTCATGTTGCGCTCTTTGCCAAAGCGTTTCCGAAAAAACTTTGTACCGATTCCGCAGTTTGCCCAGGCCTGTTACGAGCAGGTTCTCGAACAACAGGGCAACCTGATTGATATTATCACTAAGCACCTATTTAAAATGACCGGCGTAATTCTGCCTAAAGAGGCATGGCAAGAACTGAGTTTGCCAGAGCATTATTTAATGCGCTTCGAGATTGTGGATGATAAAGGCAAGGTGCTCACAAGCAGCAGAACTCTTGAGCAGTCACAGGAGCTGAAACAAGTTAAGGTTAAAACTAAACAAAGCCAGAAGAAGAAAGAGCAGATCTTTACCGGCTGGCCTGAGTCTTACCAGAAAGATGGGATGTTAGAAGAGGCTGGCACAAAGATTCCGGTCACCTATGCCTTAGAAGACGGTGGCGACAAGGTGCGTATTCTGGCCGTAGTTAATCAGCGTCAGGCAGAAAATGTTCATGTGCGAGGCGTTTGCCGATTATTAGCATTGGAAAAAGCCTCATTGCTCGGCTACTTGAAAAAGAAGTATCACAACAAACAAAAGTTGACACTATCGGTGAGCACTCTGGGCAGTGTCGATGAATTAATTGATGATACAGCAATGGCCTGCTTAAGAGCATTGGTTGAACGGAATACTCCTTATGATAAGCGTCAGTATGACGCTCTGGTTCAGAAATCCGAAAAAGAATTAGTGCCAGCAACAACCGAGCTGCTTGATGACTTGGTGCAGGTTCTACAATTGCGTGCCAGCGTCTTGGCTGATGCTAAAAGCATGGGAAAAACCTTGGCCTCCACTCGTAAAGATATCATCAGTCAATGTGATTACTTGTTCCAGCCAGGTTTTTGTTTCAGGTTTGGTGCAGAAAGGATAAAAGATTTTAAGCGTTATTTATCGGCCATCGAGAAGCGCATTGAACGAGCTAAACTAAATCCTCTCAAAGAGGCTGAATCATTGATAGTGATTTCTGACTGGGTCGATGTGCGTAAGAGTCTTGCTGAAGATAAGGCCATTCCAGCTTTTGAAGTGGATGAGTTTAACTGGATGTTGGAGGAGTTCAGAATATCCTTATTTGCTCAGGGTCAAAAGACACGTTTCCCCATCTCAGCTAAGCGCCTGCAAAAGCATCTTGACGATCTGGAGAAAACCTATTACTAGGCTAAATAAACAGCTTCTGTTGATCAGGATTTGCCTGGTTCTTCAGGGGTGATGACCACTTTGTTGCGGCCGGTTTCCTTTGCTTCATACAGGCATTTGTCAGCAATTTCGATCATGCTGTCCAGCACATGATGGTGGTTGATATTGACCCCTATGCTGACAGTAACCTTAACTTCCAGGCCATCAATATCAATTACGGTGCCTTCAATTCTCTTCAGTAGTTTGTCGAAGAAAATTTCCGAGTTCTCGCGGTTAATACCAACCATATACATACAGAATTCTTCGCCACCAAAGCGGGCAACAACGTCAGACTTACGAACGGAGGCTTGAAGAATTTCTGCGACTTTGGTTAGAACAGCATCACCGACCTGATGGCCATAGGTGTCATTGACCTGTTTAAAGTGATCAATATCCACTAAAGCACAGGCAACCGGGGTTGAGTGTCGCACCGCTGAGTTGTGCATAACTTCAACCAGTTCGTAGAAGTGACGACGATTGTTAAGACCTGTCAGATAATCTTTGGTTGCAGCCGTGGTCAGTTTTTCATACTCGATAACACGACTGGTGTTCACGGCAACCCGCAGATAGAACTCTTCCGCGAGGAAAGATTGCTTAATGATAAAGTCATCGGCACCGTATTTCAGGAAGTTAGCAGACATGAGAACGTCATCGCGTGCCGACATACCAATAATCGCCAGTTCCTGCTTATTGTACAGTCGCCGAATGTTCTTGGTCAGATCATAGCCGTTCATGGCTGGCATATCGTAATCGGTAATTACCATCTTGATATCGCGATGCTGCTTGAGGTGCTCAATCAACACTAATGGGTCATTAAACTGCAATGTCTGGTATTTATGAACGCTGAGCAGGGTGCTCATGATACGAAGGCTGGTCTTTGAGTCATCGGCTAAGGCAATCTTAATGCTGGGGTTGATTTGCAGCCGTTGCAGCGTTTCGATGATGTACTCGGTAACATAGTTGTCACTCTTGATGACATAGTCAACGATTCGGAACTTCCAGATAAAATTACGAATTTCAGCAGTAATATCGCTAATCAGAACAATGGTAGGAATACGCTTTTTCGCCATTAACTGAACAATTTCGCCATCGGGAGCATCCGGCAAACGAAAATCTACCAGGCAGGCATCAATCTGTTCGATATCAAGGACATCCAATAAAGCTTCCGCACTAGCATAGGTACCAACAGACATCACCTGATAATCCAGGCTTTCTGTAATCTTCTTTTCTATTAATGCGCAGAAAAATTTACTGTCGTCTACAACGAGTATGCTTTTCAAAGTGTTAGTATCTTTTTTCCAGTAGGGAGATTGTATAGGAGCTTGTGATTAAATGCACAGGCTCATATTCGCTTCTTCCGTCAAGACTGAAGTCCATCCGCTTCATTTTTAAAGAAATCCTTAGTCCACATAAGCACTGTAAAAGGTTTTTTGTTGTGGGTTAAAAACAAAATGTAAAATTTGCTGGGGTATTTCTCAAAATATGAGCTGATTCACTGTATTGATATTCGACAGATTAGAAGCATCCTGGACTTTGGCAACTTATAACCATCGGTATAGTTTGAAACGAGCCCTAAACTTACCGCTCTTCAAAATAACTCTTAATTACAACCACTTAATGCAAATCTGCATTACTTTTTCTTCAATTTAAACAATTTAGAGTTTCAGTTTACCTGGTTGCAGGCTGCTGTAAAAAGTTATTGATAGCAGTCAAAATTTTTAACAAAAAAACCTGAACAATCCGGTTTATGTGTATCGGATCTGGACATTCGACAAGTTTATTCAAGCCAAATATATTGCACTCCGGAGTCCTAAATATGTAACACCGCCTAACAATTTCAAGTACGTCAATTCTTGATATTCAAGACGCTTTACTAACTTTGGGTTCACAGAGATCTTAAAACTGCATATTGGTTGGCTGTTGCTGATCAATATGTCGGTTTTGGGAGATTATTAAACAATGGATGTTCAATGGAGGGAAAATTCATGAACACTAATCTTAAGGCACTGGGTATACCCTTAGTGGGTCTAGGTTTACTGGTGTCAGCTCAACTAAGCTTTGCAGCGCCGAAAATTCATGAGGTGCAACCTTATCCCTATGAGTCACCGACAAACTTGGTGATTTGGGGTTCTGGCTTTGATGACCCAGAAGTCTATTTCGGAACACACCCCAACCCTTTGGTGATCAGTGCCGATCAGTCAGCTTGTGACGCCATGGCATTCAACCCAGCGCCACCACTTGATCCAACTGATTTCCAATGTATGGTGGTCGACTTGCCCTATGTTAACAATGGTTCGCCCGCAGTACCTTCCGGTGATTACCTATTGAAGATAGTGGTTGAAGGCGGTATCGATGTTTGTGGTGAAAAACCATCAGCACTGACTTTCAATTATGTTCCAACCGACTGTAGTGGCCTTAACGCTCAGGGAGCAATATGTTCTGGTGATATGACCGGTGCTTTGGGAGCGACTTCTATCAGTACATCAGGAAGAGATGCTGATAAGTGGAGTTTCCCTTCCATGATCTACCCTGGTGAGGATGTCACGTTTACTGCTGCAAGTGGCACTAAGGGTAACACTTGGGGTAATGAACTTAATCTGGACTTTAGTGAAAATGGGTTGAGTCAGTCAATTGGCTTACATACATCTTGCTCGCAGCCATTATTTATTGGTGACGTATTTGGTAGCTTTGTACTGGTTGACTTTGTTGGAGAAGCTGGCGGTCCAAGTCAGCAAATTGACTTATATGATCTGACTCTTGGCGGAGTTGGTCCACAAGGCCCTCAAGGTGAGAAAGGCGATACCGGTGACACCGGCCCAGCAGGCCCACAAGGTGACACTGGCCCAGCAGGCCCACAAGGTGACACTGGCCCAGCAGGTCCTCAAGGTGACACTGGCCCAGCAGGTCCTCAAGGTGAAACTGGCCCAGCAGGCCCACAAGGTGACACCGGCCCAGCAGGTCCTCAAGGTGACACCGGCCCAGCAGGTCCTCAAGGTGACACCGGCCCAGCAGGCCCACAAGGTGAAACTGGCCCAGCAGGCCCACAAGGTGAAACTGGCCCAGCAGGTCCTCAAGGTGAAACTGGTGCCACAGGTCCACAAGGTCCAAAAGGTGACACTGGTGATACCGGCCCAGCAGGCCCTCAAGGTCCGAAAGGCGACACCGGCGATACTGGTGCCACAGGCCCACAAGGTCCAAAAGGTGACACCGGTGATACTGGAGCTACAGGCCCAATGGGTCCGCAAGGTCCTCAGGGTGATACTGGTGCTACCGGCCCTCAAGGTCCATCAGGTCCAATGGGTCCGCAGGGACCACAAGGTCCACAGGGTGAGAAAGGTGACACGGGCGATACAGGTGCCACAGGCCCAATGGGTCCACAAGGTCCTCAGGGTGAACAAGGCCCTGCTGGTGGTGGTTCAAACTTGCTTTGCTTTGCGACAGACCAAACGATTGGATCGCAAGGTAAATACATGGGTCTTGGACAGCAAGGTGGTTCGCATCAGGAAGTTGCAGTAATCACACCTTTTGAAGCTGGAGCCTTTATTAAACGTTTTGTGATTAAAGCAGCGCAAGGTAATAACCCTGTCAGTGGTGTAGCAACCATTTACCATGATGATGGCCCATTAGGTACTTGTGATTTAGTTGCCAATGATCCTGATGATGTGAAATCTGTCTGTTCTGGAATAACAAATGGTGTTTTAGGCGAGTTTGATAGCTTAAGCGTGTTTGTTAAAACAGATAATGGTAGTTTCAATGGCGCCACGGCTTGTTTATTAATAGAAACTGAGCCTCAAGCGCAATAACTGGGAAGGAGAGTAGAACGGGTTCTTAACCCCCAAGTGGCAATCTCCTTGCCACTTAACCCACAAACGCGCCACATCATGTGGCGCGTTTTTTTATCAGCTTCTGTTTGCAAGAGCTGAGCTGCCCAACATATCCTGGCGATAATGTTCATACCACATCTTGGTCGCACCGCAGACCGCGGCAGGCATGACCAATAAATTAATAAAGGGAATCATGGTCATCAACATGACCATGGCACCGAAGCCAAAAGTACCGCCACGTCTTTGCTGTAAAGCTTTTAGCATTTCTGGAAAGGGCACCTTGTGGTTGTCCATTGGGTAGTCAACGTATTGCACTGACATCATCCAGGCATTGAATATAAACCAGATGATAGGAAAGATGAGTGCGCCAAGAAGCGGAACAAAAAAGATCAGCAGGCAAAGCAGTGCTCTGGGGATGTAGTATTTAAGCTTGGTCCACTCACGTCCGAACAGTCTCGGAATATCTTTGACCAGAGCCCAGAAGCCCTGATCCGGCAGTACCTTTTCTTCGTAACCAGCGTCAGCGTGCAGCTTGTTTTCAACCGCTTCGGCCAGTAGCCCGTTGAATGGGGCCGCAATCCAGTTCGCGAGCATTGCAAAGAAGAAGAAAACGAACAAAATTCCACCCAGAATGACTACCGGCCACATCAGCCAGGCAAGAGCTGTTCCCAGCCATTCCCAGGCGCCCCAGTTGGCAATCGTCTGCTCAATCCATTGCGACCAGGATGAAACCTGAGATATCAATAAAATCAATGCAGTAGTGAGCAAAATTAAATTAATCACTAAAGGAATTAAGACATACCGCTTGATGCCTTTTTGCGTTAACATGCGGAATCCGTCGGCTAGATAGTGCGCACCATGAAATGTGTTTTGTGCCATGTCGATTTTTTTACTTTTACTGTGTGCTTATTGGATTAAAATAATTTACACTTAAACGCTTTAGATTATAACCCTGCAAATGTAACAGGGCCTTTCTGATAAATGATAATGACGCTCAGGAAACTGGGTGATTGACTAAAAAATAGACGAATAATAGATGCGATTAAAACAAATTAAACTAGCAGGTTTTAAATCATTCGTAGATCCAACCACGGTATCCTTACCAAGTAACCTGACCGCGATTGTCGGACCTAATGGTTGTGGTAAATCAAACCTTATTGACGCGGTGCGTTGGGTAATGGGGGAGTCATCAGCGAAAAACCTACGTGGCGATGCGATGACAGACGTTATTTTCAATGGCTCTACGGGACGTAAACCGGTTGGCCAGGCCAGTATTGAACTGGTATTTGATAACTCTGACGGAACGGTGCAGGGCGAGTTCGCCAACTACAACGAAATTTCCGTTAAGCGTATGGTTAACCGTGAAGCTCAATCGAGCTATTTCTTAAACGGTACTCGCTGTCGTCGTAAAGATATTACCGATATTTTCCTCGGTACAGGTCTTGGCCCACGCAGCTATGCGATTATTGAGCAGGGTATGATCTCGCGCCTCATCGAGTCCAAGCCGCATGAGTTGCGGATTTTCCTCGAAGAAGCCGCCGGTATTTCAAAATACAAAGAACGTCGTAAAGAAACCGAAAACCGAATTCGTCATACTCGTGACAATCTGGATCGTTTAACAGACTTGCGCGAAGAGCTCGGCAAGCAACTGTCTCACCTCAAGCGTCAGGCCACTTCTGCCGAGCGTTACAAAGAATATAAAGCGGAAGAGCGCGAACTGAAAGCCCAGTTGGCGGCTATTCGCTGGCAGACCTTCAACAGCAAAATCGAAGCTTTGGATGACGCCATCCAAAAAATGGAAACCGAAGTTGAAGCGAAAATTGCTGATCAGCGTCATGCCGACAGCGAAATCGAAAAATCACGCGAACTACATATTGAACTGACTGATGCGCATAGTGAAGTGCAAGGTCGCTTCTATGGTATTGGTGCTGATATTGCACGCCTTGAACAAGCCATTGAGCATGCCCGTCAACAAAAGTCACAGCTGCTAGAAGACAAGGCGCAGGTACAAAGCTCACTGGATAAATTACGTGAACAGCTGCGTTTCGATGAGTCTAAACTTGAAGAGTTAATGACTGAGCTGTTGCAATCTGAGCCAGATTTGGAGTTGAAAACAGAGCAGGTTGAAGAGCAACAACAACAACTACAGGACATGGAAGAAGATATGCGCCTGTGGCAGCAGGACTGGGATGCCTTTAACCAGCAGGCTCACGCCAATGCGCAGAAAACGGAAGTCGAAAAAACGCGTATTCAACATCTTGAATCACATATTGCCCGCTATACCAAACGCCTTGAAGATATCCGTGCTGAGATTAATCAGCAGGAGTCCAGCCCCATGGAAAACGATCTGGTTGAAATTGCCAAGGAACTAAGCCTTGCCGAAGAACAGTCAGAGCGCCTGGAAGAAGAGGTTTCCAACGCGGTTGAACAAATCAACCAGCTTCGTCAGCAGCAACGTGAACACAATCAGAAACTGGAAGCTTCTCGTAAAGAGTTACGCGGCCTTGAGTCCCGTAAGATTTCTTTAGAAGCTTTACAGAGCGCTGCATTGGGCGGGCAAAGCGAAGAGTCAGTTAACTGGCTGAAGCAGCAAGGGTTGGATAACAAATCTCGTCTGGCGCAAAACATCTCAGTCGACTCCGGTTGGGAGCTGGCAGCTGAAACCGTTTTGGGTGAGCATCTTGAAGCGGTTGTAGTCAATGACAGCCACGAGTTTGCCAATTCATTGACCGAGCTTGCCAGCGGCAAGTTGATTCTGGTTTCTGATAATCCTACTGCCGGTAATTACCCCAATACGTTACACAGCAAAATCAAAGGTGCTGATGCACTGGCTGGCCAGTTAAGTAAAGTTAAAGTAGCTGAGTCATTAGAGCAGGCCATGAGTATCCGTGGTCAGCTTGCAGATGATGAGTCCGTAATTACGCAAGATGGTTTATGGCTCGGTAAAAGCTGGTTGCGAGTATCTAAGCAGTCAGAGCAGGGTGCAGGTATTCTTGAGCGCGAAGCAGAGCTTAATGAGCTGGCAGGAAAAATTGAACAGCAGGAAGCTGTTTTGGAAGAGTTTGAGCAAACCAAAGAGCGCTTGTCCGAACAACTTTCAGAGCAAGAACAACTGTGGCAATCCAAGCAATCCCAGTTAGCTCAGGCCAGCCGAACTTACAGTGAGCTGCGAGCCAAAGTCGGTTCGCAACAGGCTAAGTTGGAACAGGCGAAAAATCGTCTGGAACGTTTGCAGAAAGAGCAGCGCGATGTCATGCAGCAACTTCAGGATGATGAAGAGTTGTTAGCGAAAAGTCGCCAGCAGATTGAACTGATGGTTGATAGCATGGCCGAAGATAACGAGCGCCGTGAAAAGATGACTGCCGAGCGCGAAGAAAAGCGTGCGCAACTTGAAGCCAAGCGTCAGCAGGCGCGTCAGGTTAAGGATGAGCAACACCAGTTAGCGATTCGTGTCAGTGCGGTTAAAGCCGAAGTTAATTCAACTCGCGCTGGTTTTGAGCGGGTTAACTCTCAGATCGGCGAGCTGACTTCGCGTAAAGTTGAGTTGGAAAACCGTTTAAGCTCTGAGCAGGATCCAACTGAAGATTACCAAATTGAACTCGAGCAAGCTTTAGAGAAACGCTTGCTGGTTGAAGAAGAGCTTAAACAGGCTCGTAATAAATTGTCCGAGATTGATGACAAGATGCGCAAACTGGAGCGTCAACGTCATGAGTCCGAGCAGCAGGCACAGGGCGTTCGTTCGCGTCTGGAAAAATTACGTATGGACTGGCAGGAAGCTAAAACTCGCCAGAACACTCAGTCAGAAATACTGGCTGATGCCAAAGCGGATGTTGAAACCATTCTTGAACAATTACCTGAAGAAGCCAATGAGCAGCAGTGGATCAATCAGATTGAAGAAGTAACCGGCAGAATTCAGCGTCTGGGTGCGATCAATCTGGCAGCTATAGAAGAATTCAAAGCGGCAGAAGAACGAAAAACCTATCTTGATGCACAGCATGAAGACCTGGTTGAAGCTCTTGAGACACTGGAAAGTGCCATTCGTAAGATTGATCATGAAACAAGAACTCGTTTTAAAGAAACATTTGATAAAGTGAATAAAGGGGTTCAGGAGTTATTCCCTAAAGTTTTCGGTGGCGGTCATGCTTACTTGGAGCTTACTGGCGAAAATCTGCTTGATACAGGTGTTGCTGTTATGGCGCGCCCGCCGGGCAAACGTAACTCAACCATTCACTTATTATCTGGCGGTGAGAAAGCACTGACAGCGATTTCATTGGTGTTCTCGATTTTCCGCCTGAATCCAGCGCCTTTCTGTATGCTGGATGAGGTTGATGCTCCGCTCGATGACGCTAACGTGGGTCGTTATGCTAATCTGGTCAAAGAAATGAGTGATCAGGTGCAGTTTATTGCTATTACCCACAATAAAATTGCAATGGAAATGGCACACAACCTGTTAGGTGTTACTATGAGTGAGCCGGGCGTTTCTCGCGTGGTTTCGGTAGACGTAGACGAAGCAGCTGCATTAGCCGCTTCATAACAAATAATACAATTTAAGAAAAGGTGAAGTGATGGACTGGCAGTTCACTTTGTTACTGATAATCGTAGGTTTGATCATTATTGGCTTTATTTACTTTGATGCTAAGCGTCGCAGTAAAGTCAGACGAGAAAAAGTTGAGCGTGAGCTTTATGAGCAGCGTCTGGAGCAGCAGCGTGATAATACGGGATTTGATCCGGATGGTATTGGCCAGGTCAGAGTCGTAGGTAAAAAGGCTCAATCTGACAGCTCTACAGTAAAACCGTCTTACCCTGATACTGAACAGATGTCTAAGCCAGTGTACGAAGATGATATTGAGCAAACTCAAGCTAAAGAACCACTGCACCAAAAGACTGTTCATCAAGATGTAGAACCTGAAGCAGCTGACAGCTCTTCCCAGGAGCATAAAGATCCGATAATTGATGAAAACAATGTACCGGTTCTGGATGATGCCCTGTTTGAATTTACCAGTGAGCATTTCAAACGTGAGGCGGCGAAAGAGCAGGTTAAAACTGAGCCAAAACTTGAGCAAAAACCGGAACAGCCTCAACAAACCTCGCTCTTCGAAGAGCCGGAGGAGGAGACTCCAACTGTAGAAGCTGAGCCAGAATTAATCTTTTCTCTGTATGTGGTTGCAGCACAGGACAAACCCTATCATGGTCCCGAATTAGTGCAGACCCTTGTTGAACAGGGAATGAGGCATGGCGACATGGATATTTTCCATCGTCACGCACAGGCCAATGGTCGTGGTGCCGTACAATTCAGTCTGGCTAACGCTTTCGAACCGGGCATTTTTGACTTGGACGATATTGAGAATCTACATTCAAAAGGGTTGGCATTATTTATGACCCTGCCTGGCCCAAAGAAGCCGATGCAGGCTTATGAGCTGATGGTTAAAACTGCACAAGCCATTACCCAGCAACTGGGTGGTCGTATTTTAGATGGTAGCCGCAGCAACTTTAGTCGCCAAATTGAAACCCATCATAAAGAGCAAATCAGCGAGTTTGAACGCCGACAGCTGCTTAATAAGCAATAACCTTAAATCACATAGACGAGAGTCATGAGTCACAACAAGTCTGATATAGAAAAGCGCGTAGCCGAGCTGCGCGCAACCCTCGATAATTATAATTACCAATATTACGTCCTAGATAATCCAACCGTTCCCGATGCTGAGTACGATCGTTTGTTGCGTGAGTTACAACAGTTGGAGTCAGAACATCCGGAACTGGTATCTGCTGACTCGCCAACACAGCGGGTTGGAGGAGAGCACTCAAAAAAGTTTGGAGATATTCGACATGAGTTACCGATGCTCTCTATTAACAATGCAATGAGTACAGAAGAAGTTGTCGATTTCGATAGAAGACTGAAGAAAACACTCAATATAGAAAGCGTTGAGTATGTTTGTGAGCCAAAATTTGATGGGTTAGCTATAAGTCTATTATATATCAGTGGAAAACTTGTTCGGGCAGCAACAAGAGGAGACGGTTATACTGGAGAAAATATTTTACATAACGCTAGAGAAGTATCTGATATCCCCAAAACCCTACAGGGAACCCCTTTTGAGCCTAATATAGATTTATTTATAGCTGAAACATACAGCAATACCGTTCCTCATAAAATAGAAGTTAGAGGGGAAGTGTATATGAAGAAGTCTGTATTTGAAAATTTAAATAAGAAGCTTGTAAATAAAGGTGAAAAGCTTTTAGCCAATCCTAGAAATGCAGCAGCAGGCAGTTTGCGATTACTTGATTCAAAAAAAGCAAAACAACGAAAGTTATCATTTTTTGCATATTCTATTGGTTATGTTTCTGATGAGTTTGAACTCCCTCAAACTCAATTTAAAAGACTGAAATTTGTTGAGAAACTAGGGTTTCCAGTTTGTGATAAAGTAAAAGTTGTCTCTAATGTTAGCGCTTGTATTAAATATTATGAAGAAATGCTTATTGAAAGAGAGTCTCTAGATTATGAGATAGACGGTATTGTATATAAAGTTAACGATATCGCTTTGCAGGATAAAGCAGGCTATGTTTCAAAAGCACCAAAGTGGGCTATTGCACACAAATTACCACCTCAGGAAGAAAGTACGAAACTATTAAGTATAGATTTCCAAGTTGGACGTACTGGAGCATTAACGCCTGTTGCGCGACTTGAGCCAGTTTCCGTTGGCGGTGTAACAGTCAGTAACGCGACACTGCATAACATGGACGAAATTGCACGACTTGATGCTCGCATTGGTGATACAGTCATCATTCGCCGTGCTGGTGATGTCATTCCGCAGGTGGTTAGTGTGATTCTTGAAAAGCGACCACCGGATGCAGAAGAAATCTTAACTCCTACTAATTGTCCAGTCTGTGATTCTCCAGTTGAAAGAACCAAAGGTGAAGCTGTTATCCGTTGTACAGGAGGCCTGGTCTGTTCGGCACAACGCAATGAATCCATCAAACATTTCGCTTCACGCAAAGCAATGGATATTGATGGGTTGGGTGATAAGCTGGTCGAAATTTTTGCTGAAAAAGGCATGGTGAAAACCATCAGCGATCTCTATCGTTTGAAAGCTGCTGACATCGCTGCACTGGAACGTATGGGAGAGAAATCGGCAGAGAATCTTATCAATGCCCTGGAACATAGCAAGAATACTACATTGCCCAAGTTTTTATACTCATTGGGTATTCGCGAAGTTGGTGAAGTGACGGCTAAAAATATTGCTCACCACTTTTTAACACTGGATGCCATTATTAATGCCAGTCAGGAAGAGCTTGAATCTGTGCCCGATGTTGGTCCGATTGTTGCTCATCATATCCGTGCATTTTTCGATAACGATGAAAACATCGAGCAAATTAATGAACTCAAACAACTGGGTGTGAATTGGCCTGATATTGAACAAACATCAGATGACGAGCTTCCATTAAAAGGTAAGACTTATGTTATTACTGGAACACTGGATGGTATCAGCCGTACTGAAGCTAAGTCTAAACTGGAAGCGCTAGGCGCGAAAGTTTCAGGCTCGGTGTCCAGTAAAACCACAGCTTTGATTGCAGGCGCCAGCGCAGGTAGTAAGCTCAAGAAGGCGCAGGAATTAGGTGTTGAAGTTTTAGACCAGTCATTTCTGGACAGTCTTTAGGAATTTTTTTATGACTATGTTCCGATTATCTATTACTACATTGCTTATCTCTGCAAGTTTTGCATTGCAGGCAGTAGAGCAGGTAAGCTGTCAGGATTACGATGTTTATGTCATGCGTCATCTGCCCAAAGCTGTTAGTGAGAATAAAGATACAGATTTAAGTGAAGAGGGTCATAGAATGGCTGTCGCTTTAAGTGAGCAGGACTTTATGGCACTGGTTGATGTCGGCTATACCACTGACTATAAGCGTACCAGGCAGACGCTTACCCCTTCTGCAAAACAGCATCATTTTGAGGTTCGAACTTACGACCCTCGTGATAATCAAGCTTTGGTTGATGAAATCAATAAGCAGTATTGTGGAAAAACCGTCATGATCGTTGGCCATTCTAATACGGTGCCGAGTATTGTGCAGGCGTTTGATGGTCAGTTTGAAGTTAGCTTTGCCGGACAGGCGTTACCGCAGAGTACGCAGATTCATTTGGATGAAGCGGATTACGGTGCAATTTTTCACGTCAAAAAAGAGCAAGGGAAGGTTAAGCAACGAATGTTTAGACTTGGACAATAAATAGCAATTGGGGTAACAAAAAACGGAGGCTTTTGGGCCTCCGTTTTCATTGCTGGGCTAAATAATTATCACTCAGTCAAGTCACTCACTCAGTGAACTGGTCTTAGCCGCAGGACTATTACTGTGCTTGTCACTGGTGTCTTCAATATCGGTTGTAATCACGTCATTCTCAGAAAACTGGTAAGGTTTCGGTGAGAAGTCTGCTGTTACTACCGAATCATTAGTAACGGCTTTTGCCATCGGCGCTGAAGCATGGGTTGCTTCATGCGGCTTGGCTGTTACTTTTGCTGGCTTGTCGGCACCATCGTTCACTGTTGGTTTAGGTTCTGGCTTAGGCTGAACTTGCTTCGCTTCTTGTTTGGGCTGAACAGGTTTAGCACTAGTCTCTGCTGGTGTAGCCTCAACTTCAACCTCTTTATTCACAAAAGGCTCAACGGTTTCAGCATCCAGCTTTTTAGCAACGGTTTCCTTAGGAGCCTGCGTCTGCTGCTGAGTATTATTCTGCTCATTTGAAGCTTCAGTGTGCACTGGTGATGCATTATCCTGAGCCTGAGCCTGAGCTTTAACCTTAGGCTGTTCAGATACATCGTTAGCAGCTTTTGGTGTTGCTTCCTGAGCCTCGGGTTTGGCTGGCTTTTTGTCCTTGCTATAACCCATAACATCAGTGATGCTGCGCTCTAGAGATTTATGAGCCTTGTAGACCATAATATCTTCAGCGTGAGCCTTGTTCTTTGGAGAACGCTCTTTAGTCGACTTATCACTGCTGGTTTTTTCTTTCTTGGCCACCGGCTTGGTTTCAACGGTTTCTTCCTGTGGCTTTTTGCTTTTTATCGCTGAGCGAACAGAAGGTTTTTTCTGCTGTTGAGCCTGTTCCTGAGCTGGCTGTTGCGTCTGCTGCGCTTCAGCCATACGTTCAGCACGTGTTTTACGTGGTGGACGTTTAGCCTCTGGCTGCTGCGGTTGCTTCTGTTCCTGCTTCTGCTCTTGCTTTTGAGCTGGCTGCTGCTGTTTTCTTTGTGGCTTGTCCTGTTGTTTCTTCTGTGGACGGCCACCAGATTTTTGCTGCGGCTTATCTTTATCGTCCCGCTGATCCTGTTGCTGGTTGCGGTTTTGATTCTGATTGCGACCTTTCTGGTTAGTACGCTTTTTACCCTGGTAGCGGTTGTTGCGACCACGGTTATTACGATCGTACTTGCCACGATTGTTTTGTGACTTTTTAGCTTTCTTTTTCTTGTCTTTATCGTCACCAAATAATGCAGTCCAAAGGCGTTTGAACAGACCTGGCTTTTTCTTTTTAGCAGGCTTGCTCGGAGCTGGCGGAGGGGTAGTTGGCTTAACACCTTTTAGCGCAGGCTGATCGCTTGCTGGAGCTGCCTGAGTACTACTTCTGACCAGTTCAACCTGCGGAGCTTCGCCAATCAGGCTGTAGCTGGCATCTTCAAGAGTTTCGCCGGCTTTAACCCGTAACACTTCATAATGAGGCGTTTCAAGATATGGATTTGGCACAACGACCAGGCGGACTTTTTGACGCTTCTCAATCTGCTCAATTTTGCGGCGCTTTTCATTCAGTAGGAATGTCGCCACTTCAACTGGTACTACAGCTTGAACTTCGGCTGTAGATTCTTTCATTGCTTCATCTTCCATCAAGCGAAGAATTGAAAGAGCCAATGAGTCGGTACCACGAATAACACCAGAACCGGTACAACGAGGGCACACGTGCTGACTGGATTCTTCTAATGACGGACGCAAACGTTGGCGTGACATTTCAAGCAAACCAAAGCGAGAGATACGGCCAATCTGAATACGCGCACGATCGCGAGCGACCGACTCTTTTAATACCCGCTCAACTTCACGCTGGTTGCGTGGAGGGCCCATATCAATGAAATCGATAACAATCAGACCACCAATATCGCGCAAACGTAGTTGACGCGCGATTTCTTCGGCCGCTTCGACATTAGTGTGCAAAGCGGTTTCTTCAATATCACCACCCTTGGTTGCACGGGCTGAGTTGATGTCGATAGAAAGTAAGGCTTCAGTCTGATCGAAAACTACTGAGCCACCTGAAGGCAGGCGAACTTCACGCTGGAAGGCGCTCTCGATCTGGCTTTCAACCTGGTAGCGGTTGAACAATGGAATTTCGTCGCGGTACAGCTTCACTTTGTTAACAAAGTCGGGGCGCTGATACTGTAATTCACTTTTTACGCGCTCATAGACTTCCTGGCGGTCAATGATGATTTCGCCAATGTCAGGGCGCAGGTAATCACGAATCGCACGAGTAATGACGTCAGATTCCTGAGTGATCAGAAATGGAGCCGGGCGTGTACCAGCGACCTGTTTGATGCCATTCCAGGTATCAATCAAGTAATTAAAATCGTATTGGATTTCTTCAAGGCTTTTGCCAATACCGGCAGTACGAACGATGCAGCCCATACCGTTGGGTACCGGAAGCTGGCTCATGACCTGCTTGAGTTCGGTGCGCTCATCGCCTTCGATACGGCGAGAAATGCCGCCAGCGCGAGGGTTGTTCGGCATAAGAACCAGATAGCTACCGGCCAGACTGATAGAAGTGGTTAAGGCGGCGCCTTTGTTGCCACGCTCTTCTTTGTCAATCTGGACAATGATTTCCTGGCCTTCTTTCAAGGCATCTTTAATGGTAGGACGGCCACGCGATGGGGCATTGTGCATGTACTCGCGGGCAACTTCTTTTAATGGAAGGAAGCCATGACGCTCGGCGCCATAGTCAACAAAAGCGGCTTCAAGGCTGGGCTCAATACGAGTGACCTTGCCTTTGTAAATGTTACCCTTTTTTTGTTCTCTTCCTGCCAGTTCGATATCTAAATCATACAAACGCTGGCCATCAACCAGCGCAACACGCAACTCTTCATGATGATTCGTTGCGTTAATCAACATACGTCTCATTTGTTATTAACTCTCAATTTCTGCGGACACAGGAAGAGTTAGCAAGAATATTAGGAATAGGGGTTAAAACCCTGGCTTGTCTTTAAAAACAAGGGGTTTTAGCTGTGAGTTTCTGTAAGTTCAGTATCTTAAACTGCCTTTTCATCACTAATTTGACTGTTAAACCTATTGATTTCCTGTTTGGCTATTCCACGTCTTACCGCTTTTTGTGCGCGAAAGAAGCCAAACTAACCGAGTAACTTTGACGTTTAATCTTGTAAACGTTTTATTTTGCTACTCTACAATTCTGCTATTTTCCGGTGACCGGCTTTAAAAATCATTTCACTTTTATGGTATTTCAGCTGTTGCATAGGCTATCTCTTTTTTAGAGCTGCTTAACGCTATGTGCTGTTAAATACCTACATATAAGGTGTTGTTTGCTTCCGTTGGCCTCAATGTTGCTTGCTTATATATCATGAAGCTTTGCTCGTTGAGGCGGAAGGAGCGACACCAGACGCTCATTTCGGAGCATATAGCTCAGTTCGGCATTATAGACTGCTTACAAATGCAGAGCAATCTTTTGTTGATTTAAGCTATTGATTTGACGTGTTTTCAGGTATAGTTGCGCCCGATGAATACCGAATCCCGTCCAAAAGTCCAATTTGTTGAAGTGCAGGCTGAAGAAGCCGGTCAGCGCATCGATAATTTTTTGCTCAAAAAACTCAAAGGCGTTCCCAAATCACGCATCTATAAAATGCTCAGAAAGGGCGAAGTGCGTGTTAATAAAGGCCGTGTGAAAGCTGAATATAAGATAGAAGAGGGAGATTCTGTTCGTATTCCTCCGGTGACAACTACCAACACTCAGACTGAAGTTCCTGTGAATCTTAATATTGTTCAAGACCTCGAGAATGCCATTCTGTATGAAGACAAGCGTTTGATGGTTTTGAATAAGCCACATGGCATGGCGGTTCACGGCGGTAGCGGCATGAGTTTCGGCGTGATTGAAGCGTTGCGAGCCTTAAGGCCTGAAGCACCATTCTTGGAGCTGGTTCATAGGCTTGACCGCGATACTTCAGGTTGTTTGTTAATAGCCAAAAAGCGCAGTACGCTACGTTTCCTGCACGAACAACTGCAGAAAAAGCTGATGAGCAAGCAGTATTGGGCTTTGGTTGAAGGCAAGTGGCCAGCCAAGTTAAAGCATATTGATTTTCCACTGGCGAAACACCATCTAAAGTCAGGCGAGCGAATTGTACGGGTGACAGAGGGCGGCAAACCCTCGCTGACGTCTTTCAGTGTGGTTGAGAACTTTAAAGATTTCACCCTGGTATCCGCTGAGCCGGTAACTGGGCGCACTCACCAAATCCGGGTACATGCACAACAGGCAGGGCATCCGTTGGTAGGTGATCCCAAGTATGGTAATGATGAGACAACTGAGCACTTTAAGCAGCAGGGGCTGTCTGGGCGTCTGTTTCTGCATGCTTACTCACTGACTTTTAAGGTAACGCCGGAAGATAAGGCAGTGAAGGTCGAAGCCCCGTTGCCTGATGATTTACAGAAAACTCTGGAGTATTTACGTCGATGATATCAAAGCAAACCCGACTCATCATTTTTGACTGGGATGGCACCTTGATGGATTCAACAGGACGTATCGTTTCTGCAATGCAGACAACGGCCACTAATTTAAAGTTACCGATCCCATCGGTAGATGATGTGCGTGGAATTATTGGGCTCAGTCTGAATGAATGTTATCGACGTCTGTTCCCTGAAGTTGAAGATCATGACTGGATTACCGAAGAGTATCGATATCAATATGTCGAAGGCGATCAAACCCCGAGCCCGCTATTTGAGGGTACTGAAGAAACGCTCGAACACCTTAAGAGCCAAGGCTATCTGTTAGCGGTTGCAACCGGCAAAGCGCGTCATGGCCTGGACCGAGTCCTGAATGAATCTGGTTTGATGTCTATGTTTGATGTCACTATTGCCAGCGACGAGGCACAAAGTAAACCACATCCGGAAATGCTGCATAAACTGATGGCTCATACTAAAACTCAACCAGAGCAGGCTGTCATGGTAGGCGATACCACTTTTGATCTGGAAATGGCGCGACGAGCAGGGATGGGGGGCATTGGCGTGACTTTTGGTGCTCATACCATCGACATGCTGAAAAGCTGTCAGCCGCAGGCCATTATTGATGATATTCGACATTTAAAAGGTTTCTCTGGACAATAGGAAAAACTGTCAGCCGAAGATTAGCCAAGAATATTAAAAAAGCGCTCCGAGAAGCGCTTGAAACGATAGTTTTAAATCTCTTTCTGTAAGCTCTTAAGCTGAGCGACCACATCTCTCATGTGTGTATCAGGATCAACATCATCATAGTGGTAAACGATGTTGCCGTTAGGATCGATGATGAAGGTTTGACGTTTGGCATATTCGACTGGTCCAAATCCACCTAAAACGTCATAAGCTGTGGCTGCTTCTTTATCCACATCAGCCAGAATACTAAAAGGCAATCCATGAATCTCGGCGAATGACTTGTGTGACTCAACGTCATCCAGTGATACGCCGACCACGTCTGCATTGAGCGCCTTGATATCTTTATATCCATCACGGAAATTTTTCGCTTCGGTAGTACAGCCAGGGGTGTCGTCTTTCGGGTAGAAATACAATACCAACCATTGGCCCTTAAAATCTTCAAGACTTTTCCACTCTTCGTTCTGATCCTGTAGCTTAAAATCTGGCGCTAAGGCTCCAACCCAGCCTGATTCAGCGGTTGCCGAAAAACTGAAAACCATCAGTAGTGCTGTTGATAAAGACAATAGAAAGTGTTTCATAACAGTGTTCATTCCAGTAGACCTTTTGTAAGATTGTAGAACTATTGGTTGCAACTTAATACCTGAGAGCTCAATTTTCTGTGAAGATTTGCCAAGATACGATAATAAAACTACCGGTTCTGGAAACAGAGCGTCTGATCCTTCGACATTATAAGGATACAGACCTGCCTGCCTATTATGAAATGATGGCAGATCCGGACATAACCCGCTATTTGTTTTCCGGTAAACCTATGTCTGAACATGATGCCTGGCGTAGCATGGCGACCATGGCTGGGCATTGGATGCTCAATGGCTATGGTCAGTGGGCACTTGAAGAAAAAAGCAGCGGTCAGTTTGTCGGCCGTGCCGGGCTCATAAAGCCGGAAGGATGGCCTGCAATCGAGGCGGGTTGGGTGCTGCATAAAAATGCCTGGGGCAAAGGCTATGCTACAGAGGCTGGTAAAGCCGTTATGCGCTATGGTTTTGAAGCCATGAACCTGGAGCGAATCATCAGTTTAATTCAGCCGGACAATGCGCCATCGATTAAAGTCGCAGAGCGGCTGGGCGAGTCATTTCGTAAAAAGATAACTCTGTTTGGTATCGATGCGCTGGAATATGCTATAGATAGCGAGACTTACCAGAGGTTATACAAATAACAGCAAGGAGTAGGGATGAGGTTAAGACTGGATGCGGGCGATATTACCCAGCTTTATGTGGATGCCATCGTTAATGCCGCCAAGAAAAGCCTTCTTGGAGGCGGAGGAGTGGACGGAGCCATTCATCGTGCCGCAGGACCTGAATTGTTGGAAGAGTGCAAAACCTTGGGCGGTTGCGAAACAGGTGAAGCCAAAATAACCAAAGGCTACGACCTTCCAGCTAAACACGTTATTCACACGGTTGGTCCCGTCTGGCATGGCGGTGATGAGAATGAAGCGGAGTTATTAGCCAGTTGTTACATGAACAGTTTGCAACTGGCCGAACAGCAGGGCTTGCGGAGCATTGCTTTTCCCTGCATCAGCACCGGGGTTTATGGCTATCCAAAACAACAGGCGGCAGCTATCGCAGTCAGTGTCTGTAAAATGTTTACCAGTAATGCCCAATCGTTAAAAGAAATCATTTTCAGCTGCTACGATGATGAAAGCTTAGCCATATACCGACAGCTGCTAACGGACTCATAAATAACGGACTCACAAGCTACCATGTTCCATAAAAGTAATAGTTCCCAATTCAATGATCACCTAATACAGGAAGCGAAAGGATTGGAACTGTTGCGTGAGACTATTCAAGAACATCAAGTTCCACACCTTAATATCCCCAAAATAGAATCGGTTTCTGATGAACAACTGGTGTTGCAGAAAGTTAATGGTTCAAGCTGGAATCCGCAACTGATGAAACAGCTCGGAGAAGGGCTGGCCCATTTGCACAAAGTTAAAGCTCCACACTATGGGCTGGACGAAGATAACTATATTGGACTCAACCCACAGGTGAATGGACATTTTGATCATTGGGGCAAGTTCTTTGTTGAACAACGCCTGCTCTATCAAACTAATCTAATCAAAGACCAAAAAGTAAAGCGCATGCTTGAGGAACCCATTCTTGAGCGTAAGGATTTGCTGGAAACCTGGCTCAACCGCCACTGCATTCACCCCAGCCTGGTGCATGGTGATTTATGGTCAGGTAATGTTCTGTTTGATGATCAAGGCCCATGGTTGATTGATCCTGCGGTCTATTATGGCGACCGCGAAGTGGATTTGGCCATGACCGAAATGTTCGGCGGCTTCAGTGAAAGTTTTTACGACGGCTACGACTCAGTGTATCCCAGAACCAACGCTTACCCACAAAAGAAAGTCATTTATAACTTGTATCATTATTTAAATCACTACAATCTTTTTGGTGGAGCTTATTTGCAGTCGTGCAGAAACCTGATTGATCAAATCCAGCATCACTTTTATTAATTGGAAGCTGACCTGTTAGAGAGTAATTGCTATTCTTAGTGTGAAAAATTATCAGTTTTCAAGACATCTCTGAACGTTGAGGTATGACCAAATTTAATGATTACCATATACAAAAGGCTATATTATGGATATTACATTTACCTAAAAGAGAAAGGTAAGGTAGTAAATAATGCAGATATTGGGATATTTGTAGGGTTGTCACATCTGGTTCTGTATGCGTTATTACTATTTATTCTCAACTTTTTCGATATCTTTGTTTTAAATAAAGAGAACTCAGTTTACGTTTTAATATCTGTTGTGTGTTTTGAATCAATTTTGATGAGCGTATTATTTGGAAAAGAGAAGTTAACCAAAATACAAGTAGATTTTAATGCATTACCACAGGAGAAAAAGAATTTTTATAAAAAGGCGATATTATATTTTACTCCTATCTCTGTGGTTCTGAGTATTTTAATTATATTTTTTACATACAAGTGATGTTTGTTATTTGCATAACTAAAACCAGTAAAGTAAGGGTCAGAAGTAGGGTGCGTCGAGACGCACCGAAGAACTTTAAAGTCACTCAGTTGGCTTACTAAGAAGCGGTATGCTTTTAGCGACATTTGTCAGGATCTAAGAGTTGCGGTCAAACACTTAACACTAAGAATAGTTTGGAAATTATAAAAATGGAAAGACGCCAACTAATTTTGATTTTTCTTATGCTTCATATGGTTTTTTATGGAATCGGTTCTTACATGGCGATAATGCTCAGCAAGCATCATTGGCAGATGTTAATAGCGAGTTTAGTAGTGATCACTTTAAGCCAGAAATATGTATTCCTGTTTCGGTGGTTAAGAGAAAAGTCAGAAGAAACCCTTGAAGTTATAGACCCAAATGAGCATATCAGTGTTAATGATGCCATTGAACAATATAAGGAAACTGAGCGTATCAGGCGCCAAAAGAGCAAGTGGTACGAATTCTGGAACTGGAGCTAGTCATCATCTTTTAACGGTGCGTCACGACGCAGGGTCTGCCCCCTTGGGTACCCTACATATCTACGAACCTTAATAGGTATTTAAATCAGCTCTACGCCAAACTCTCTGAGTCTGTTTACCAGTGCTATCAATGGCAACCCTATCAAGGCCGTCGGGTCTTTGGATTCTATGGCCTCAAATAGCACTATTCCCAATCCTTCACATTTGAATGAGCCTGCGCAGTCGAGTGGCTGTTCTTTTTCAAGGTAGTTGATGATTTCTTTATCACTGAGTTGTCTGAATCGTACTTTGGTGGCGACGACTGTGGTGTTTTGTGCTGTTTCACGCGCACTGGTGACACATAAAGAGGTGTAGAAGGTGACGGTTTGACCTGAGCAGGCTTTGAGCTGCTCTATGGCTTTGTCGATGGTTCCGGGTTTGCCGAGTATTTGATTATTAAGCACACACACCTGATCTGAGCCGATAACCAGTGCATCCGGATGATTGACTGCAACGGCAAGCGCTTTCTGCTGTGCTAACCTCGCAACCAGCTCTATCGGCTCCTCATCGGGAAAGGGTGTTTCGTCGATTTCGGGCGATAGGACTTCGAAATCATCCAGAATACGGTTCAGGAGCTCTTTGCGGTACGGTGAGGAGGAGGCGAGGATAATGCGGCTTTGACGAGTATTCATGGGTGTTTTTAATCTCGGGTTTTTATCAGGCTTTTTACTAAAGAATCAGTTGCTTAGGACCAATTGTGTAAGATTTGGCTAAAAAAGCAATCAAACAGGCAAAATTTGCTTAAAAATAGCGGGTTTGCTTTGACTAGACCACAAGATATAT
>NZ_JABURJ010000101.1 GCF_014762745.1 Kangiella sp.
CCCTTAGAATATAGTGACTTAGAGGATGATTTTGGGTAGTCTAGCCAAGCTTTTTATACTTGTGGTAAGGTTATGCCACTCAAAGATTCTAACAAATTAACAATGGGGTTCCGATTTTGGATATCGTCGAAACAATTAATAATGCACTCTTATATATTGATGGGTTTCTAGGCTCAGCAGGATATTTTCCTTATTTATTAATAGGTGTGGGTGTTTTCTTCACACTGTATCTAGGTTTTCCACAAATTCGCTATTTTGGCCAGGCAACTCGAATTGTTCGTGGCAAATATGCAAAAGAAGACTCTCCTGGCGATACTTCGCACTTTCAGGCATTAACCACTGCCTTATCAGGTACTGTCGGTACCGGTAATATCGGTGGCGTTGCACTGGCGATTTTTATCGGTGGTCCTGCGGCCTTGTTCTGGATGTGGGTGACGGCATTCTTTGGTATGACGACCAAGTTTGTTGAGGTCACACTATCGCACAAGTACCGTGAAAAAACCGAAGATGGCACCATGGCGGGTGGCCCCATGTATTACATGGAAAAGAAATTGAACATGAAGTGGCTGGCAGTGATTTTTGCACTGGCAACCATTATCAGTTCAATCGGTAGCGGTAACATGCCGCAGATTAACAACATCGCTCAGGTTATGAATACCACTTTTAATATCGAAGAGTGGGTAACAGGCGGTGTTTTGGCTGTGCTATTAGCGCTAGTTATTATTGGCGGCATTAAGCGTATTGCCAAAGTGGCTGAGAAAATCGTGCCCTTTATGGCGGTTGTGTATGTTGTCGGTGCTGTCTTGGTTATTGCCTATAACTACGAAAATATCATTCCTTCATTCCAGGCAATCTTCGGTAGTATTTTCTCAGGTTCGGCAGCGGTCGGCGGCTTTCTGGGTGCAAGTTTTGCTTATGCCATGGATCGTGGCGTTAACCGTGGCCTATTCTCAAACGAAGCAGGTCAGGGTTCTGCGGCGATTGCTCACTCAGCGGCTAAAGGCAAAGAACCAGCCTCAGAGGGTATGGTGTCACTACTTGAGCCTTTCATTGATACCATCATTATCTGTACGTTAACTGGTCTGGTTATCCTGTCCTCGGGCGTCTGGAGCGAAAAGCATCATAACTCCTTCGATCGTACGGATATGGAATTTGTTGTTGGAAATTACACAGACGGCAATCCAGAAGACGTTAATAAGTTAATGATCCATCTGGACGAAAAGCGATCAGTTCCATCTGAAATTAAAAAGTTTACTGGAACAATCTCTCTACAAGATGGTAAGGCTATTTCTGACGGCTTCACACTCTTAAACGCAAGGTCTATTGCTGAAGATGTGATTTATATGGATAAGGATGGCAACCCTATAACTGGAGAAATTCCTGTTTCAAATGGAACATTGGAAGATTCCTCTATTGTTGTGGAGGGTAAGTCATTGATCCACTCAGCGGAGCTAACCGCAGTTGCATTTACTAAAGGTTATATGGGTGAAAGCGGTAAATATATCGTGTCTCTAGGCCTGCTGCTATTTGCCTTTACTACAGCGATTGCCTGGTCCTATTACGGTGACAGGGCAGCCATCTATCTGTTCGGTCCCAAGTCTGTATTGCCGTACCGTGTAGCCTTCGTTGCGTTATTCTTCCTGGGTGCTATTGTCGATTCAACGGTGGTCTGGACGCTGGCCTATGTGACTGTGGCTCTGATGACCATTCCTAATCTGGTCGGTATTCTGCTACTCCATAAAGACATGAAGAATACGGTTAAAGACTACTGGGAACACTTTAAGACAGATCAAGCTGATTAGGGCTAGACAAACTCTTTAGGTTTTTCCTATACTGACTCTGGTCTGACCACGGCATTGCGCTGGTGGTCGCCAGAGTTTTTTTTGCCTGAAATTTATTAATGACCTAGGAGAGACCATGCAATACCAAGCCCCAGTTGAAGACATGATGTTCTTGATCAAGGATGTTTTTGATTTGGAAAACCGACTTAAAGGTATTGCTGACTTTTCGGAATTTGACGCGGAGCTCTATAACGCCATTCTGGAAGAGGCAGGTAAGTTTGCAACAAACGTGTTGCAGCCGATTAACCGTTCGGGTGATGAAGAAGGTTGTCAGTATAACGACGGTGTTGTGACCACCCCGAAAGGATTCAAAGAAGCCTATCAGGCCTACGTAGAAGGAGGCTGGCAATCATTAACGGCTAACCCACAATATGGCGGGCAGGGTCTGCCAAAAGCATTACATGTCCTGGTCGAAGAGATGTTCTATTCGGCCAATACATCATTCTGTCTTTACGGCAGTCTTACTGCTGGTGCATACCACTTACTACAGGCTCACGCTGACGATGCAACCAAAGACAAATATCTTGCCAAGCTGATTAGCGGTGAGTGGTCTGGCTCCATGTGCCTAACCGAAGCGCATGCTGGCTCGGATCTTGGTATTTTGAAGACTAAAGCCGAACCTCAGGAGGATGGCACCTACAAGCTATCTGGCTCAAAAATATTCATTACTGGCGGCGAGCATGATATGGCGGATAATATTATCCACCTGGTGCTTGCCCGCCTGCCTGATGCACCTGCTGGCCCTAAAGGTATCAGTCTTTTCTTAGTCCCTAAATTTATGGTCAATGATGATGGCTTGCTCGGAAAACGCAATGGTATTCGCTGTGGCTCAATAGAGCACAAAATGGGCATTAAGGCATCTTCCACCTGTGTCATGAATATGGATGACGCTACCGGCTTTCTTATCGGTGGCCCACATCAAGGCTTACGCTGCATGTTCACCATGATGAACCTTGAGCGCCTATCAATTGGCTTGCAGGGTATTGGCCTTGGCGAAATGTCTTATCAGCAGGCTTTTGATTATGCCAATGATCGTTTGCAGGGACGTGCTGAAGGTGTTGAGGGAACAGCTCCGATTATACGTCATGGCGATGTACAGCGTATGCTCAAAACCATGCAGGCTTATACTCAGGCAGGTCGTGCGCTGGCCGTCTGGTTAGGCGCATGGCTGGATGAGGCTTTCCATTCTGAAGATGAAGCTGTTGTCAGCAAAGCCCAAAATATGGCTGCGTTACTGACTCCAGTTGCCAAAGCTTTCTTTACCGATATCGGTTACGAAGTCTGCACCATCGGCCAGCAGGTGTTCGGTGGCCACGGTTATGTGCGCGAGTGGGGTATGGAGCAGCATGTTCGTGATGCGCGTATTGCTCAGATTTATGAAGGCACCAATGGTATTCAGGCGCTGGATCTTATTGGACGCAAGATTGTCGCTAACAAGGGTGCTTTCCTGGCTGAGCTGTTGACGGATATGCGCCAGGATATTGCAAATTTCAGTGACTCGGTGCAAAAGTCTCAGCTTGTAGCTCAGCTTACTGAGCTGGAAACATTATCGAAGCAGATTGTTGAGCAATTTGCATCTGATCAGGACAAGCAGCAGTATATTGCCTGCGATTACCTGCATTATATGGCCTTGAGCTTATATGGATACCTATGGTTGAAAATGGCGCAGACAGGGCAGGAAGGAAAGCAGGAGTCTATGGAGTTTTTCTATAACCGTCTGTTGCCAAGAGCTTATGGGCTTAAAAAGAGTATTGAAAACGAATTGGGGCTTTAAGCCCCTTTTTTATGCTTGGCGTTTATCTGCGACTTACTAAGTGTCGATAAAATTAACAGTTATGGACTTGGCTGATTACTATTTGTTCAGCTAATGAGAACCATTAAAAAAATTGTAACTATATTATTCGATCTGCTTGAGTGATAAGAATAATTATGATGTTATTAGCGGCTGGGGCAAATTAAGGGTCAACAGACCCTACTAATAACAGACATATAATTCGGTAAATCATATGGCAACAGATCGCGGTCAGTTTAATACTCGCATAGGTTTTATTCTCGCAGCTGCAGGTTCAGCAGTAGGTCTCGGCAATATTTGGAAGTTTCCATTTGAAGTAGGAGAAGGGGGCGGCGCAGCTTTCGTTGTCATTTATCTAGCCTTCTGTTTCCTGTTGTGCTTCCCGGTGATGGTGTCTGAAATCGCCATCGGCCGTAAAACCAATCTTAATCCCGTTGGTGCTTTTAAAAAGCTAGGTCACAAAAACTGGGCCTTTGTTGGCTTTATGGGCGTTATTGCCGGTGTCTTAATTCTTTCTTTCTATAATGTTGTTGCTGGTTGGGCTTTTGGCTATTTCCTTGAAATGATTCAGGGCAATTTTGGCATTGGTGAAGAATTCGGCAGCTTTATCACAGACTGGCAGAAAATTGGTCTGTACGGTCTGGTTTTCATGGGTATAACAGCTTTTATTGTGTCGCGTGGTATTCATGACGGAATTGAGCGTGCTGCAACCATTTTAATGCCAACGCTATTCTTAATGATTGTTGGCCTGATCGTTTATGCAATGACGTTAGATGGCGCTGGTGTTGGTATTAAGTATTATCTGATTCCTGACTTTTCTGAGATTACTGGTGAAGTAGTTTACTCTGCATTAGGCCAGGCTTTCTTCTCGCTTTCTCTTGGTATGGGCGCTTTAATTACTTACGGTAGTTACGTATCAAAGAAGCAAGATATTGTTAAGTCTGCTGCCTTAATCACCCTGACTGATGTTTCAATTGCATTCCTTGCCGGCCTGATGATCTTCCCATTTGTAGCCTATTTAACTCAGGGCACAATGGAAGGAGTAGATGGTGGCGCTGGTTTGATCTTCGCAACCTTGCCTGGTGTATTTGAAAGCTTTGGCCCGACATTGGGTGTGGTTGTCGGTTCTTTATTCTTCTTATTGCTATGCTTTGCAGCTTTAACTTCAACGGTTTCTTTGCTTGAGGTTCCTGTCTCTTATCTGGTTGATGAGAAGAAAATTAAAAGACCAGTAGCTGTATGGGGCATGGCAGCTTTGATTTTCTTGATTGGCATTCCTTCTCTGTTAGGTAATGGCTCTGTCGAAAGCCTGACGCAGTTCATCCACATGAACAAAAATGCTGAATGGCAATACGTAACCTTCATGGATTTCGTTGAAGCTATTGCCAGTGATACCTTCTTGCCATTGGGCGGTGCCCTGATTTCAATTTTCGTAGCTTATGTCTGGAAAAAGAACAACTTGAATGCAGAGATAGCGATTGGTCGTGAAGGTGGCTCGCAGTGGGTAGCAAAATATATTGATTTTGCGATTACCTTCTTCTGTCCAGTTGTTTTAGGTTTGATTACTGTTGTAACTATTTTAGATCGCTTCTTTGGCGTCGTAGTTATTGGTTAATTTTAGTTTCGGGAGAGCATAATGATTAAAGTTCCTGCAAAAACCCGGCTCACTCTGGCAGCGCTGATTAGCGCTGCTTTTTTGTCTGCTTGCGACAAACCGCAAAAAGAAGATAAAAAAGATGTAGAGCCTAATACCGCATTTGAATCTACTTATAAGGCGCATAGCTATCACCCGGTGCTGATCGAAAATGCAACGATTCTTACCGCTGCTGGCGATAAAATTGATAAGGGCTCTGTACTATTCAAAGATGGTAAAATCGTTGCAGTTGGAACTGATGTTGAAACTCCTACCGATGATAATCTTGAAGTTATCGATGCAAATGGTAAATGGGTGACTCCGGGCTTAATTGATGTCCACTCGCACTTGGGTGTTTATCCAGCTCCCGGAGTTGATTCGGCGGCAGATGGCAACGAAATGACCGCGCCCGTGACTGCGGAAGTTTGGGCTGAGCATTCAGTCTGGCCGCATGATCCTCAGTTTGAACTGGCGCTGGCTGGGGGTGTTACTTCTATGCAAATTCTACCGGGTTCAGCTAACTTGATTGGTGGTCGTACAGTCACTTTGAAAAATGTGCCTGCGCGTTCTGTTATGGAAATGAAGTTCCCGGGCGCTCCACACGGTTTGAAAATGGCCTGTGGTGAAAACCCTAAACGCGTTTATGGTAGCAAAGGTCGTTCACCAATGACACGTATGGCCAATATTGCAGGCTTCCGCGATGCCTGGATTAAAGCTGCTGATTATAAAAAACAGTGGGAAGATTATGAGAATGGCGAGGGCAATGGCAAGCCACCTAAACGCGACTTGCAAATGGAAACTCTTGCCGGTGTTTTAAAAGGTGAAATTTTGATTCATAACCATTGTTATCGTGCCGATGAAATGGCGTTGATGTTGGAGATTGCCGACGAGTTTGACTTCCTGATTTCTACTTTCCATCACGCAGTTGAGTCTTACAAAATTGCAGATAAGTTAGCAGAAAACAATGTGTGCTCAGCTCTTTGGTCTGACTGGTGGGGCTTTAAACAGGAAGCCTTCGACATGGTTCCTGAGAATGTTGCTCTAGTAGAAAAAGCTGGCGCTTGTGCCATTGTCCACTCCGATTCTCCAACTGGTATTCAGCATTTGAATAAAGATGCTGCCAAGTCCATGGCTTCTGGAAATGCTATGGGCATGGAGATCACTCCTGAAAAAGCGATTGAGTGGATTACCATTAATCCTGCTAAATCGATGGGTATTGGGGAGCAAACCGGTAGTCTTGAAGTCGGCAAAATGGCGGATGTCGTACTTTGGGACGGTAATCCTTTCAGCGTTTATAGCAAAGCTGAGAAAGTCTTTATTGATGGTGCGCTCATGTATGACCGTCATGATGAAAAATATCAACCCGTCAGCGACTTCCAGCTAGGTCAATATGACTTCGATGTTGAAGCACAGGAGGAGGCAGCGCTATGAGCTTATTATCGACAAAATCTTTAGCCAAGTCTGTTGCTGCTGCTCTTGGCGTAGCAAGTCTAATTGCAGGTATTTGCAGTGCTGAAACAACTTTAATTAAAGATGCCAAAATTCATACTCTCTCATCACAGGGTGTTTTGCAGTCTGGAGATGTATTGTTTGAGGACGGTGTTATCAAAGCAGTTGGCGAAGATCTTAGCGTTGAAGCTGACACTGTTATTGACGGTGCAGGCAAGGTAGTTACGCCAGGTATCTTTGCCCAGATTACGCAAATTGGTCTGGTTGAGCTGGGTTCGCAGGAGCAAACAGCAGATGCGCGTACTGAACATGAAGAGCAGGGTGCTTCATTTAGCGTGGATAAGGTTTATAACCATAACTCGACGCTGGTCGCTGTTAATCGCTCAAATGGCGTCACTCGTACTTTGGTTGCGCCCCAAGTTGGCTCAACAGTGTTTGCCGGACAGGGCGCCATCATGTCTTTGAAAGATCAGTATCATCCACTGATTGCAAAGGACGTTGCTATCTTCACAGCTTTTGGTGAATGGTCGGCGGAAGGTATGGGCGGTTCGCGTGCCAGTGTTTTGTTTGAGCTGAATAAGGCATTTGATGAAGCAAGGCTTTATCAGAAAAATCGTACAGCCATTGAGCAGGGCGATTTTAGAGAACTGACTTATAGTATCGCCGATCTTGAAGCACTACAGGCTGTTATAAACCGTGAAATTCCTTTGCTGGTGAATACTCAGCGTGAAAGCGATATTTTAACCATGTTAGATTTTGCTAAAGAGCAAAATATCCGTATTGGTTTTGTGGGTGCTGCAGAAGCCTGGAAGGTTGCGGATCAGTTAGCAGAAGCTGATGCTTCTGTATTTGTAGATCCAATGGATAACTTACCGGATAGCTTCGAATCTTTGGGTAAGCGTTACGAAAACGCTGCGATTTTGTCAGAAGCAGGTGTTAAGGTCATGTTCTTAGGTCAGGGTTTCCTGGCGACCCATAATGCTTATACAGTGCGTCATTCGGCGGGTAATGCTGTGGCTTATGGCATGGATTATGACAAAGCATTAGCAGCCATGATGTCTACTCCAGCCGGGTACTTTGGTGGCGACGAAACTTATGGTCAAATTGCCGAAGGTTACAAAGCCGAATTAGTGCTTTGGAATGGTGACCCACTTGAAGTGACAACACTTCCTGAACAGGTTTGGATTGATGGTGAAGCTGTCAGCATGGAAAACCGTTCAACCAAGTTGCGTGATCGCTACAAAGATTTGGATACCGATAAAAATACCGGTTACAGAAAGTAACTCTCTTAAAGTAATTCACTTAAAGTAACCGTATCAACAATTAAGTAGGAAAAAATATGGTTGATTCGTCGGACAGACAACCGAGTATGCTACAGGCCTTAGTGCCTGTAGTTTTTTTGATTGTACTGCTATTTTTCTCAGTCAAATTATTTGGCAGCGACTCGTCTTATGGGGCGAATCAGATTGCCCTGATTTTAAGTGCTGCAATTGCGGTTCTTATTGGCTTGTTCAATGGACAAACCTGGAAGGAACTTGAGGCGGGTATCGTTGATGGTATCAGTTTGGCGATGGGAGCCATGTTGATCTTGTTAATGGTAGGTTCCTTAATTGGCACCTGGATTCTGGCAGGTACGGTGCCGACCATGATTTATTATGGCCTGCAGATCCTGTCGCCCGATTATTTCTATGTGGCAAGCTGTATTATCTGTGCCATTGTTGCTGTAAGTATTGGTAGCTCCTGGACTACTGCTGGTACAGTCGGTATAGGCCTGATTGGTATAGCACAAGGGTTGGGGCTAGATCCTGCGATTACCGCTGGTGCTATCATTTCGGGAGCCTATTTTGGTGATAAAATGTCACCGCTATCTGACACCACTAACCTTGCTCCAGCAGTTACTGGTACGGATTTGTTCACCCATATCCGCCACATGGTCTGGACCACTACACCATCCTTAATTATCGCGTTAATACTGTTCACTTATTTCGGTTTAACCAGCGATATTCCGGCTGAAAACCTTGAGCTGGAATCCACCCTGGCCTTGCTTGATGCTAACTTCAATATCACCCTCTGGTCATTGATTCCGTTGGTGGCAGTTTTTGCCATGGCCATCAAAAAAGTGCCGGCAGTAGCTACCATCCTGATTGGTGCTTTATTAGGTGGCTTGTTTGCTATGCTGACTCAGGGCGATGTGATTGCTAAATTTGTTAATAACTCTGATTTGTCAGCGGCGATGCAATATGTCTCAGCAGTGTGGACTGCAATGTTCAGCGGCTTTTCGATTAGCACTGGCGATGAAATCTTTGATGGCCTGTTAAGTCGTGGCGGCATGACCAGCATGTTGAATACGGTTTGGCTGATTATTTGTGCCATGAGTTTTGGCGCAGCAATGGAGAAAACCGGTCTACTACATAAATTGGTCTACTCGATTATTGGTATGGCCAAGTCCACAGGTTCCTTAATCGGTTCAGTACTTCTGACCTGTATCGGCATGAATGTCATTGCCGCCGATCAGTACATTGCGATTGTACTTCCTGGTCGCATGTATCGAGCGGAATTCAAACGTCGTGGATTAGATGCCAAAAACCTGTCAAGAACGCTGGAAGATGCTGGCACCATCACTTCACCGCTGATTCCATGGAATACCTGCGGTGCTTATATGGCGGCCACGCTTGGCGTTGCTACTGGTGCTTATTGGATTTATGCCTTCTTTAATCTGGTCAATCCGATAGTTTCCTTTATTTATGGCCTGTTGAACTTTAAAATAGCCAAGCATGACGAGGCTAACGACGCTATTTAAATATCGGTTATTTCAGTTCTGTGTATTATTACTCGCAGTTGTAGCCCTATTGTGGCTGGGACTGCGAGAAACCTCTCCAGACTATCGTTGGGATACAGCAACCCTCAAACCTTTCAAGCAGTGGTATCAAATCAACTGGCATAACCAGGCTGTTGGTCGAGCCAGCGTTGAATTGAAAAAGAAGGATCAACAGTTCACGGTGATTGAAAGTGATTATCTGGAAGGGCGTGTGCAGGGCCGTCGTTTTCAGTTTCGTTACATTCGTGAATTAGATTTTTCCAGTAGAGCTCCCTACGAACTTATTGGCGGAAGGCTTTATACAGAAGAGCCACAACTGACCGTCGAATCAACTTTTAGCAATGACGAACAGCTCCAGCTTAAAGAAAAGCGCAATGGCCAGCTTTATGAGAAGTCATTCACCCACGTCGAATACACTTTACAAGATTATTTCCGGATTCCCAGTTTAATTGAGCGTGGATCGATTCCCAGCGAGAGCTTTGAAAATAAGACCTTGAACACACAGACCTTCAAGGTTGAAACCAGTCGCTATCAGGTTCTAAAAAACAAAGCTTATCAATCCTATATCGCTTTACAGCAACAGCATCCGAGTAATGAAGTGAGCTGGCATAGAATGGCGAAAGACGGTGTTTATAAGCTGCATGCTTTTGCCAATGGTATGGAGTATGTGGCCAGTTCGCGTCGGGTAACACTTAACCCTGAAATGCAAAGCGATCTGTACCTGAATAGCGGCGTTGTAGTCGACAAACCCTTAGGTGCAGCAAATCAGATAAAGAGTTTAACCCTTAGTGTGCAGAATGGTGAGCTGGACTGGTTTGAGCATCATCCAGCGGTCACCATCAATGCGGCCAGGGACACCATTCAATTAAGTTCCGGTAGTAGATACAAAGCTTCGAGCAAAGATATGGAGCACTTTAAGGCTGGCAGACAGTCGCTGAACCCGATTGCGCGTACTCTTGCTTTGCAAGCCGTTGCTGATTTGGACAGTGACTGGCAGAAGGTGCAACAACTGGTGGGATATGTCTATGACTATCTCAATTACCAACCAGTGCCAGCCGGGTTTAATATTGACGACATTCTGCAAAATAAAATTGGCGACTGCACCGAATACAGCCAGTTATTAATTGAAATGTTGTCGGCAGCAAACATAGCTGCGCGGGAGGTCAATGGTCTGGTTTATCTGGGCGATCATGAAAAGCGCTTTGGTGGTCATGTCTGGGTTGAAGTCCTGATTGACGACCATTGGGTGGCGGTTGATCCAACCTGGAATTTGCTGGAAGTTACCAGTACCCATATTCCTGTAGCCATCAACCTGGACATTGAATCACTCGATACCAATCAACGATTTGCTTTTAAGCTCGAAGAAATCCACTATAAGTCCAAAAGCAAAGAAGACTCTAAAAGGTTATAGAATGACAAAACAGTTTTACTCAATTTTAGGCAATTCACAGAAGCTTGATGGCGGTGCCATGTTTGGTAATGCGCCTAAGGCGTTATGGCAGCGATGGGTTGAGGTGGATGACCAAAACCGTATCGATTTGGTTTGCCGTGCCTTACTGGTCAAAGATGGTGATAAAACCATACTCTTCGAGACCGGTATCGGTGCTTTTTTCGAGCCTAAGTTTAAAGATCGCTATGGTGTGCAGGAAGATGAGCATGTGCTACTGAAATCCTTGGCTGAGGCGGGCGTGAGCCATGAGGATATTGATATTCTGGTTTTATCGCACCTGCACTTTGACCATGCAGGAGGCCTGCTAAGCCAATGGCAGGATGGCAAAGAGCCTGAGTTACTGTTTCCAAATGCTGAATTTATTATCGGCAAGGAGGCCTGGGAACGTGCTAAAAATCCACATCCTCGCGACAAAGCTTCATTTATTCCTGGGCTTACGGATAGGCTCGAGCAAACGGGCCGCCTCCATCTGATTGAGGGTGAGCATAGTGATTTGCTCGGTGATGACTACCGATTCTTTGTTTCGAACGGCCATACCCCGGGTATGTTACTGACCGAGATTAGCACAGAGCAGGGGCCTGTGGTGTTTGCTGCAGATTTGATTCCAGGTGTTCCCTGGGTTCATTTACCAATTACCATGGGTTATGACCGTTTCCCGGAAAATCTGATTGAGGAAAAGAAGCTATTGCTGGATCGTCTTATCAAGGAAGAAGGCTACCTTTACTTTACTCATGACCCAGAAACTTGCCTCGGAAAGGTCACAACCGACGAAAAAGGACGCTTTACTACCAAAGATAATCTAAAGGAAATTGTTAACAGAGCGATGTAACTCATTGTTTATATGTAGTCTTATTCTAAATTAGCAAAATTGCATAAAAAATCATCAATTGGGTTGAACTTTATTCATGACAGCTGTTCAAAATATATACGAAAAGCAATGAAGCAGTCTTGGCTAGATGCGAAATTGTGGATTTGTTTTTCTGGTTGTCATTGTCACTTCTCTTTTTATGAGTAATTATTTCCTCATAAGGGCCATGTAAATGGCCCTTTTTTTATGCGCTATGGTATTCTTTGGCAAGATAAATTATGAAGAGTTAATCATCCATGCACGTCAAATTTGATCAAGAGTATCACTTTCAAATTCATCACAATAAAGTTGCTGTTCTCGAGTGGGGCGACCCCAAGGCTGAGCCAATTCTTTGTTTACATGGCTGGCTCGATAATGCGGCGACTTTTCATTATCTGGCGCCTTTTCTGGCTGACAAATATCGATTGATTGCTATTGAGTTTCCTGGTCACGGCCAGTCCGAGCACCTTTCGGAAGATGCTGACTATCAGTTTGTATCCGGTATTTCGATCATTGATGGCGCCTTGGATGTGCTGCATATCGACAAGTGTCATATTCTCGGTCACTCGATGGGTGCCGCATTAGCCATGATATATGCAGGTGCCGTTCCTAATCGAGTGAAAAGCCTGATTTCAATTGATGCGCTTGGTCCCTTTATCTCAACACCTGAACAAACCATAGAGCAACTGGCACAGGCAATCGAGCAACGCAAAGCCAAACGCAGTCAAAAGCGCTATTTTAATTCGATTGAAGAAGCAGCCAATGCGCGCGCTCAGGTCAGTGAGCTAAGCGCAGACACATTGTTACCGCTTATTGAACGTGGTGTGACCCTTTGTGACCGCGGTTATCAATGGTCAAGCGATGCTCGCTTAAAAAATGCCTCCTGGATTCGTATGACGGAGCCACAACTGGAAGCGTTGATGAACAATGTTGCCGCCGAAGTTCTCTTCATTCGTGGCAAGCAGGGTATGTTGCAGGAAAAGCCGGCCATCGAAAAAAGGCTATCTTATCTGAAAAACTCAGAATGGATTGATCTCGATGGAGGCCATCATTTGCACATGGAGCACCCTGAAGAGGTGGCTCAGACTATTCTTAAGTTCTGGGCAAAATTTAATCAGAGCTAACACGGATAGATTAAAGTATCGGCTAAAATAGGCGAACGGGGCGTTAAAAGTTGCCTTATTCGATACAATCGGTTACTTTTCTTGCCCATAAATTTAATTAATTAAAGTTAGGGTCTGTTGGCCTTTGCTGTTCGTTTTTGCAGCTGTTTGATTGGTTTTTATACGAGGCATCGCGTGTGAGGTGTAGTTATTCTCCATCCACGCGCGATAACACTGTAGAAAAGCCAAACAAACGTTACCCTTCGGGTTCAACCAAAAGCGCTCTGCTCTTTGTTGCTCGCCATTACCTTAGAATGCTAGGCTACATGACGAGCGTCGCGATCAGAACGCTTTTGGTTTGAACAAAAATTGAAAATCAAAGGTCAACAGACCCTATTAGGAAGCTATATGGAAAAAATCTGGTTAAAGCAATACCCAAAAGCGGTTCAGGAAACCATCGACCCTGATCAGTATTCTAGCCTTCTAGCCATGTTCGATGAAAGTGTCGAGAAGTTTGGTGATAGACCGGCAGTGACTAACTTGGGTGTCACCTTAACCTACCGTGAGCTTGACCAGAAAGCTCGTGACTTTGCTTCCTATCTGCAAAATGGGCTTGGATTGCAAAAGGGCGACAAGCTGGCGCTGATGATGCCAAACTTGCTGCAATATCCTGTCTGTTTATTTGGTGCATTCCGTGCCGGACTTGCTGTAGTTAATGTTAATCCACTTTATACGCCCCGTGAGCTTGAGCATCAGCTCAATGACAGCGAGGCTAATGCCATCGTCATTCTTGCCAATTTCGGTGATACTCTCGAGAAGGTGGTAGATAAAACTGCGCTAAAACACATCATTGTCACCCAGGTTGGTGATATGTGTCCTCAGCCTAAGCGTTTTATCGTCAATTTCGTGGTTAAGTACATCAAGAAGATGGTACCCAGCTTTAAGCTCGATCAGTCACATAGTTTCGTTGAAGCCATGCAAAAAGGTGCGGAGCAGAAGGTCAGCCCAGTTGAATTAACTTCAGATGATATTGCTTTTTTACAATATACAGGCGGCACAACGGGGGTTTCTAAGGGTGCGATATTGACTCATCGCAACATGGTTGCCAATGTGTTGCAGACTCACGCCTGGATGGGACCATTTCTGGATGAGGGGCAGGAGACCATCATTACTGCGCTTCCCCTTTACCACATATTCTCTTTGTGTGTTAACTGTCTGCTGTTCGCTAAGGCGGGTGGTCATAATATCTATATTACTAATCCTCGTGACATGAAGGATTTCTGTAAGACACTGAAGAAGTACCCATTCACCGCCATGACTGGCGTAAACACTTTGTTCAATGGCCTGTTAAATACACCAGCTTTCCGCGAATTAGATTTCAGCAAATTAAAGCTGTCAGTTGGCGGTGGCATGGCGGTTCAGAAGTCAGTAGCTGAGCGCTGGCAAGAGCTGACAAATACTCCATTGCTGGAAGGTTATGGACTGACAGAAACTTCGCCAGTGGTCAGTATGAACCCATTGGATCTCGAGTCTTATAATGGAACCATTGGCTTACCACTTCCCTCTACTGATATTGAAATTCGAGATGAAGAGGGTAATGAAGTTGAAGTCGGCCAACCAGGGGAGCTTTGGGTCAAAGGCCCTCAAGTGATGCGAGGCTACCTCAATCGTCCTAAAGAAACAGCTGAAGTGCTAAAAGACGATGGCTGGCTGGCAACCGGCGATATGGCTACTATTGATGAAAAGGGTTTTCTGCGTATTGTAGATCGCAAGAAAGACATGATTCTGGTCTCAGGTTTTAACGTCTATCCAAACGAGATTGAAGACGTTGTAGCGCTTCATCCGGGCGTTTTGGAAGTTGCTGCCATTGGCGAACCTGATGAAGTGAAAGGTGAGGTAGTGAAAGTTGTCGTCGTCAAAAAAGACAGCACCCTCACTGAAGATGACGTCATCAAGCATACTCGCGAACATTTAACTGGCTACAAGATCCCTAAAGTGGTCGAGTTCCGAGAAGAGCTTCCAAAAAGTAATGTTGGTAAAATCCTTCGTAAAGAACTTCGTAAATAACCCTTTCCCATGGCGCTCATAGATGAGCGCCAGGAGCACATTAATTGGCACGATTTCACTTAGAACAACACCAGGACTCAGTTCATGTCGAAACTGTTTTCAACGCTGAGCGCTTGCAGGAACTTTGTCAGTCCTGGCAAACGCTTGACTTTATCGCAGTAGACACAGAGTTCGACCGAACTAATACCTATTTTCATCGGCTGGCGCTCATCCAAATATACGATGGAGAAGAGGTCTACCTTATTGATCCTCTTGCCTTTGACGATATTTCTGCCTTAACCGATATTTTTAAAACGACTTCAGTCGTTAAAGCATTCCATAGCTGTAGCGAAGATCTGGAGGCACTTTATCATCAATATGGTTTTGAGCTGAATCAGGTTTTTGATACGCAGATCGCCGCCTCTTTAGATGGCATTGGATTAAGTGTTGGTTATGGCAGTATTGTTGAGCATTTTCTGAGCCTGGTACTTGATAAGGAACACACGAAAACTGATTGGCTACAGAGGCCATTGAGCCAAGAACAGAAAGTTTATGCCGCACAGGATGTTCAATATCTTTTGCCTGTCTACTACCGACTACGAGATAGCCTGCTGGAAAAAGGGCTTTTTGAGTGCGTCATCGAAGACGTTAATAGTATTTTCTCGGCTATCATTCAGGCCGATGATTATTCGGAAGCCTATTTGAAAGTGAAGGGCGCTTTCCGATTAAATCAGTTTCAATTGAATCGCTTGCAGAAGTTAGCTCAATGGCGAGAAACTCTTGCTCGCGACAATAATATTCCTAAAACCTTTGTCTTTCGCGACCATCATTTGATTGAAGTCTGTCAGAAAGAAAAGACGACAATTAGCGACTTGCTTTCGATGGGCTGTAACCGCGGCAGTATTCGTAAGTATGGCGCCGAACTGATTCGCCAGATTGAGCTGGCCGACCAGGTTAGCAAAACAGAATGGCCAGAGCCTTTGCAGCCCTTTCACAAGATCCCACAAAGCAAAAAAATGTTCAGCGCCTTAAAGGCTGAGGTTGAGAATGTCAGCCAGGAGCACAATATTCCCGCTGAAGCTTTATGTAATCGCCGTCTGATCGAGTATTATATCAAGATGACGCTTGGCTATAAGGGGCGACCAAACCGTTTCTGGAACAGCTGGCGTCAAAGTCTGCTGGAACAGCCATTCAAGCAGGCGATGCAGGAATTCCTTTAAAGCCATAGGCAAGAACCAAACAAAATTTTTGAGAACACCGTTATGATGTGCAGTATTTATAAAAGCGCCAAGAAACCTGATACCTATTTATATATTCCTTACGACAGCAAGTTTGAAGACCTGCCCGAAGGCCTTATTCAAGTGTGGGGAACGCCAGAGCTGGTGATGCACCTTGATCTGGCCAAGCGTGAAACCCTTGCTCTATGTGATATCCAGGAAGTTACACAAAAGCTCGAAGAAGAGGGGTATTTCTTACAGATGCCACCGAGCGAAGAAGAAATAGCCCTGCTTATAGCTGGCAAGAAGTAAGCATGACGTTTGATAAGTTTTGGCTCACCACAGCGTTGAAGGATATGACCCACGAACAGTGGGAATCCCTTTGCGATGGTTGTGCCAAATGCTGCTGTGTTCAGTTTATTGATGATGACGATGATCTTTTGATGCAGACCGACGTGTCCTGCCAACTGCTCGATACCAATACTCTCCACTGCAAAGACTATCAAAACAGAACCTCAAAAGTACCTGACTGCGTTCAATTGACCGCAGATACGATACAGGAATACTTCTGGTTACCAGATACCTGTGCTTATCGCTTGGTAGCGGAGGGCAAAGACTTGCCCAGTTGGCACTATTTACTATCAGGAGACAAAGAGCTGGTGCATAAGAAAGGGCATAGCATCAAAGGAAAAGTCATCTCCGAAACCAAGCTAACAGCAGAAGAAGTAGAGGATAGAATTATCTCCTGGATCCCGCTATCCGATTGAAAAACAACCAAATTGGCTAGCATTTAAGCGCATTTTTAAAAAGTTAAATATTTTTCTAAAAAAGTTGTTGACCTACCCTAAGAACGACAGTAATATGCGCTCCGTCGACCGATGAGGTCACCAGCGAAACACCTGTTAAGACTCGTAAGAGACCTAACAAATACTGCGGAGCGGTAGTTCAGCTGGTTAGAATACCGGCCTGTCACGCCGGGGGTCGCGGGTTCGAGTCCCGTCCGCTCCGCCACTATATTAAAAAGCAGCCCTTGGCTGCTTTTTTTGTGTCTGCTCTAAATAGGGATGAGAACCCGCGAGCGGGGTTCGACAAGCTTCAAGGATGAAGCGAATACTTGGAATGCAGGAGCAATTCCAAGTGAAAATCGTCTGGAACGATTTTGAACGTTGACGCTTTGCGGCAACGGCCACGAAGTGGTCAATTACAGGGAAGTAATTGATAGTCCCGTCCGCTCCGCCACTATACCAAAAGCCTGCTTTCGAGCAGGCTTTTTTTATGCTTGCATTTTTTTACGCTGACCTCATGGTTCCACAGCCTGATGATCGTAGCTCACCACTCGTTTCACTACCCAGCTACCATCTTCACGCTCCCAAATGGTTATAAATTGAGATTTCTCAACCAAGTCACCGTCAACATAAAAGTTGTGCTTCCCGGTTTGTAGAGCGCCATATTCGCCTAGTGGATGTATCTCATTTGAGACTAACTGACGTGTAACCTCAAAGGGTTTGGAGCACTTATCTTGAAAAGACCTTACTTCTTTTTCATAAGAAGTGTTTAAGCCTGTCCTGTCATCATAAAACTCAATATTTTCACTAACAATTTCTTTCCAGACTTCTATGTTGCACTGATTGAATGCTATATCGAATAATTGGAAATCCATTGCCTGGATTTCCTTATTAAGCGCTTCATGTTCCTTTTGTGAGGCCTTGCCATAAGCCGCTGTTGATATAAAACAAATCACCAATGTAGTTATCAAAAGTTTCATAGGATTCCTTGAACTGTATTTGTATGACTTATTATTGTATGTGAGCTGACTTATGAAGAGTGTTAATAATTTGTAAGTAGAAGTTGAGAGTATGCATTGAGCAGAGCTTTTATACCTATTAATAGCAGACACAAAAAAGGCGCTAGTTAAAGCGCCTCTTTTGCTAACCTTGTAGGTTATTCACCGACACACATACAGTGCGCATAGACATGGTTTGGATCGTTGAAGTTGTTGAAGATATTGACGATCTTTTGGGCGCGTCCAAGAACGTGACCAATGATGTCTGTCTCGCCGTTACTAAGCTGGGCAATGACTGCATCAAGCTTACCTTCAGCTTTTGCATTTTCCAGCAAGTTTCGGATAAAGATTTCTTCAGCACTCAATTCACGCTTGATGAATTTTACGGCGTAATCATCACCAATATTTGCTAACTTAGCTGCCGACTCAATGGCGTCTTCAAGATCCCCCAGTTGATCAACCAGACCTAAGCGGTGTGCATCTTCACCTGACCATACGCGGCCCTGTGCGATTTGATCCACTTCTTCTTTGGTCATGTTACGGCCTTTGCCAACAAGCGTCAGGAAGCGGTCATAACCATGCTCAATGTTACGCTGGATAAGCTGAGCAAACTCAGGAGATATGCCATCCATTGGATCGAAGGCTAATGTCCATTTAGTTGTGCCAACACCATCGCGGTATACGCCCAATTTATTCAATGGTTCTTCGAAAGTCGGAACCATGCCGAAGATACCAATTGAACCTGTGATGGTAGTAGGGTGCGCCCAGATTTCATCCGAAGTGGCTGAAATCCAGTAACCACCAGAGGCTGCAACACCGCCCATTGAAGCAACCACGATTTTGCCTTCACTCTGTGCACGCTCCAGTTCATTACGAATCACTTCAGAAGCAAAGGCGCTGCCTCCTGGGCTATCAACGCGAAGAACGATCGCTTTCACTTTGTCATCAAGGCGAGCTTTCTGAATCAAGCGAGCAGTACTGTCACCACCGATAACACCTTCTTTGCGGCTGCCGTCAACGATTTCACCTTTAGCAACGATTACAGCAACTGTGTCTTTATTCGTTGGAAGCTCAACCAATGGGCGAACAGCTTTCAGGTAGTTTTTATGGCCGATGGCTTTATAAGAATCTTTGTCTTCATTCAAGCCAACCATATCAATCATGTACTGACGGAATTCGCCACGAGTCATCAGCTTATCAATGAAGCCTTCCTGAACTGCTAACTCACCACTGTCGCCATTAGTAGCTTCAAACTTGGCTAAGTAGTTTTCAACGAAGTCATCAAACTCTTCAACAGACATGTTACGTGATGCAGCCAGTTCCTGTTTCATGTGTTTCCACAGATCGCCCATCCATTCCATATTCGCTTCTTTAGCGGCTTCTGACATGTCGTCGCGAATGAAAGGCTCTACTGCTGATTTGAAGGTACCAACACGGAATACATGAACGTTAACGCCCAAGTTGTCTAATGCTGATTTAAAGTAGGTGTTATTGCCACCAAGACCTTCAAACATCAACATGCCGTATGGATTCATATAAACTTCATCAGCAACCGAAGCAAGATAGAACTGCCCCTGCATATAGTAATCACCAACCGCGATCACTTTTTTGCCGCTTTCTTTAAATTCATTAATCGCTTCGCGTAAATCCTGATATTTACTGATCCCTGCATAAACGCCCTGTAGGCTATTAACGTTAATCACCATCACGCTGATGCGATCATCGTTTTTAGCGTACTCAATAGCATCGAGTAGGTCATAGATGGAGGTTTCGTTTGGTGCGATACCTTGCGCTTCCTGCATGGCGCGCTCGATTGGATCAAGATAGGTTTCCTGTTCAACGATAATGCCTTTAGGTGCAAGAATAAGCGCAGCGCCATCGTCAATCTTTGGCAGATCTGGGCCACTAGTGCAGCCGCGAACGAACAATACGAAAATGGTTAATGCGATAAGGCCAATCATTAATCGGCCAGCCACATCGATAGTCTTCCATATACGGTAAAAGAATTTACCGATCATTGAGTTTGGTTGTGACACGTGAAAATACCTTTTCTAGTTAAAATAATTTGGAACGAACACATTCTATACAAATAGGCTGTTTTATGACTAGTGTTGAATTTAATTAATTTTAATAACGTATTGTTTTATATAGAGTTCCGGATTCTTTCATTTTGTAATCAAATATGTACTTTCATCGATCCCGAGAGGGATTGCCTTGATCTGGTTATACCAGTAGACTTAAGCTCATCTTTAATCACAATAAAAGACGCTACCGTGAAATACTCAAAACTTCTTGAACCACTAGATTTAGGATTTACAACACTGAAAAATCGTGTCTTGATGGGCTCAATGCATACTGGGCTTGAGGAAGAAAAGGGTGGCTTTGAGAAGATGGCGGCATTTTATGCGGAGCGTGCCCGTGGTGGCGTAGCTTTGATGGTCACCGGTGGTATTTCACCAAATTTCCGCGGACGGCTGGCGCCTCATTCTTCTCAGCTCAGTTTCGGCTGGCAGGTCAAAAAGCACAAAATAGTTACCGATGCCGTGCATGAAGCTGGTGGTAAAATTGCACTTCAAATCCTACATGCTGGTCGCTATGCCTATCATCCATTCTCTGTTTCCGCATCAAAGCTAAAGGCTCCTATCTCACCCTTTACCCCGAAAGCCCTATCCAAACGAGGAATCGCAAAAACCATTAAGCAATACGCCAATTGTGCCAAGCTGGCTAAAAAAGCAGGTTACGATGGCGTTGAGATCATGGGCTCGGAAGGTTATCTGATTAATCAGTTTATTGTTAAACGCACCAATCATCGAACCGATGAGTGGGGTGGCGCTTATGAAAACCGGATTCGATTTCCATTAGAAATTATCAAGGCGGTTAAAGAAGCGGTCGGCGATGACTTTATTGTGATCTATCGTTTGTCTATGCTGGATCTGGTTGAAGGTGGTAGTTCCTGGGATGAAGTGGTACAGCTGGCCAAAGCAGTCGAGAAAGCTGGCGCGACCATTATTAATACCGGAATCGGCTGGCATGAAGCACGTATTCCGACCATTTCAACTTCTGTACCGCGCGCAGCCTTTACCTGGGTCACTAAAAAACTACGTAATGAAGTATCAGTACCATTAATTACTTCCAACCGAATTAACATGCCGCATGTTGCAGAAGAAATTTTGAGTAATGGTACAGCCGATATGGTTTCAATGGCACGGCCTTTGCTTGCTGATGCTGAGTTTGTCATTAAGGCCGAGCAGGATCGCGCTGATGAAATTAATACATGCATTGCCTGTAATCAGGCCTGTCTGGATCATGTTTTCAAGAACAAACGTGCCACCTGTCTGGTTAATCCGCGTGCCTGTTATGAAACTGAACTGGTTGCAGAACCATTGGCTAAGAAGAAACGTATTGCGGTGGTTGGTGCTGGGCCTGCGGGCCTTGCTTTTGCAACTGAAGCCAGTAAGCGAGGTCATGAAGTTCATCTTTTTGATAAGCGCGAAGAAATTGGTGGTCAATTGAATATCGCCAAACAGATCCCTGGCAAGGAAGAATTCTACGAGACATTGCGTTATTTCAAAAAGCAGGTCGAAATAACGGGTGTGAACCTCCATCTGAATACCGAAATGGTTCTTGATGATTTGGTCGGTCAGTATGATGAGGTGGTTTTAGCCAGTGGCGTCGTGCCGAGAACACCAAATATTCCAGGTATCGAACACCCCAAAGTGATGAGCTACATTGATGTGCTTTGGCATAAAAAGCCTGTCGGCCAGAAAGTTGCAGTGATTGGTGCTGGCGGTATTGGCTTTGATGTATCAGAGTTTCTGGTCCATGAAGGTGAGTCGCCCACACTAAATCTTGATGAATGGTTGAAAGAGTGGGGCATTGATGCACTCTATCAATTACCGGGCGGGCTACTGAAAGAACCAGAGTTTGATCCTGCAGCGCGTGAAGTGATCATGCTACAGCGTAAGGCTACCAAGATGGGCAAGAATCTTGGTAAGACAACCGGCTGGATTCATCGCGCCAGTTTAAAGCATAAGAATGTTCGTATGGTCACTGGTGCTCAGTACAAACAGATCAGTGATCAGGGGCTACTGATTGAACATGACAATGGTCAGGAAGAATGGCTGGATGTTGATAACATTGTTATCTGTGCAGGTCAGATACCGCTTAGAGCGATGCATGATGAATTGGCTGAAAAAGGTGTTTCGGTGCATTTGATTGGCGGTGCTGATGTGGCTGCGGAGTTAGATGCTAAACGAGCCATCAGGCAGGGTACTGAGCTTGCCTTGCAGCTTTAAGTAATATCTATAATGCATGCTTGCATTGATGGAAATGCTTAAAAATAAAGATCTTGCGATATTTTATAAAATTGACAATGCAAATTTGAAGTGATAGAACTAACCTATACAAGGAATTATCTGGGGTTAGTTTTATGACTTGGATGACCGATTATCTAGTATTTTTCTTTGAACCCGCTGTGGCAGTGGGTTCATTAGTCCTTTTGTCACTCTTCTTAATACCTCTACGGAGTCAGCAATCGAGGTTAGTTTTAGCTCTTAATAAAGCGGTTAAGCATGCCGGTGAATCCAGTCGGAGCTAACCATGCATAAGCTACTCAATCGCCAGATCAAAAACTATCTCAATGGTGATAGCGATCGAGTGCCTGACGAATTTCTTAAAGCCATTGACCAGGCCTACAAAAGAGCCGAAGAAGAACGTCAATGGTATGAGAAGTCTCTGTCCTTAACTTCGGATGAGTCTCGCGGCCGTTTTAATCATTTGCAGAGCAAATTGACCGAGCTGGAGCAGGTCAAGCATGAGCTTGAGCAAAGTATCCGCAAGCTGAGAGTCACCATGGATGCAGGTTATGACGGTATAATTCAGATTAATTCTCAAGGTATTCCAACGGCCTATAATGATACGGCACTGCAAATGCTGAATATGTCTGCTTCTGAATTCCTCTCCTTAAACTTCTTCAAAATCAGTCGACTATTAGGCAAGAACATTCGTAACGCAGAAATCGTTATCAATCAGATCCACAAAGTACTGTTGAGACAGGAAGACAGCAGCAATATTTTAGTTGAGCATAATGATGGTCGATTTTTTGAATGTAAGGCTAAGGCGCTTGAACTTGACGGACAAACACAGGGATTGGTCTGGACCATTAAAGATATTACTGAGTTGAAGCTTAAAGAGCGGGAGGCTCGATATCTGGCCTATCATGATGAACTTACTGGCCTGCCCAATAGAACCTTATTTTCAGAACGCCTTGAACATGCTCTCGAACTGGCGAAGCGCAAACAGGAATATCTGGCGGTTGTGTTTCTTGATTTGGATGAATTTAAAACAGTTAATGATACCTTTGGTCATGCGCAGGGCGATCTGCTTTTACAGAAAGTCGCCAAAAGGATACTGGTGGCATTACGCGAACACGATACATTCGCTCGGTTAGGTGGCGATGAGTTTGTCATAATGCTTGAGGATGTTGAAGATCGCGAGGCGATTGTTAACGTGCTCGATAGGGTAAGGCATGCCCTAGATGCGCCGATTACATTGGGAACTAGTCAGATTTATATCACGCCATCACTGGGCGTTGCCATCTATCCCGAGGATGGCGATCAGGCTGAAGAGCTTCTGAAAAAAGCCGATATGGCCATGTATAACTCCAAAAAGCATGGTAAAAATACCTACAGCTTTTATTCCAACCATCTGGAAAAATACTCAAAGTATCGACTTTCCATGCGCACCTCTTTACGCCGTGCGCTACGAAACGATGAGTTTTATCTGGAATACCAGCCAAAATTCTCACTGACCGAAAAGTCTATGTTAGGTGTTGAGGCGCTGATTCGTTGGAACAATAAAGACACTTTAATGAGTCCCGCTGAGTTTATCGGAGAGGCGGAATCGAATGGCATGATCATTCCTATCAGCCAATGGGTGCTGGAGCAGGTCTGTCGTGATATTGCTCAGTGGAAATGTGATAGCAACTATTGTTGCCCGGTTAGCGTAAACGTCAGTCCTCGTTATTTCCAGCATGGTCATCTGCTCGATGATCTGCAGAAGTTGGTTGAACAGTATGGTATCAGCCCAGGCTGTATTGAGATTGAGCTTACCGAACAGGCCTTTATCTCTGACTTTGAAAACGCACTGAAGCGAATGCAGGCGCTTAATGATATTGGTGTCAAAATTTCCATCGATGATTTCGGAACAGGTTATTCATCCTTTAATTACCTGATGAAACTACCCGTACACCAGCTTAAAATTGATACCAGCTTCATTCGCTCGCTTGAGGAGTCTGAAATTCAGCACTCGCTGCTTGCCGAAATTATCAAGATTGCCCATATTTTTGGCTTGTCAGTTATTGCCGAAGGGGTAGAGGATGAACATATTGCGCAACTGCTGACTTCCTTTGACTGTGATCAGGCGCAAGGCTTCTGGCTTGGTGCGCCGATAGCTGCCGAGCAGATCTACCATCAATTCCTGGCTGCATAAGTCCACATTTTCTAACAATTCAACTCACAAGTGTACGCTGAACTATTGACCTTAGGCTCATTGTCAGCGAAGATGGCGGCATCTGGTCGGATCTGAATCAAGGCACTTCATGTCAAATAATCTAGAGCACTCTGCAGAACACAATATTGCCCATCTAGACGTAGAATTAACGGAACACACTTACAGCATTGGCGAAGAAATTGCCAATGCCCTGACTCATGGCATTGGAGCTTTATTGAGCGTAGCTGCTATGACCATGATGATTATGACGTCAGTGCAATTGGGAGACGGCTGGAAGCTCGCCAGCTCCATTGTTTATGGTATCAGCCTGGTCATCCTGTTCACCTCTTCAACTCTTTACCATAGCTTTCAACCAGAGTCAGTTAAGAAAGTTTTCCAAACCTTTGATCATTGCGCCATTTATTTCTTAATTGCCGGTACCTACACGCCATTTGTTCTGGTTAGTTTAAACGGTGTCTGGGGCTGGGTGCTTTTTGGTGTTATCTGGGGGCTGGCACTGTTCGGAGTGACCTTCAAGGTCATGTTTAAGCAGCGTTTTCCAAGAGTGTCCTTAATCACCTATATTCTGATGGGCTGGGTGATTGTGGTTGCCGCCGAAGAAATGCTTGAGAAGGTTGCTGAACCTGCGTTATGGCTCTTATTTGCTGGCGGTCTATCCTATACCTTTGGAACCATTTTCTACGCAGCAGATAAGAAAATTCCATACAACCACGCTATCTGGCATCTCTTTGTGCTGGGCGGTGCTATCTGCCACTTTCTTGCCGTGTATCTTTATGTGATTTGATAAGACGGCTCGCAGCTGTCGAATAATTGTACAATTTTTTATTGTCTATCCATGCTCGATGAAGTAAATTAAACAAGGCATGGATGGGGATATATGTTAATAAGATCATATTTAACGCAATTACATCAAAAAACGCGTAATGAATTCAGGGAGGGAAAGCAGAGTACCAGCCTTTATTCTCTAATTTTTCTATTCTTTTCAGGGTTAGCATATTATGCCAGCGCGCGCTTTGGCATGAGCCTGTTTACCTTATTTCCAAGTAACATCAGTTTATTGTGGTTACCATCCGGTATCGGCTTTTTAATGTGTTTGCGTTGGGGCTGGAAAGCAGTCCCCCTGATTGTCATAGCTGCCTATTACGTCAATTTGCCAGGCATGGAAGTCAGCACGGTGACCAATCCAAAGCTGCACACCCTGATTTCAGCATTAGCAGACGGAGCTGAAAGTTATATTGCGATGCTCCTGTTTGCCAGGTACTTACCCTCTGGTGTCATTAACCCTAAATCCTTATCTAAATTTATATTATGGGTCTGTATTATTCCGCCCGTAATTACAGCAGCTGTCATCACCACAAATTTATCAGTAGGTGGCTATCTAGCCGAATATCAGCTGGAAAAGTTTTTCATTAGCCTGCTGCTGGCAAACTCACTGGGGCTGATGATGGTTTATCAGGTTTATAACAGCCTGAAACTGGATCCGCTGCAATTTAAAAAGCCAGCAATAGGACTTTGCTTTTCGGTTGCACTCATTGCTTTTATTTTTCTACTTGGGGTATGGCGTTACCCAGCAGTCATTTATCTGATCTTGCCAGTTTTGGTGATAATGAGTTTTGAGCTTAGGTTGCTCACTGTTGCTGCAATCAGTACTTTAACCTTTATCAGTTTAATCACTGTTACGCATTTTAACCGGGGGCCTTTTGTTGCTTTAACCGACCAGGCCACAGCGTTTGAGCTGATGGCTTTTACTTTTGCCTGTGCGATTACAGTTTTTGGTCTCTCACTCCAGCAATATCAAATGAGACTGGCAAAAGAGTCGGGCGAACGCTGGAAGCTTGCTGCAGAGCATGATGTATTAACTGGCCTGCCAAATCGACGTGCCTTTATGCCAGCGCTGACGAAAGAGCATCATCGTTCTGTGCGACTCGGGCATACCTATTGCGCAGTGATCTGGGATATTGATGACTTTAAGACTATTAACGATACTTATGGGCATGATTTTGGTGATCGTGTTTTGGTACGGTTAGCGCAAATTATGCGAGAAAGCTGTCGCGATATTGATTATTACGCCCGAATTGGCGGAGAAGAGTTTGCGGTTCTACTTCCCGAAACCGACATTGAATCTGGCAAGAACGCCATGGAGCGTTTCAGGACTCAAGTTGCCGAAGAAGTATTCACAGCGCCTGATGGCTCTGAGCACTCGGTGACTATCAGCATTGGCATTGCCTGTTTGAACGAGCGCCGAATCAATGAAACAGAGCTTTTGGCAGAAGCCGATAAAGCTTTGTATAAGTCCAAAGAGCAGGGTAAGAACCAGACAAATTCGTATAGTTGTTGAGTGAAGTCTATCCACATTAAAAACAGCTTTAACTGTAATTCAAATAATTTGTAGTCGTTCGGCTACATCTAAACAGTTAATCCAGCCGATCCTTTTATCCCTTAGATCTTGTGGGCTGGTGATGAGTGTAGCGAATCCCAACCTACTGAGGGACACTGTGTTATGAAAAATCTCTTCTAAAGTAATTGTCCTTGCTGTCGTGAGGGATTCTGTGGGAAGGAAAAAAGGCGCCCGAAGGCGCCTTATGTCGTAACGGCATTAGTGATTACCAACCGCAGTTACGATCTTTGTTTTGCTCATCTAACCAGGTTTTCAATGGCGCATAGTACTCAAGTACTGCAGTCGCATCCATTTCACGCGACCCTGTCATAGCTTCTAAAGCATCTTGCCATGGACGGCTAGCACCCATTTCAAGCATCGCATTTAGCTTAGCGCCAACTTCTTTGTTGCCGTAGAAAGAGCAGCGGTGAAGTGGGCCTTCGTTACCAGCCATCTCACACATGTCGCGGAAGAATTGGAACTGGAGAATGTGTGCCAGGAAATAACGCGAGTACGGCGTGTTACCAGGGATGTGGTATTTCGCACCTGGATCGAAGTCAGCTTCAGTACGCTCAACAGCAGGCATGATACCTTGGTACTGAGTACGAAGATTCCACCAGCCCTGATTGTATTCATCAGCAGTTACTTCGCCGTTGAATACCTGCCAGCGCCATTTATCAACCATCAAACCAAATGGAAGGAAAGCGACTTTATCTAATGCAGAACGCATCAATAGCGCGATATCAGCACTTGCATCAGGCTCTTGATCAATCAAACCAATTTGCTTTAAGTAAGCAGGGGTGATGGAAAGGGCAACTGTATCGCCGATGGCTTCGTGGAAACCGTCATTTGCGCTACCTTTGTATAAGATTGGTTGATCTTTGTAAGCGCGCTGATAGTAGTTGTGGCCCAATTCGTGATGAACCGTCTGGAAGTCTTCAGAATTGATTTCCGTACACATCTTAATGCGGATATCTTCCTGATTATCAAGATTCCAGGCGCTGGCATGACACTGAACGTCTCGGTCACGAGGTTTTACGAATAGCGAACGTTCCCAGAAAGTATCAGGCAGTGGTGCGAAGCCTAAAGACGAGAAGAAGTTTTCGGCAGTTTTAACCATCTCTTTAACGGCTGCTTCTTTCTCGTTGTAAGTTACAACCTCATGGTCCACGCCATAATGTTTACGAAGAATCGGATCAAGGTCTACGCCCTTGGTAGCACCTTCCGGCTCAACCAGGTCATAAATATTACCCCATTGCTGTGCCCACATATTGCCTAGCAAATGAGCGGGGATTGGCTTGTCCAGTGGGACAACTTCGTCACCATATTCTTCGTTCAGCTCTGCGCGAACGTGGCAGTGTAATGCTTCGTATAGTGGCTCAACCTGACCCCAGAGACGATCCATTTCTTGTGCAAAATCATCTGCAGGCATGTCGTATTTTGAACGCCACATTGCACCTGTGTCTTTATAGCCCAGCTCTTGTGAGCCTTCGTTGGCAATCTCAACCATTTCTTTATAAAGAGGGCGCATTTCCGGAGAAACGGTACGCCAACCAAGCCATGCTTCAAGCTGTTCCTGTGGATCACGCGACGAACGTAATACTTCGCTTAATTGACCCAAAGTGCGGCCATCAGGGCTTTTACCAGTGGCGTAAATGCTATCCAGTTTAGAAGTGATTTCAGCAAGCTTTTTAGTTTTTGCTTCATCGGAAGGAGCCGGCAGAGTTAAGCCAAGCTTGATCATTTCAAGTTTACGATTCAAATCATAAGGTAACTCAAGATCGTTAAACTTCTTAGCTTCGTTGGCCAGTTCAACACCCAGCTTGGTGTATTCTTCACCAACTTTAGCATTTAACTGAGTCGTATCGTAGGTCACAAAATTGGCATTAACCCATGCCACTCTTGCACCATATTCAGAGATTTCAGACAGTCGCTTTTCCGCGTCTGCGACAAATTTTTCAGCATCAGCAACCGTTACTTGTGTTTCGACCTGCTGAACCTCAGCAGTTTGTTGCTTATCAGCGCTTTCGTCACTACAAGCCGACAAACCAAGCAGGGCACCGAATAAAACGGCACTACTGACGGCAGTTCTAATTTTCATCATAAGCTATACCTTTAACTCCACAGTATGTTTGTTGGTAATCATTGACGTAATATGATTGTATATTTTGAATAACCTAACAGCCCAACATTATATCGGTTTTTGCTAATTTTAGAAGCAAGCAGTGATTTTGTAGTCCGCAATCGGTTACCATTACACACAATTCAGCCTTAACCACCATCCAGGAGCTCCAATTCAATGAGTATTGGCCCATTAATGCTTGATATTGAAGGTTTGCAAGTCAATTCCAGAGAAAAGGAATTGTTACAGAACCCTTTGCTTGGCGGCATTATTTTATTCAGTCGCAATTATCAGTCGCCACAGCAGGTTGCTGAGCTAACTCAGTCCATTCGTGAAATCGCCAACAGAGATATTCTGATTGCTGTGGACCACGAAGGCGGGCGCGTGCAGCGTTTTCGCGAAGGCTTTACTGCGGTTCCTGCTATGGGCACTATTTTGCTTGAAAACTCAGACCATGAGCAGGCTAAACGTAAAGCCTATCAATGGGGCGCCATGATCGCGATTGAAGTGCAGGCGGTTGGTATCGACTTTAGCTTTGCTCCAGTTTTAGACTTGAATAAAAATATCAGTCAGGTTATTGGCGATCGGGCTTTTTCGGGTAAGGTAGACGAAGTTATTGAACTAGGGCGTGAATTTATTCGTGGTATGAACGACTACGGTATGGCCGCCACAGCCAAGCATTTCCCTGGGCATGGCTCGGTTGAAGCCGACTCACACATTGATATTCCTGTCGATGAACGTCCGCGAGAGCAGATTATTGGTGAAGATATGCGCGTGTTTGCCGAATTGGCCAATGATTATCAGGCTGTCATGCCTGCACACGTGATTTATCCGGCTTTTGACAAGCAGCCAGCAGGTTTTTCAACTATCTGGTTACAAGATATTTTGCGTGGGCAACTGGGTTTTGATGGCGTTATATTCAGCGATGACCTGAGTATGAAAGGCGCCGAAGTAGTCGGCGGCTACTATGAGCGTGCCGAAGCTGCTATCAATGCTGGCTGTGATATGGTGCTGGTGTGTAACCATCCTCAAGAAGGGCAGGAGCTTGCCGAGCAATTTGATTTTGATTGCGATCCAAAATCAGCGCAGCGGCTATTGAAAATGAAAGGTAAAGCACTCAATTACTCACTGACCAAAGTGCAAGGTAGCGATCAGTGGTTAGAGCTTAAAGATAACTTATTGGCGTAAAAGACGATCTGAATAGAAAAGACTATGACTGAAGACAGCAAAATTGAACAACTGAAATCTGAACAAAAAACAGACAGTTTTACTGAACTGACACCAAGAGAAGAGCTGATTATGAAGCTCAATGGAGAAACCGCGGTGGTCGCCTGGAAAGAAATTGAACGCTTTTTCGCTAAAGGCAACTTGTTGCTGATAGAGCAGGGTGTAGACCTCATCAACTGCGCCGCAGATTTGTCACTCGACAATGCAGAAGCCATTAAGCCGCTGATTGATTCGGAAAAGATCCAACGCATGCCAATGGAATTTGTAAAAGAGCACTGCCAATCTGAAACTGAATTCTGGTCAGTCGTAGTCGCGCCTTATGTATTGGCTCAGTTGAAGAAGTAACAGTAAAAGCGTGGACAGGCACACAGACCTGCCCCTTGCCCCTACCGAGTCTGGATGAGAATATACACAATTTGTAGGCTGGTGATGAGCGAAGCGAGTCCCAGCAAAGTCGTTCAAATTATCCAAAAAGCTGGGATTCGCTTCGCTCATCACCAGCCTACGGCATCGTTCAGAATAATATGAATCTAGGGTTGGTTAGCTTTGTGAGCGTAACCCATCTATAAAAACAAAAAAGCCACTCAATCGAGTGGCTTTGATATTTCCAGTTAGCAGGAGTCGCTTTCCGACTTTAGAAAACCCTACTGATGATGAATAACGGCGTGGATCACGCGGTCATATTCAAAATAAACAGTGAACCCGGCATAAATCCATTTGGTGATTGGTGGATCGCCCACAGGGCCTTGAATTGATTGTGGTGCGCCAAACTTCTGTTCAACGGCTGCTTTAGTGATACCACTTTTAGGAACTTCGATACCGGCATTTTTGCCTTGCTCTGCAACTGGGACCCGAACCTCGTCAGCGGTTGCTACCCCAAAAGCCATGGTCACAGCTAAAGATAGGCTCATGGCTAACCCCTTTAATAGTTTCATCTTACGACTCCTTAATCGTTATTTTGCTTAGAATATCAAAAAAATAGGTTGCTGTGTCAATAATTTAGCGCACTAACTTAATAATTTTAACCGATAACTTGACTCCAAATTGTGATCCATTCAATATGACGCCAACTTTGTTTGACCAGATAAGCTGATGCGACTGCCATTCTCGTTATTTGTAGGGTTGCGCTACACCAGAGCCAAGCGCCGTAACCACTTCATTTCTTTCATATCCTTAATATCCATGATCGGCATTGCCCTTGGGGTAATGGTATTAATAACCGTCATGTCTGTTATGAACGGTTTTGAACGAGAACTCAGAGACCGTATTCTGGGCATGGCACCGCATGTGCTGGTTCAAGGCCTGGGTGGCCCGATAGATGATTGGCAAGCGCTCGAAAAGAAGGTCAAAGAGCATCCTGAAGTGATTGGTGTATCACCTTATGTTCAGTCTGAGACCATGTTCCGTTTTCAGGGGCGCGAGAGTTTCGGCATGGTGCAGGGCATTTTACCGAATAAAATTGATGAAGTTTCTATCGTCAAAGACAATATGCATACCGGTTCGTTTGATGATATCAAATCTGGTGAATACAACATTATTCTCGGTTCAAAAATTGCCAGAAGTCTCGGGCTCAATGTGGGCGACAAGGTTTCATTATTGATTTTAAAAGAAACCCGTGTATCTGTTGCGGGTCTGAGTATGCGTGCTAAACGCTTTACCGTAACCGGTATCTTTGAAACCCGTTCAGAAGCTGATAAGAGCCTGGCATTTGTGCACATGGATGATGCCGCACAGTTATTACGTCAGCAGGGTGTATCTGCATTGCAACTGAAAACCAGTAATGTGATGAATGTGTATGACGTTAATTACCAGGTTAGTGAACTGCTCGATCATCAATATTTTGTGACTGACTGGACGCGCCAACATCAGACACTGTTTAATGCAATTGATATGGAGAAGAAAATCATGTTTATTCTTCTAACATTTATCATTGCAGTTGCTGCATTTAATATCGTCACCTCGCTAGTCATGCTGGTGACCGAAAAACAGGCCGACATCGCCATTCTAAGAACGCTCGGCGCAAGCCCTGGATCGATCCTTCGTATCTTTATGACCAGCGGTATTATCAATGGCCTTATTGGTACATTGGCTGGCGTTATACTCGGTGTACTCCTAGCATTAAATCTTCCGGATATAGTTAACTGGGTAGAGAATACTTTTGGCGTCAGCGTCTTCCCGCAAGATGTTTACTTTGTAAACTTCCTGCCCACTGAGCTAATTGTTGACGACGTTATTAAAATTGGACTTTCAGCCTTTATAATCAGCATTTTGGCTACTTTATATCCCGCCTGGAAAGCATCAAAAACACAACCTGCGGAGGCTCTTCGTTATGAATAATGAGCGTTTAATTGAAGTAACGAATTTGAGTCGTGTTTATGAAGATGGTGCCAGTAAGGTTACTGTTCTAGAGTCGCTTAACTTGTCGGTTACAAGAGGTGAACAGCTGGCTATCGTTGGTGCATCTGGTTCCGGAAAAAGTACCTTGCTACACTTGATTGGCGCGCTCGACAAACCGACAGAAGGTACTGTAGTCATTAATGACCAGGATGTGCATAAACTAAAGCCAAAAGCGCAGGGCGAATTCCGCAACATGAACATTGGATTTGTGTATCAGTTCCATCACTTATTGCCAGAGTTCACGGCACTTGAAAACGTCGGCATGCCACACATCATTCGCGGCACTAATCGCGACCTTGCATACCGTAAAGCCGCAGCTCTCATTGAGCGCGTTGGACTGACCAATCGTGCAACCCACAAACCTTCTGAGTTATCGGGAGGAGAGCGTCAGCGTATCGCCTTTGCCCGAGCCTTGGCCAATGAACCTGTCTGTGTTTTGGCCGATGAGCCGACCGGTAACCTTGATCACGCAACGGCTCTGAAAGTTTATGACTTGATGTGCGAAATTAATCAGGAAATGGGCACCACCTTCATAACCGTTACCCACGATCTTGAACTGGCCTCAAAAATGCAACGACAGTTAAAACTGGAAGATGGTCATTTAATGGCTATTGAGTAAGTCATTATAGAATTAAAAAAGCCGCTCTGGTTTATGCCATGAGCGGCTTTTTTATGCATCGTTTCTGACGAACCCTGCAAAAGCAATATCTCCCAAAGTCCTGTCATCTTTACGAAATAATAGGCGACCGAGGGGGGAGCTACTCGGTCCAAACGACAACGAACTACTCTAATTCTTGTCACTCCCGCGAAGGCGGGAGTCTATTCTTTTAATAGAAAACCTTGCGGATTCCGACCTTCGTGGGCCACCGTAGGAAGTGCACCAATGGCATTCCCGCTGGTCTCTGTGGTGAATGACAATACTCGATTTAGTAACAAGCCGGCTTAAGTGAACGATTTTTCGAATTTGGGATGTTTCTAGTTACTGTGTTTAACACTAATGGACATTTCTTAAAGAAACTATAGCCAATCTCGTACAGTGCCTAACCACCAGGTTTGGCATAATCCGGCTTAATCGTTGCGATGGTCGTTTGATTTCTCGCGGTAGTCTTCTGCTTTAGACTCAGACTCATCATCTTCATCATCTTTTTTTCCAAGCTGATCAAGATGCAGAGTATGAAGAAGTCTATCTTTCCAGCGAGCCTGACGTGCGCGCCATGCACGAACCACGTGATAGCGCCAGAATAGGCTGATAGTGTGATAGCCAATCAGGGAAAGGGTACCACCACAGATTAAGCAACCGAGCAAAAACGGTTTCCAGATATGAATCAGCTCAGATTGAAGCCATTCAAAACTGAGCTCAAAGTTAAACTCATTAGGTGGAACGCCAAGAATCCAGGCACCGACTTTATAGGCAAAGTAGAACATGGGCACCATGGTGACTGGATTGGTAATCCAGCATAAAACAACGGAAATCGGTAGATTAACTCGGAAATAGATGGCTAGCGCAGCCGCAATGACCATTTGAAATGGAATGGGTAAAAAGCCACAAAACAAGCCCACCGCAAACGCCCCGGACGCACTGTAGCGGTTGAGGTGCCATAAGCCAGGATCATGAATCAGGTTACCGAAAACCTTCATATAGCGGCTTTCTTTAATCTTTTTATGATCAGGCAAATATTTTTTAAAAATTTTGCGGGGCATTAAAAATCACTTAA